>CAMDUT010000018.1 GCA_945877905.1 Phycisphaera mikurensis NBRC 102666 | reverse complement strand
CGCGCCAAGATGCTCGAGTGGGCCCCCGGCATCGACGCCATGATCGGCGTCTTCGACCGCGACCACGTGATGGACGCCGTCAGCGGACGCGCCGCGCGCGCCGCCAACGCCGCCCCGGGCGCCGCGGGCACCGACGCGCCCCGCTACTGGATCGCTGGCAACGCGCTCCAGGCCGCGGCCGAGCGCGGCATCGCCACCGCGGGCCTCACCGTCAACGGCAAGGACGGCAAGGGCATCGGCTACTTCGAGGACGACTCGAACCGCTTCCGCCTCACGCCGCGCCACTGGGCCTACCTGCGCGTGAGCGAGGGCTGCAACCAGCGCTGCGCGTTCTGCACGATCCCCTCGATCCGCGGCAAGATGCGCTCGAAGCCCGTCGAGACCATCCTCTCGGAGGCGCGCGCCCTGCTCGCCGACGGCGCCTTCGAGCTCAACCTGATCGGCCAGGACACCACGAGCTTCGGCGACGACATCGGCTACGGCGAAGGCCTGGTCGGCATGCTCACGGCCGTCGACCGCGCGGTCGCCGAGCACGGCGCGGGCTGGGCGCGCCTCATGTACGCCTACCCGTCGAACTTCACCGACGCCATGATCGACGCGATGGCGCGGCTCGAGCACGTCGTCAAGTACATCGACATGCCGCTCCAGCACATGTCCGACCGCATGCTCACCGCGATGCGCCGGCACACCTCGCGGAAGCAGCAGGCGGAGCTCCTCGAGAAGCTGCGCGAGCGCGTGCCCGGCATCGCGATCCGCACCACGTTCATCACCGGCTTCCCCGGCGAGACCGCCGACGACCACGCCGAGCTCCTCGACTTCGTGCAGGAGTTCGGCTTCGACGCGATGGGCGTCTTTCGCTACTCGCCCGAGGAGGGCACGCCCGCCGGCACCATGGACGCCGACCCCGCGCTCCACGTGCCAGACGAGGTGAAGGCCGAGCGCGAGCGAGAGCTCATGCTCGCCCAGCAGGAGATCGCCTTCGAGAACGCCGCGTACCAGGCCGAGCAGAAGGTGCAGTTCGACGTGCTCGTCGACGGGCCGGCCGCTGGCCGCACCGCGGGCCGCGCGACCACCGGGGTGACCGAGGGCGGCACCCTCCACGTGGGCCGCTCGTACCACCAGGCGCCGCAGATCGACAGCCTCACCTACGTGCTCTCGCGCGAGCCGCTCGCCGCGGGCGAGCTCGTCCGTTGCACCGTGGTCGGAAGCGACGGCTACGACCTCGTCGCCCAGCCGACCTCGGACATCGAGCGCAAGGTGATCCTGCCGGTCGTGCGCTCCTGAGGCCACCGGCAGGCAGGCGGATTCCCGCGTGCCGGCCGCACCGACGGTCGATGGGCCGCGTATAGGCTGAAGCCATGCGCATCGCCGTCATCTCCGTGCTGGCGCTCGCGGCCTCCCCCGCACCCCGCGCCCTCGCGCAGAACGCGCGCAAGCTGGACGAGGTGCAGCTCGACTTCGACCCCGCCAAGCCCGAGCCCATCGTCGGGTGGTGGTCCAACGGGCGCGAGCTCCTGCACCTGGCGCCCAACGGCGCGTACCGGATGTGGGTGAGCCAGGACCGCTTCAAGTACCCGCTGGAGGTGGGCGCCTGGCGCCGCGAGAACTACGCGTTCTTCGACCTCGAGCCCTACCGCGCGAAGCCGGGCACGCGCATCCGCGTGAACATGCAGAAGGACGCGGGCACCACCGAGCTGGTGCGCGACGGCCTCGCGGACTTCCGTTGGTCGGCCATGCCGCCGCACATCGTGGCCGACGACATGCTGGGCGCGTGGGTGGCGCCCACGGAGCAGCTCCTCGTCTTCGAGAACGGCCGCTACGAGTGGCGGCGCACGGCGCCGGCGAGCGGCATCACCGAGCACTCGGGCGCGTGGAACACGGAGAACGACGTGCTGGTGCTTGCGCCCGACTCACCCGCGATCGACAACCAGCGGCTGCGGCTCGTGAAGGAGCAGGCCGGCGAGTTCGCGCTCGAGACCGCCAACGGCCGCCTCATGCACCCGCCCGAGGCCCCGAAGCCCGAGCCCTCGGCCGCACCCGGGCTGCGCGCCCCCGGCACGGGTTCAGGGGCCGCTCCCGCGGCGCCCGCGGCGGTCCCGGCCGCACCCGTCGCGCCGCCCGAGGCATCCACCCCGCCCGCGCCGGCGAAGCCCGTGAAGGATGGCTGACTGGAACTGGTGGCCGCGCTTCCATGATCCCTCGCTGCGGCTCTCGCTGCGCGACCAGGTGGCGGTGCACTGGGACGCGAACGTCCGGATGCTGCGCGACTGGCGCGCGTGCTGGACGTTCGTCTGGATCTCGCTGCTTCCCGTCCCGCTCCTCGTGTTCGCGGTCGTCGCGGTGACCTCCACGTTCGCGGCGCCGGCGTCGCGGCTGCCGACCGCGCTCGGCGTCGGCCTCGCCATGCTGGCCGCGTACGCGCTCCTTCAGCACGTGGCCTTCTCGGTGGCCATGCGGCGCACCTACGTCCCGCTGGTCCGCATGGCCCTCGCGGCGCGCGGCCACCCCACCTGCGTCTCCTGCGGGCACCTGCTGGGGCCCGGGGCGCCCGCGGCCTGCCCCGAGTGCGGGGCCGCAACCTGCGGGAACGGCTAGACTTCGGGACTCGCCGTGCGGATCCGCAACTTCTCCATCATCGCCCACATCGACCACGGGAAGAGCACCCTGGCCGACCGCCTGCTGCAGGCCACCAAGGCCGTCAGCGAGCGCGAGGCGCGCGCGCAGCTCCTCGACTCGATGGACCTCGAGCGCGAGCGCGGCATCACCATCAAGGCCTCGGCCGTCACCGTGACGCACCGGTACCAGGGCGAGGACTACGAGCTCAACTTCATCGACACGCCCGGGCACGTCGACTTCACCTACGAGGTGAGCCGCGCCCTCAAGGCGTGCGAGGGCGCCATCCTGGTGGTCGACAGCACCCAGGGCGTGCAGGCCCAGACCGTCGCGAACGCGTACCTGGCCGTCTCGAACGACCTGGCGCTGATCCCGGTCATCAACAAGATCGACCTGCCCGCGGCCAACCCCGACAAGGTGGCGATGGAGGTGGAGCAGGTGTTCGGGCTCCCTGCCGAGGACTGCCTGCAGGTGAGCGCCAAGAGCGGCCGCGGGATCAACGAGCTCCTCGACCGGATCGTCGAGAAGCTGCCCCCGCCGCCGCAGGAGCGCATGAAGCAGCTGCGCGCCCTCATCTTCGACTGCAAGTACGACGAGTACCGCGGCGTCGTGGTGTACATCCGCGTCTTCGACGGCCGCATCCGCACCGGGGACAAGATCCGGATGATGGGCTCGGGCCGCACGTTCAACGTGACCGACCTCGGCCGCAACACGCCCTTCCCGCAGAAGATGAAGGAGCTGAACTTCGCGCAGGTGGGCTACCTCTGCGCGAGCATCAAGAGCCTCGCCGACGTGCGCGTCGGAGACACCATCACGCTCGAGAGCGACCCGGCCGCGGAGCCGCTGCCCGGCTACGAGGAGCCGAAGCAGATGGTGTTCTGCGACTTCTACCCCGCCACCGACGAGGAAGGCACGGGCAAGCGCGCCGACTTCGAGGCGCTGCGCGAGGCCATCGAGAAGCTCCACATCAACGAC
Organism: Phycisphaera mikurensis NBRC 102666; assembly: GCA_945877905.1. Classification (GTDB taxonomy): domain Bacteria; phylum Planctomycetota; class Phycisphaerae; order Phycisphaerales; family SM1A02; genus UBA966. The sequence goes on along the minus strand of CAMDUT010000018.1, from coordinate 23,176 downwards.
GCGAGCTTCACCTACGAGACCCAGCACTCCGAGGCGCTCGGCTTCGGCTTCCGGTGCGGGTTCCTGGGGCTGCTGCACATGGACATCGTCCAGGAGCGCCTCGAGCGCGAGGGCAACGTCAGCATCGTGCAGACCGCGCCCACCGTGAGCTACCGCGTGCTGCGCCACGACGGCAGCGAGATCGAGATCCACAACCCGGCCGACCTGCCCGACATGGGCACGGTGCTCGAGATCCGCGAGCCGATCGTGAAGATCGAGATCATCTGCCCCAACGACAACATCGGCGACCTGATGAAGCTCTGCGACGCGCGCCGCGGCATCTTCCAGAGCCAGGTCGCGATCGGCGAGGACCGCCAGATGCTGGTCTACGAGCTGCCGCTCGCCGAGATCATCTACGACTTCTACGACAAGCTGAAGAGCGTCACGCGCGGCTACGGCACCATGGACTACGAGATCACCTCGTACCGCATGGACAACCTCGTGAAGGTCCAGATCCTCGTCAACGGCGACGCCGTCGAGGCGCTGGCCCTCATCTGCCACCGCGACTTCGCCGAGCAGCGCAGCCGCCAGATCCTGCAGAAGCTCAAGGAGCAGATCGACCGCCACCAGTTCGAGATCCCGCTGCAGGCGGCGATCGGCGGCAAGATCATCGCCCGCGAGAGCATCAAGTCGATGCGCAAGAACGTCATCGCCAAGTGCTACGGCGGCGACGTGAGCCGCAAGCGCAAGCTGCTCGAGAAGCAGAAGGCCGGCAAGAAGCGCATGAAGCAGATCGGCACCGTGTCGATCCCGCAGGAGGCCTTCATGGCCATCCTCGACCAAGGCGACTGACCGCCCGTGCGCCGCGAGCGCCCCCGGGGACGCCGCCTCGGCGCGGCTACGATGCGTTCATGAACCTCGCCGCCCGCGCCCTGCCCGCCGCCGCGCTCCTCGCCTCGATGGCCGCCCTCGCGGGCGCCGCGCCCGCGGACGACGGGGTCTCCCTGCGGAAGGTCGACGGCAAGGTCGCCTTCGGCGAGCGCCCCACCGAGCGCGTGTGGTCGATCGGCGCGGTGAACAGCGACAAGATCATGAAGCTCCTGCTGCGCAGCGAGCGCTTCGAGGACGAGCGCAAGTCGCTCGAGGAGTCCGCCAAGGGCAAGGACGAGGAGTTCCGCCGCCGCTTCCAGGAGCTCGAGGCCAAGTACAAGGACATCGACCCGAAGGCCCCGGAGTTCGAGCAGGGCCGCGCCGAGGTCGAGGGCTTCTTCAAGGAGGTCGAGGCCTGGCGCAAGGAGACCGCCGAGCGGATGTCGAAGCTCCAGGCCGAGCAGATCGAGAAGGCCTACCGCGAGATGACCGCGGCCGTCGACGTCGTGTGCGAGCGCCTCAAGGTGGACATCGTGCTGCGGTTCGTCCCCACCGCGCAGCCCTTCGACAGCGCGGCGCCCGCGGACGCCATGCTGCAGGTGCAGGTGCGCACGTTCCTGAGGTACCCCGAGCAGATCGACCTGACGCCCGAGCTCCTCAAGGAGCTCTCGCTCAAGGACGAGTGACGTCAGGGACGAACGACGTCAAGGACGAGTGACTGCGCGCGCGCCGGTCGCCGCCGCGAGCGCCGAGCACGCCTCCGAGGCCAGCCGACCCGCCGCCTCCCCGAACGCAGGGCACCGCGGCCCGAGCTCCCGCCCGAGGCTCGTGACCTGGCGCCCGTGCAGCCCGCACGGCACGATCAGCCCGAAGTGCGCCAGGTCCGGCCGCACGTTGAGCGCAAGCCCGTGCATGGTCACGCCGCGCGAGACGCGCACGCCGATGGCCGCGATCTTGCGCGTCCCCGCGGCGCCCGCCGACGGGTCGCCCGCCCACACGCCGGTCGCCCCCGGCTCGCGGTGCGCGGCCACGCCGAACGCGGCGCACGTGCGGATGGCGGCCTCCTCGAGCGCGCGGATGTACGCGTGGATCCCGATCCCCAGCCGCTGCAGGTCGACGATGGGGTAGATCACCGCCTGCCCCGGGCCGTGGTACGTCACGTCGCCGCCGCGGTCGGTCTCGCACCGCTCGACGCCCGCCGCCGCGAGCGCCTCGGCCGACGCGAGCACGTGCGCCGGGGCGTCCGGGCGCTTCGTCACGGTGACCGTCGCCGGGTGCTCGACCACCAGCACCACGTGCGGACCGGCCGTGTCCCGGCCCGCCAGCACGCGCGCGTGCACGGCGCGCTGCGCCTCGAGCGCCAGGCCGTACGGCATGCGCCCGAGGTGCTCGACGTCGAAGCGAGGTGGGCTCGGCGCGGACATGCATGAAGGGTAGCCCCAGCATCGGGAATGGCCGCCCGGCCCCCGTATGCTCCCTTGATGGACACTCCTGCGATGCCGGTGCCACGCGGCATCCGGATCCATCCAGAGGCGACGGTTCACCCCGACGCGTGGCTCGAGGGCGACGTCGAGGTCGGCCCCCGAACGGAGGTCGGCCCGGGGTGCATCCTGCTCGGAACGGTGGGCCCCGTGTCGGTCGGCGCGGGGTGCCGCCTGATCGCCAACGTCACGCTCGGCGGCCCGCTCTCGCTCGGCGACGCCAACGTGCTCTACCCGCAGGTGTGCATCGGGCTTCCGCCGCAGGATCTCGGCTTCGCGGCGACCACCGCCGGGCCGGGGTGCATCGTCGGCCACCGCAACGTGTTCCGGGAGGGGGTGACTGTGCATCGCGGCAAGACCGCCGAACCCACCCGCATCGGCAACGACAACCAATGGATGGCGAACTCGCACCTCGGCCACGACGGCGTCGTGGCCAACGGTTGCGTGATCGGCACCGGGTCGGTCCTTGGCGGCCACGTGGTGATCGAGGACCGCGTCACCATCGGCCGCCGCACCGCCATGCACCAGTTCGCGCGCCTCGGGCACGACTCGGTGGTCGAGGACACGGGCGCAGTCACCACGGGCCTTCCGCCCTGGTTCGTGAGCCAGTCGATCAACGCGGCCACGAACGTGAATCACGAGGGACTCCGGCGCGCGCACGCGAGCCCGGACCACGTCACGTCCGTCGAGTGGGTCTTTGACGCGCTGTACCGCTCCGGCGCAGCCCCCCACCAGGCGCTGCCGCGCCTTCGCGAGCGCGCAGGCGATCCCGTGGTCGACGACTTCCTCCGCTTCATCGAGGCAAGCCCGCGCGGGCTCTGCCACGGCATGGTCCGGGCGCGGCGGGGCCAGCTGCACGACGGCGCCAACGCCTCGGTCACCGCCACCGGGAACGAGGCCGCATCCGGCCGGAATACACTGTGACGATGAGCCAATCCGTGAGGGCACCCCGGTTCGGAGCGAGCGTCCACCCCGACGCATCCGTCCATCCCACCGCGATCATCGACGGGGATGTCTCCATCGGCCCCGGCACGGTCGTGGGCCCGGGGTGCATCATCCTCGGGACCCTCGGGCCCGTTCGGATCGGGACCGGCTGCACCCTCGTCGCGCGCGCGATCGTGAACGGCCCGGTGACGATCGGCGACGGGAACGTGCTGTACCCCAACGCCTGCATCGGGTTCGCGCCGCAGGAAGCGGATTTCGACCCGCAGTCCGCGGGGGCAGGCTGCATCATCGGAAACCGGAACACCTTCCGCGAGGGAGTCACCGTCCACCGTGGCACGGACGCAAGGCCCACGCAGTTGGGCGACTCCAACTACTGGATGACCAACACGCACCTCGGCCACGGGGGCTCGGTCGGCAGCCACTGCATCTTCGCGTCGGCATGCGTGATCGCGGCCCACGTGGAGGTCGGGGACCGCGTGATCATCGGCGGCTGCACGGCCATCCACCAGTTCGTCCGCCTCGGCCGGGGCTCGTTCGTGAGCGGCGCCATCGGCCTCGGCCTCGACCTGCCGCCGTGGTTCATGGCCACGGGGAACAACCTCGCCGCGAGCGTCAACCTCGTCGGCCTGCGGCGCTCGGGCGCCACGGCCGAGGACGTGCACGACGTGCGCTGGTGCTTCAAGACCGTCTACCGCTCAGGCGGCACGCCGCAGCAGGCGGTTCCCGCGCTCCTTGAGCGTGCGTCACGGCCAGCGGTCGCCGAGTGCCTCGCGTTCATCACGTCCACCACGCGAGGAATCTGCCATGGCCTGGGCCGCGCGGGCCGCGGCACCGGCGGCGCGGCCGCCGCGAAGGACTGAGCGCCATGCCCCACGCGGACGCGCTCACCGTCTGCGTCCTCGGGTCCGGCAGCTCCGGCAACTGCACCGCGATTGCGGGTCCCGCGGGCATGGTGCTCGTCGACTGCGGCTTCTCGCCCCGCGACACGCGCCGGCGCATGGAGTCGGTGGGCCTCGTGCCCGCCGACGTGCGCGCGGTGGTGCTCACCCACCCCGATGGAGACCACCTGCACGACGGGTGGAAGCGCACCCTCGGGGGCCTCGCAGGACCGCGCCTGGTCGTTCGCGCCCGCCACGCGCCCGCGGTGCTCGCCATGGGGTGGCACCGTTCGTGGGTCGACGAGTACGACGGGGCGTTCGAGCTCGCGGGCCTGTCGTTCGACTCGTTCCCCATGCCGCACGACGACCTCGGCTCGACCGCCCTCCGCGTGCGCTCGGGCCGGCGCGTGGCCGCCCACGCCACGGACTGCGGGCGCGAGACGCGCGGGCTCGCCGAGTTCCTCGCGGGCGCCGACGTCCTCTGCCTCGAGAGCAACTACGACCCGGCGATGCAGCTGGCCTCCGGCCGGCCGCAGCGGCTGCAGGACCGCATCATGGGCGGCTCGGGGCACCTCTCGAACGCGCAGGCGCTCGCGCTCGCCGCGCGCGTCCACCGCGCGCACCCGCTGTCGGCGGTGCTGCTCGTGCACCTCTCGCGCCAGTGCAACTGCCCGCGGCTGGTCGAGCGGCTCTGGGCCGAGTCCGAGCCCGCGCTCCATGCGCGCATGCAGGTCACGGCGCAAGACCGCCCCGCGCCGCCCGTGGCGGTCTCGGCGCGCATGGAGCACGCCACGCTCTTCGACGCGTGAGCGCGCCCGCGCGCCGTGTTTTCCCGCCTCCCGGGGGTCGTGCGCCCGGCTAGCCTTGCGGCCCATGAGCGACGCGGTCAAGCACGAATGCGGGCTCGCGATGATCCGGCTCCGCCGTCCGCTCGAGTGGTTCCAGTCCGAGCTCGGGGACGTGCTGTGGCCGCTGCGGAAGCTCTACCTCCTGATGGAGAAGCAGCACAACCGCGGCCAGGACGGCGCCGGCATCGCCACCGTCCGTCGCGACATGCCCGCGGGCGACCAGTTCATGGAGCGCGTCCGCACCGCGCAGCGATCGCCGATCGAGCGCGTCTTCGCCGAGGCCATGGGTCCCGCGCAGCGACTGACGGCCGAGGAGCTCCGGCACACCCATCCCACGGAGCTCAAGCGGCGCATCCCCTTCCTCGGCGAGCTGCTGCTCGGGCACCTGCGCTACGGGACGCACTCCGGCGACGGCGCCGAGCTGTGCCATCCGTACGTGCGGCGGCACGGCATGCCCAGCCGCAGCATGGCGCTCGCGGGCAACTTCAACCTCACGAACTCGCGGGAGCTGTTCGACCGCCTCGTGAACTTCGGCATCCACCCGGTGGGCGACGCCGACACGGGCGTGATCCTCGAGAAGATCGGCCACGCGCTCGACCGCGAGCACGACTTCCTCGCCTCGACCTGCGGCCCCGGCAGCCTCCGCAACCTCGACGGCCGGGAGCTGGTCGACGCGGTCAGCGAGGGCATCGACCTCGTGCGCGTCCTGCGGCAGGCCGCGGAACGGTTCGACGGGGGGTACGTGCTCGGCGGCATCGTCGGCAACGGCGACGCGTTCGTCCTCCGCGATCCCGCGGGGATCCGGCCCGCGTTCTGGATCGAGACCCCCGAGGCGATCGCGGTCGCGAGCGAGCGCCCCGCCCTGTGCGCCGCCTTCGGCGTGCGCCCCGGGGACGTGCGCGAGCTGCCGCGCGGCCACGCGCTGGTCATGAAGGCCGACGGCCGGCACTCGGTCGAGCCGGTGCTCGAGCAGGCCGCCGAGCGCCAGTGCACGTTCGAGCGCATCTACTTCAGCCGCGGCAACGACCCCGACATCTACGAGGAGCGCAAGGCGCTCGGGCGCAACCTGGCGCCGCACGTGCTCGAGTCGGTCGGCTGGGACCTCGACCGCACGGTGTTCGGGTTCATCCCCAACACCAGCGAGGTCGCCTACCTCGGGCTGCTCCAGGAGGTCGAGCGGCTGGCCACGTCGCGCGCCGCCGACCGCATGTGCGAGCTGCTGCGCGCCGGCACGCTCACCGAGGCCGAGATCAGGCGCCTGGCCCACCCGCGCGTGCGCGCCGAGAAGGTGACCAGCAAGGACCAGAAGCTCCGGACCTTCATCACCGCGGACGTCGACCGCAAGGACCTGGTCAACCACGTCTACGACATCACGCGCGGCACCGTGCGCCCCGGCGACACGCTGGTCGTGGTGGACGACTCGATCGTGCGCGGCACCACGCTGCGCGAGTCGATCATCACGATGCTGGCCAGGCTCGAGCCCGCCCGCATCGTGATCGCGAGCAGCGCGCCGCCCATCATGTACCCCGACTGCTACGGGATCGACATGAGCCAGCTCGGGCGCTTCATCGCGTTCGAGGCCGCCGTCGCGCTCCTCGCCGAGCGCGGCATGGCGCACGTGGTGGACGAGGTCGAGCACCGCTGCCGCGCGCAGGAGCAGCTCCCGCCGGAGCGCATGCGCAACGAGGTGCGCGCCATCTACGAGCCATTCACCGAGGCCGAGATCGGCGCGAAGGTCGCCGCGCTCATCCGGTCGCCGCAGCTCGCGTGGCGAGGGAGGCTCGACGTCATCTACCAGACCGTGGACGGCCTCCGGGCGTCGATGCCGCGCTTCACCGGCGACTGGTACTTCACCGGCGAATACCCCACCCCGGGCGGATATCGCGTGCTGAACACCGCGTTCCTGCGCTGGCGCGCGGGCGACGCGCGCCGGGCGTACTGAAGTGTCCGAGAATCCGTGCAGCCGGAAGCACCCGGCCGGGGTCGCGAGCCGTTGCGTCGGGGCGCGGATTGTGGTCTACTTCTTCGTTCCCCCGTGCGGAACGCATGCGGGAACCTCGGGCACGCCGCCCGGCCTCATCAAGGAACACCAGGTCAACGAATGGCTCGCTATCTCGGTCCCAAGGTCAAGCTCTCGCGTCGCGTCGGGGTTCCGATCGCCGACCTTCCCAAGCACACCGCCAAGCGCGCGCTCACGCCCCCCGGCCCCCACGGCCTGCGCGGCAAGCGCCTGAAGCCGTACGGGATCCGCAAGGACGAGAAGCAGAAGCTCCGCTACCACTACAACGTGATGGAGCGTCAGTTCCGCGGGTACATGGAGGAAGCGGGCCGCACGAAGGGCAACACCGGCGAGGTGCTCCTGCAGCTCCTCGAGCGCCGGCTCGACAACGTCGTCCGCCGCGCGGGCTTCGTTCGCTCCATCTGGGCCGCACGCCAGCTCGTGGCCCACGGCAGCGTCCGCGTCAACGGCGCCAAGGTCGACCGCCCGAGCTTCTCGGTGAAGGTCGGCGACGTGATCACGATCAAGGAGAAGCTCCACAAGACGTGCCGCGAGCACATGGAGAGCCTCCAGGGCCACGTCGTGCCGGGCTGGATCGAGGTCAACCCGGCCGAGCTCCGCGCCAAGGTGCTCACCATGCCGACGTCCGACCAGATCCCCTTCGACGTCAACACGAACCTGATCGTCGAGTTCTACCGCTGATCGGGACCCGGCCGCGTGCCGGGACATCCACCGACCCCTCGCCGGAGCGCGCCCCACCGGGGCGCGCTCCGGCCGCTTCCGGGCCGTGCCCGTAGACTCCCCGCTTCACGCCATGATCAAGCACCTGCAGACCTACAACAAGCAGATCCTCGCGGTGGTGAGCATGCTGCTCCTCGTGGTGTTCCTCGCCCCCACGCTCGTCACGCGGTGCGGGGGACCCACGGCATCCAGCGGCACCGTCTACGCCACGCTCTCGGACGGCACGAAACTGACGCTCGGCGAGCTCGCGGACATGCGCGGCCAGCTCGCGGTGCTCGAGATGCTCCAGGACCAGACCACGCGCCGCCTCGGCGTCGAGAAGAGCCCCGAGCACTGGTGGCTCCTGGTGCGCGAGGCGCGCGCGGCGGGACTCGTCGGGGGCCCCGGCGACGGCAAGGCGTTCATCGACGCGGCGGCGGCGCAGCGGGGCGTCACCCCCGACCAGATGCTCGCGCAGGTCGCGGGCTCGGCCCGGCAGCCGGCGTCGGTGGTGCTCGACACGCTCGCCAACCTGCGCGGCGTGGAGCGCCTCATCGGGATCACCCTCGGCGGCCGGGCACTCTCGGATGCGCGCAGCCGCGTCGTCGCGCGCGAGCTGCTCGCCGACGTGGAGTGCGAGGTCGTCCCGATCGACGCGGCGACCGTCGGCGACCTCGTCCCCGTGGACCCGCCGTCGGCCGAGCGCCTGACCGCCATGTTCGAGAAGGGCAAGTCGAAGCTCGCCGGAACCGGGCCGGGGGGCATCGGCTACAAGTGGCCCGACCGCGTGAAGTTCGAGTGGATCGCGCTGCCGCAGTCGATCCTCGTGAAGACCGTCTCCGGCGACCCCGCGCTCGGCGCGGTCGAGCTGCGCAAGGAGTTCCGCCGAGACCCGGCCCGGTTCGGCGTCCCGGCCGCGGAGCTCGCCCCGGGCATGGCCCCGCCGCCGTTCGAGCCGTACGCGGCGAAGGTCCGGGAGTCCGTCGAGCGCCGGCTCGTGAAGGAGAAGCTCGAGCGGATCGGCTCCTTCGTGCGTGACTGGACCCGCGCGTCGGTCAAGGACCTGCCGTCGGAATCGGGCATCGCGAAGCTCCCGGCCGACTGGGCGACCGGCACCGGAACCCTCGTCGCCCTCGCTCCGGAGCTCTCCAAGCGGTTCGGGCTGCCGCTGCCGCCGATCGACTCGACGGGCACGAACTGGATGACCCTCGCCGAGATCGACGCACACCCCGCCCTGAGCCGCGGCACGATCACGGAGTTCGGCAAGCCGATGCGGATCGCGGCGGCCATCCGCGCGATGCGCGAGTTCGACCCGGAGTCCCGCATCCCGGTGCAGCCCGGCGTCATCGGACCCGTCGCGGGCACCCCGACCGACGACATGTTCATCTGGCGGGTCACCGAGACCGATCCCGCCCATGACCCCGCCTCGCTCGACGAGGTCCGCGACGCGGTCATGAAGGACGCCGTCAGCGAGATGCGGTACGAGAAGCTCGCCGCGATGAAGGACCAGCTCGCGGCGCGCGCCGCCGAGGGCGGCCTCGACGACGTCGCGAAGGACTGGGGCGCCACGGTCGAGAAGGCCGTCGGGGTGCACCTCGCCGACGTGCAGATGCTCGGCACCTACGGCATCCGGTTCGCGGGCTCGCTGCCCAAGGCGGGCCAGGACCCCGAGGCGATCGCGGCCGTGGTCCGCAAGGCCGTCGAGCTGCCGACCGATCGGCCGGCGGACACGCTCCCGCAGGCCGACCGGATCGTGGTGGTGCCCGTGCCGGCGAAGTTCGCCGTGCTCGTCGTCCGGCTCTCGAAGGTGACGACCGTCTTCCTCGAGGACTACCGCGGGCTCGCCGCGCGAGGTGCGTTGGCCCAGGCGGCCATGCAGGACGAGCCGAAGCCCGACCTGCCGGCCCTCTTCGGCACGGAATCGATGATGAAGCGCGCCGGGTTCACGCTGGCGAACCCCGACGGGCCTGACCGCGTGATGGCCGAGCCCGCGCCCCAGTTCTGACCAAGCGAACGCACGCAGCGGGCGCCCCGCGCCCCGGAGCCTCCGCATGACCACCCCCGCCCCGTCGACGCCCGCCGCCGCGCCTGCCACCCAGCCCGAGGCGCTGCCGAACATCGCCTACGACCTGTTCGCGAAGCTCGACCTGCGCGTGGCCACCGTGAAGGCCGCGGTGCCGCACCCGAACGCCGACAAGCTCCTCAAGCTCACGCTCGACGACGGCACGCCGGCGGGCCGCCAGGTGTGCGCGGGCATCAAGGCCTGGTACGCCCCCGAGCAGCTCGTCGGCAAGCAGGTGATCATCGTCGCCAACCTCGAGCCGCGCATGCTGCGCGGCGAGGTGAGCCAGGGCATGGTGCTCGCCGCGAGCGACCTTCGCGAGGGCGCGGCCCCCGCGGGCGACGCGAAGCCCGGCGCCGACGAGCGCGACGTGATCGTGCTGACGGTCGACAAGCCGGTGAAGCCGGGCTCGAAGGTCAGCTGACCCCGACGGCCGCCGCGTCGCGGTCGCTCAGCATCCCGCCGTCCGACCGGGCCCGCACGGTGCCGTCGCGCTTGCGGCTGCGCTCGCATCGCGGCTCCTCGCGCAGGTCCTCGACCTTCACGGACGACGCGCCCGCGTCGAGCCGCACGCGGCTCACGCCCATCAGGTCCGCGAGCTCGGCCGCGAACGGCGCCAGCTCGCCGCGGGGGTCCGGGATGACGAGCCCCGCGTCGAGCGGGTTCTCGATGCCGGCGGACTTCGCGTCCTCGAGCGCCTTGAGCGCGCCCTCGCGCGCCGCGAACACCGCGGCCCAGCCCGGGTCCGCCGCGAACGCGAACGGGACGTGCGACTCGAACGCCACGCTGCGCGCGCCCGCGCCCTTGAGCGCGCGCCACGCCTCGTCGGCGGTGTGCGGCAGGACGGGCGCCAGCATGCGGATCAAGCCCTCGGCGACCACGTTCATCGCCCGCTGGGTCGCCTTCCGGCGCGGGCTGCCCGCCGCGTCGCAGTAGAGGCGGTCCTTGGTCGCGGCGAACCACTCGGCGCTGAGCGTCGCGTTGCAGAAGTCGAAGAGCGCCACGTGCGCGGCGCGGAAGTCGCTGGCGCGGTACGCGGCCAGCACCGTCGACTGCAGCTTCGCGTACTCGCCGAGCGCCCATCCGTCGATCGAGCGCGGGTCGGTGCGCGCGGCCTGCGCGGCCTCGTCCCCGGCCGGCACGTGGTCGTACAGGTTGCTCAGGAGGTACCTGAGGGTGTTGCGCACCTTGCGGTACCCGTCCCCCGCGGTCGCGAAGAACGACATGTCGACCTTGATGTCCCCCTCGAACGGCACGCTCGAGACCCACCAGCGGCACACCTCGGCCCCGACCTGCTTCAGGAGGTCCTCGACCTCGATCGTGTTGCCGATCGACTTGGACATCTTGCGGCCGTCCTTGTCGACGATGAACCCATGCGTCACCAGGGCCTTGAAGGGCGGGACGCCGGTGGCGCCGAGCGCCGGCAGCAGGCTCAGCTGGAACCAGCCTCGGTGCTGGTCGGACCCTTCCAAGTACAGGTCGGCCGGGTACCCGAGCCCGCGCTCGCGGAGGACCGCGTTCCAGCTCGAGCCCGACTCGAACCACACGTCGAAGATGTCGTAGAGCTTCGTCAGCGTCGCACGGTCGGTGCCCGCGGGCGCGTCCGGGTCGGTCGCGGCGTCCCAGTGGGAGAGCAGCTCCGCCGGCCCCTCGGTGAACCAGGCATCGCTGCCCTTCTCGCGGAAGCGCTTCGCGACGGCACGCACGCTCGCAGGGGTGAGGAGGACCTCGCCCGAACCGGTGCGGAACGCGGGGATCGGCAGTCCCCAGGCCCGCTGGCGGCTGATGCACCAGTCCGGGCGGCTCTCGAGCATGCCGCGCATGCGGTTGCGGCCCCAGGCGGGCACGAAGTCCACCCCGCCCTGCGCCGCGTCCTTGCCGGTGGCGTCGAGGGCCAGCGCGCGCAGGCTGCGGCCGTCGCGGCGGGTCGGGCGGTCGACCCCGATGAACCACTGCTCGGTGGCGCGGAAGATCACCGGCGTCTTCGAGCGCCAGTCATGCGGGTATGAGTGCGTGAAGACGTGGTCGTGGTACAGGTGGCCGCTCTGCCGCAGCCGCTCGGTGACCTCGCGGTTGGCGTCCCACACCGACATCCCGCGCAGCCACTCCGGGACGGTGTCGTCGTAGGTGCCGTCGTCGCGCACCGGGCAGTAGGTCGGCAGCCCTTCCTTGAGGCCCGTGCGGTAGTCCTCGGCACCGTGGCCGGGCGCGGTGTGGACGAGGCCCGTGCCGTCCTCGAGCGTGACGTAGTCCGCGGCCACCACGCGGCCCGTGCGGTCGCAGAAGGGGTGCCGGTAGGCGAGCCCGACCAGCTTCGCGCCGTCGCACTCGGCGACCACGCGCACCTTCTCGCTGCCGGCGAGCTTCGTGACCCTGGCGAGCAGGTCGCACGCCATGATCGCGAGGTTGCCGTCGACCTCCGCCACGCAGTAGCGGTGGTCGGGGTGCACGGCGATCGCGAGGTTCGCCGGAAGCGTCCAGGGCGTGGTCGTCCAGATGGTGAAGCTCGGCGTGCAGTCGAGCTCGCACCCGAACGCGCGCTCGACGGCCTCGCGGTCCTCGGCCTCGAAATCGACGTAGACCGAGAGGTCCTCGCGGTCCTCGTACTCGAGCTCGGCCTCGGCGAGCGCGGTGCGGTTGGCGATCGACCAGTGCACGGGCTTGAGCGCGCGGGACACGAGGCCCTGCTCGACGAGGTCGGCGAAGTCCTCGAGCACCGCGCCCTCGAAGGCGGGCTTCATCGTGAGGTACGGGTCGGCGTAGTCGGCGAGGGTCAGCAGCCGCTGCATCTGCCCTGACTGCAGCTTCACGAACTTCTCGGCGTACGCCTGGCACTCGCGCCGGATCACCATCCTGCGCTGGTCGTCGGGCAGCTCCATCACCTTCTGGAGCTTCCCCTTCTCGTTCATCTCGGTGACCACCTTGTGCTCGATCGGCAGGCCGTGGCAGTCCCAGCCCGGCACGTACGGAACGCGCATCCCGTCCATCATGCGCGCGCGCACGACGATGTCCTTCAGCACCTTGTTGAGGAGGTGCCCGAGGTGGATCGACCCGTTGGCGTACGGGGGGCCGTCATGGAACGCGAAGAGCGGCGCGCCCGCGCGCGCGGCCTGCACCTCGGCGTAGAGACCCTCTTCCTGCCATCGCTTGACGGTCTGCGGCTCGGCCTGCGCCAGGTTCGCCTTCATGGCGAACTCGGTCTTCGGGAGGTTGAGGGTGCTCTTGTAGTCGGGCATGGGGTCAGTCGAAGTCGGGCTCGTCGCCGGGCTTCACGTTCTCGTCGATGTACTTCTGGAAGTCGGCCATCTTGTACGAGACGAAGCAGAAGACGTGGTGGAGGGTGAACCACTCGGGGTCCCTCGGGTCCTTGTCGAGGTCCTGGCGAAGGCGGTTCAGTTCGGCGAGGACGCGTTCGGCTCTCATGGGGCGCGAAGTGTAGGTCAGTGCGAATGGCCGTCGCCCGGGGCGTGGTCGTGGCCGGCGTGGTCGTGGCCCGAATGGTCGTGGTCCGAATGGTCGCCCACGGCACGCTCGACCGCCGCGTGGTCATGCCCCTCGTGACCGGCGTGGGACGCGGCCTCGAGCCGCCCGATCGCGAGCGCGAGGGCCACCCCGAGCACGAGCGCCACGGAGAGCCCGACGCGGTCATGGCGGTGGAACTGCACCTCGGGCAGGATGTCCGCGGCCGCGATGCACAGGAAGGTGCCCGCGCTGAAAGCGAGCGCCAGCGGCACCGCGGTCTCGACGCCGCCGGCCGCGGTCGCGCCCGCGCGGAACAGCCAGACGCCCACGGGAACCAGCAGGGCGAACGCGGCGTTCACCGCCAGCGCACGCCCGCGCCCGCCGCCGCCTGCGGTGAAGAGCGTCGAGACCGTCATGGCGTCGAAGGGCTTGTGCAGCAGGATCACCAGGAACGTGCCGAGCCCGGCGAGCGCCGCGCTGCCGTCCTCGGCCGCGAACGCCGACACGCTGGCCGCGAGGGCCACGCCCTCGAGCAGCGAATGGAGACCCATGCCCACGGCGGCACCCGCCCAGGTCAGCCGCCCCACGCCGCCGCCGTGGCCCGCGCCGTGCGAGCACCCGTGACCATGCCCCGCGCCGTGCGCATGCTCGTGGCCCGGCGTCCCGTGGCCCGGATCGTCGCACGGGGGCTCGGGAACCTCGTGCTGGTGGAAGTGCGCGAAGCGCTCGAGGAAGAACATCCCGACGAACCCGGCCGCGACCGCAAGCATCAGCGGATCGAACATCCCGTGCCCGTGCGCATCGCCGCCGGCCGAGGACTCCATGCGCGCCATCAACGCGTGGGGCAGCATGTGGAAGAGCGCCACGCCCAGCATGACGCCCGAGACGAAGCTCAGCCCGAACTGGAGGCGGCGGTGCGTGAGGCGCACCACCAGCGGCACCGCGCCCCCGAGGAGCGAGGCGGCGACGATTGCTGCGCAGAAGACGGCGAGGGTGACGGAGGGTGTCATGGTCCGGCGGCGCGGGCTCGGCGCCGCGCCAGCGGCCGCGCCGGGCGACGAATTCGCACGATACCCCTCGCCCGGCGGGCCCGGTCCGGGCCGCCCCGCGGGGGTCCGGCACCTTGCCGCCCGCCATGGGGGCCGATACACTGCTTCGTTCGACCGCTGGGGTGGTAGCTCAATTGGAAGAGCGCCTCGGTCGCATCGAGGAGGTTGTGAGTTCGATCCTCATCCACTCCACTCGCCGGCCCGCCCCGTTGGGGCGGGCCGGTTCGCTTCCGGGCGGCCGTGGCTCGTACCATCGCGCGTGATGTCCGCCGGAGAACCCGTCGCCGAGGCCGCAGCGCGGCCCTACAACCGCGACACACCCGCGATGCGGCAGTACGACCGCTTCAAGCGCGAGCACCCCGGGTGCCTCCTTCTCTTCCGCATGGGGGACTTCTACGAGCTGTTCGACGAGGACGCCGTGACCGCCCACCGCGCACTCGGGATCACGCTGACCGAGCGCACCAAGGGGCAGCCCATGGCGGGCGTTCCGTTCCATTCGGTGGAGGGCTACCTGCGGCGCCTGGTCGAGCAAGGCCACCGAGTCGCCGTGTGCGAGCAGCTTCAGGACCCGGCCGAGGCCAAGGGCGTCGTCGAGCGCGGGGTCACGCGCGTCATCTCGCCCGGCACGCTGGTCGACGAGTCGCTCCTCGATGATGCGCGACCCAACCGCATCGCATGCGCGTGCGAGGCCGGAGACCGGGCGGGAGTGGCGGCCATCGAACTCTCGACCGGCGAGTTCACCGTCGAGGACTGCGAGGCATCCGCCCTTCCCGACGCGCTCGCGCGGCTCGCCCCGAGCGAGCTGCTGCTTCCGGAGCGTGCGCCAGGCTCGGAGAGCCGCCCCGGCGCGCCGGTCCCGGCGGCGTCCTCGTGCGCCACCGTGCACGGGCCAACCTGGATGTTCCGCGCCCAGGACGCCGCGGCGCTGTTGAAGGAGCATTTCGGCGTGCGCACGCTGGAGGCATTCGACCTCCGTGACGACGACCCGTGCACCACCGCGGCCGGCGCGCTGCTGCGCCACCTGCTCGATGCGCAGCGCGGCGTCGGCACCGAGCCCGGTGCGCCGCCGCCCCCGGGGCGGCCGCTCGCGCACCTGCGCCCACCGCGGCGCGGGGGAACCTCGGCGCACCTCGTCCTCGACGCGACCACGCTCCGCAGCCTCGAGGTGGAGCGCACCCTCCGCACGGGGGGCACCGAGGGAACGCTGCTGTCGGTCATCCAGCGCGCGCGTACGCCGATGGGACGTCGGCTGCTGCGCGAATGGACCTGCGCGCCGCTCGGCGAGCGCGCGTCGATCCGCGCGCGCCAGGACGCCGTGGCCGCGCTCGTCGCCGACGAGGGCACGCTCGAGGCGCTCCGCGAGGCATGCGACGGCGTGCAGGACGTCGCGCGCATCGCCGGGCGCATGGCCCTCGGTCGCGCGACGCCGCGCGACGTCGTCGCGCTCGGGCGCTCGGTCGCGCTCGCGCCGAGGATCGCGGGAGCGCTCGGCTCCGTGCCCGCGTTCGCCGAGGCGCGGCGCACGCTCGAGGGGTCCGCGGAGGCCGTGGCCGCCGTCACCGACCGCATCAGGCGAACCTGCGTCGACCAGCCGCCGGCGCACCTGCGCGACGGCGGCCTCGTGCGCGACGGCGCCGACGACGCTGTCGACGAATGCCGCTCGCTGCAACGCGACGCCACCGAGTGGATGGCCGCTTACCAGGCGCGGCTCGCCGCGGAATCGGGCATCCCCAGCCTGAAGATCGGCTACAACCGGGTCTTCGGCTACTACATCGAGGTCACGCACGCGCACGTCGCCAAGGTGCCCGCGGCCTTCACGCGGAGGCAGACCCTCCGGAACGCCGAGCGGTACGTCACGCCCGACCTCAAGGAGTTCGAGGACAAGGTGCTGTCCGCCGAGTCGCGGGCCATCGCACGGGAGCGAGCCATCTTCGAGGAGCTCTGCGCCGAGGCGGGCGCGCAGCTCGGGGCGCTCGCGCGCTTCGCCGACGCGGTCGCCGGGCTCGACGCCGTCGCGTCGCTCGCCGAGACCGCCGCCCGGCTCCGCTGGACGCGGCCCTCGATCGTCGACGAGCCCGTGCTCCACGTCGAGGGCGGACGCCATCCGGTGCTCGACGTCATCCTCAGGGAACGGTTCGTGCCGAACGACGTCGAGCTGGGTTCGACGGACCAGCCCGCGACGCTCGCCCTCATCACCGGCCCGAACATGGCCGGCAAGAGCACCTACATCCGCCAGTCCGCGCTCATCGTGATGCTCGCGCACATGGGGAGCTTCGTTCCGGCGGACCGCGCCGTCGTCGGCCTCGCCGACCGCGTCTTCACCCGCATCGGCGCGAGCGACGAGCTGCACTCGGGCCAGTCCACCTTCATGGTCGAGATGACCGAGACCGCGCGCATCCTGAACCACGCGACGCGGCGGTCGTTCGTGGCGCTCGACGAGATCGGGCGCGGCACCAGCACCCTCGACGGCCTCAGCCTCGCGTGGGCCATCACCGAGCACCTCGCCGCCGCGGGCGCGCGCACGCTCTTCGCCACGCACTACCACGAGCTCACCGAGCTCGGCGCGCGGCCCGGGTCCGTGCGGAACCTGCACGTGGCCGTGCGCGAGTGGAAGGGCGACGTCGTGTTCCTGCACCGCATCCTGCCGGGCGCCACCGACCGCAGCTACGGCATCCACGTCGCGCAGCTCGCCGGCATCCCGCGCACCGTCGTCGCGCGCGCGCAGGAGATCCTCGGCACGCTCGAGGTCCAGACCGCGCCTCGCGCGCGCGGCGGGCGCGGCCGGCCCGCGGACGGCGACGCGATGCCGCTCTTCGCGATCGGGCCCGGCGACGCACCGAACGAGGACACCGATGCTTGACCCCGAGACCTGGTCCGCGGCGCACGCAGCCGGCCTCCGCTGGCCCGACTACCTGCGCGCCCACGCAAGCCGCACCGCGGGATGGACGCACCACCTCGACGCCGCGCGGGTGGATCCGGGCCACCGCACGATGCTCGCGGGATTCACGCGACGGATGAACGTCCTCGTCCTCACCGGCGCATGGTGCGGCGACTGCGCGGTGCAGTGCCCGATGCTCGGCGCGATCGGCGAGGCGTGCCCCGCCGCCGACGTGCGGTTCCTCGAGCAGGCGGACCACGCCGACCTCGCGGCGAGGCTGCGGATCAACGCCGGAACCCGCGTGCCCACCGTCGTCTGGTGCGCCGAGGACTTCGAGTTCTGCTCGCTCATGGGCGACCGCACGCTCGCCCGCTACCGGGCGATGGCCGCGCGCCAACTCGGCGCCGTCTGCCCGCTGCCCGGCGCGGCCGTGCCCGCCGACGAGGCCGCCGCGACGCTCGCGGGGTGGGTCGACGAGTTCGAGCGCGTGCAGCTGATGCTCAGGCTCTCGCCCCGCCTTCGCCAGGCCCACGGGGACTGACCGTGCGCGTTCCCGCGTGGCTGGCCCTCGTCGCCGCGCTGGCGCCGCATGCGCCTGCCGGGGCGGGCGCGGCGCCGCCGGAACTCCCGCCGACCTCGCCAGTCGTTCCCGAGACTCGCCAGGCGCCCCCACCCACCTCGCCAACCGCGCCGGCGACCAGCCCGGCGCCCCCGCCCACGGAGGCCTCGCTGCGGGCCCTCCTGAACCACGGGGGCTGGATTCGCCGGATGGCCGCCACGATGCGGCTCGAGCGCCCGGGGCTCGACGGTGCACGCGAGCGGCTTGCCGCGATGGCCGCCGACCCGGACCCCCGCGTGCGAAGCGCCGCGGTGCTCGCGCTCCGCAAGACCGGCCTTCCCGCGCCGGCCACGCTCGGGACCTCCGAGCAGGACCCCCGCGTGCTGCGCACCATGCTCCGGTGTGGATGGCCGCTCGACGCCGATCGCATCGAGCGCGGCGCGAGGGTCCTCGCCAAGGACGCGGATCCGTCGCGGCGCATGCTCGCGGTCGAGCTCGTCGGCGCGCTCGCGGCGCAGGGCCGGGCGTCGCCGCAGCTCGAGGAGTTCGCGAAGGACACGCTTGCGTCCGTGATCGCGCGGCTCGACCGCGACGACGGCGGCGCGCTCAGCCCGCGCATCGCCGCGGTGACCGGCGCGCGCGACACGCGCGTCCACTGGAGGTGGCGCAGCTGGCTCGACCGCAACCGGGGCTCGATGCGGATCGACGGCGGCATGCTCGCGCCGGCGGCGGAGGGCGAGGCGCCGAACCCCGTCGCACGGCTCGAGGACGGCCGCTTCGTCGCGTTCGTGACCGCGCTCGACGAGCTCTTCCCGAAGCCGGTCGACCTCGCGTTCGCGATCGACTGCACCGCGAGCATGTCCGCCGAGATCGCCCAGGCCCAGGCGGGGATCGACGACCTGATGGCGTTCGTCAACGCAAGCACGGCGGGCATGCGCGTGGCCATCGTCGGGTACCGCGACCGGGGCGACGAATGGAAGACCATGCCATTCGACTTCACGGACGACCCCGCCAAGGCGCGTGAACGGCTGTGGAAGCTCTCGGCCGCGGGCGGGGGCGACGAACCGGAGCTCGTCCACGAAGCACTCCGCCTCGCCTACGGGTCGTTCTCCTGGCGCCCGCAGGCCGAGCGGTTCCTCGTGCTGGTCGGCGACGCGCCTCCGCACCCGGGCTTCGGCGGGGCCAGCGCCGACCTCGCGCGCGCCGCGCGCAGGGCCGGCATCGTCACGCACGTCCTGAGCGCGCGTCCCCCCGGCAAGGAGGAGGAGGTCAAGCATTTCCCGGAGATCGCACGCGCCGGCGGCGGCACGGTGGTTCGCCTCGAGGAGCGGCGCGAGCTGCTCGCGCAGGTCGCGGGACTGGTGCTCTCGGACACGTGGGGCGACCAGATGACGGCGATCTTCGAGCGCTCCCTCGAGCTCTGCCGCTAGGGGTCAGCCCCGCCAGGCCGGGACCGGGCCGCGCTCGGCGAGCGACCACGCGGCCTCGAGCATCGGGCGCACGCCCTGCCCCGTCGCGCCCGAGATCGCCACCGGCCGCTCGCCCCGCGCCATGCCAATGGCGCCCGCGAACCGCTCGATGCGACCGTCGAGCTCCTCCGGCGGAACGAGATCAACCTTGTTCAGCACCACCAGCTCGGGCTTCTCGGCGAGCTCCGCGGAGAACTCAAGCAGCTCGCGCCGGATCATGCGCCAGTTCTCGGCCGGATCGCCGCCGTCAAGGGGCGCGAGGTCCACCAGGTGGACGATGGCGCGCGTGCGCTCGACGTGCTTGAGGAAGTCGTGGCCGAGCCCCGCCCCTTGCGCGGCACCCTCGATGAGGCCCGGCAGGTCGGCGAACACGAGACGACGCTCCGGGTCCAGCTCGGCGATCCCCAGCTGCGGGCTCAGCGTGGTGAACGGGTACGCGCCGACCTTCGCGTTCGCGCGGCTGATGGCGCGCAGCAGCGTGCTCTTGCCGGCGTTCGGCAGGCCCACCAGCCCGATGTCGGCGATCAGCTTGAGCTCGATGCGTAGCCGGCGCTCGACGGCCGGCTCCCCGGGCGTCGACTCCACCGGGGTCTGCTTCAGCGGTCCCTTGAAGTGCTCGTTGCCGAACCCGCCCGCGCCGCCGGGGGCCACCACCGCGCGCTGCCCGGGGAGCACCAGGTCGACCAGCATGTCGCCGGTCTCGGCGTCGTACACCGCGGACCCCACGGGAAGCCGGATCTCGACGCCCAGGCCATCGCCGCCGTGGCAGCTCTTCTGCTGGCCGCGCTCGCCGTCCTGGGCGAAGAAGTGGGCGCGGAACGAGAACTCGATCAGCGTGTCCAGATGCGGGTCGGCCACCACGGTGACATCGCCCCCGCGCCCGCCGTCACCGCCGTCGGGGCCGCCCTTGGGCCGGTCCTTCTCGCGCCGCAAGTGCGAGCATCCGTCGCCGCCCTTTCCGGAGCGGACGGTGATCACGGCGGTATCGATGAAGGCGTTCACGGGGGCTCCCTGAAGAAACGCCGCGCAGATCGGACGACCTGCGCGGCGGGTGATTCGTTGCGGACCGGCCGACGCGCTCAGGCGCGGTCGATGGCCAGGCGCGGGGTGCTCGGGTCGGCGGGGATGATGTCCACCATCCGGCCGCGGAACCGCACCGTGCCCTCGGCGAGCGCCATGAGGGTGTGGTCGCTGCACAACTTCACGAGGTAGCCGGGCTTCCAGCGCGTGCCGCACTGACGGACGATGATGGATCCGCTCTTGGCGTGCTCGCCGCCGTAGAGCTTGATGCCGCGGAACTGCGGGTTCGAGTCGCGGCCGTTCTGGGTCGAGCCCTGGCCCTTCTTGTGTGCCATGACGAAAGTCTCCTGCGAGTTCGGACGGAAATGCCGAGTCGGGAAGTGTAGCGGGGCCCCGAGGACCTCACAAGTCCCGCCAGCGGAGGGCCGGCGGCCGTGCTTATCGGCAGCGACCTGCCGACGCGCTCAGCGCATGACCCACTCGTCCATCGTGGAGTCGAACGCCGCCTCGATCGACCGGCGCGGGTCGGCCGCACCGTTGATCCCGTAGTGGCGCACCCACGTGCGGCGGACGATGGTCTCCTTGCCGGACTTCGGGTCTGGCACGCGGTCGATGGCGATGCTGGTGCCCGAGACGAACAGGGTCATGTCCTTCATGTCGCCCTTCGCCGGGAAGATCACGACGCCTTCCTTCGCGTTCTGCTCGCCGACGGCCACGTCGCCCATCACCTGGAACTGGTCGAGCGCGCGGGGCCCGGCCGCGGCCCGGCGAATGCGCGCGCCGGCATCCACGTCCACGCCCTTCCCGCCCTCGAGGATGGTGCCGTCGCCCATGAGCAACTCGAAACGGGGGGTGAACCGCTGGGTGCGCGGCGTCTTGTTTGCCACCGTGTAGGTGAACACGAGGAACCGGTCGCCGGTGGCGTCGTCGGTCACGAGCGTAAGCGTTCCCGGCCGCAGCTCGAGGTCGTCCGGGGTGGCCGGGCGCGGGCGAGCGATCGGGGCGGGCGCCGCGGGGGGCGCCTGCGCGGGCGCGGCGGAATCCTGCGCGCCGGCGGTCGAGACCCCCAGGACGGGGGCGAGGAGGAACGCGGACGCACAAGCGATGCGGACGACGGCGATCATGACCCTCATTCTACGGATCCGGCCGTGCGGCGGTTACGCTCACCCGGTGCCGATTCCGCGACTGTTCGGGCGCAGTTCTCAGCCACCGGAACTGACGTGCCGTCGCGCCCGACCCGAGGACCGCGCCGCGGCGCTGGCGTTCGCCTTGGGCGGGACCGTGGCACGCGCCGCGGACATGGAGCGGCGGGCGCAGCGCGAGGGCCTGGACCTCGAGCGGGCGTGGGTGTGCTGCCGCGGCCCGGCGTTCGTGGGTTCGGCCGTGATGATCCCGCACCCGGGGCGCACCGCGCTGCTCGTGGCGGGCACGCCCCGGGATCGCGGGCACGCGGACGACATCGCGGCGGTGATCCGACACGCGCTGCATGACCAGGCCGCCCGCGCAGGGATCGCCCTGGTGCAGGCCCTCACGGAACCCGGCCACCGCGACGCCGCGCACGCGATGGACGCAGGAGGCCTGCGGCACCTCGCCACGCTTGAGTACCTCGAGCGCCCCGCGCGGGAGGGCGAACGGAGTCCCGTCGCGCTCCCTGCCGGCTTCCGGGTCGGCGCATGGGACCCGCGCGACCGCGCGCTGATGGCGGACCTGCTCGCGCGCACGTCCGAGGATTCGCTGGATTGCCCGGGGCTCGCGGCGATGCGCGATCCCGCGGACGTGCTCGCAGGCCACCTCGCCGCATCCTCGCACGACTCCTCCGCGTGGCACGTCGCATGGCGGGATGGCGTTCCCGTGGGCGTCGCGCTGCTGTCGGTCCACTCGGATGCGCGCAACGTGGAGCTCATCTACCTCGGGCTGGTGCCCGGGGCGCGGGGCGGCGGGCTGGGCACCGCGCTCCTCGACCTGGCGCTTCGCGACGCCGCGATGCGCCGCAACGCCCCCGTGTCGCTCGCGGTCGACGTGCGCAACGTGCCTGCGACGCGCATGTACGCGCGTGCCGGGTTCGTCGCCACGCGCAGGCGCGACGCGTGGGTGACGTCGTTCCGCGCCTAACGGGTGCGCGCGCACGGTGTCAAGCGACGTCGATTGTCCACATCCGACGCGCACGGCCGCTCGCGGACGGTGGATGACATTTCATTGATCGCGTGAAGCCGCCGCGCGATGCGCACTTACGTTCGCGCCTGGCCGGGAAACGCGAACCGTCAACTTGCATGCGCGCTCAATGCCGCTACTCTCCGCCCTGCCCTGCAGGATGCGGGGAAATCGACGCTCGCCGCCCGTGCGGCGCCCCACGGGCGCCCCCGAAGGAGTGCCGGCCTCGGGAGGATCCCGCTGGCTGCCGCGTGGGCGGGCCGTCGATCGTCGGGCCGCGGCCATGCCGCTCCCGGCCGGACCAAGGACGATCCGCAAACCCGTCGAAGTGCGTTCCGTCGCCGCCCGGCGCCGCCGATGTCCTGTCGGCCAGCCCACGGCGACGTTCATTCCCCCGCCGCCTCGTGCGGCCAACGACCGGCGCCTCGGCGCCGGGGAGTGCAGGAACCGGATGCCCCCAGCCACTGCCGCGCGCCCGGCCGCCGCCCGCGCGTCGAACCCCGACCTCCCGACCGCCGAGAGCATCGAACGCCGCCTCGCGGCCCGCATCGGCGCGGCCAAGTACCGGATGTGGTTCGCCGAGCCGACCTCGCTCCGCCTCGTCGACGGCACGCTCGAGGTCCACGTGCCTTCCCGGTTCGCGGCGGAGTGGATCGAGCGCCACTTCCGGGCGGACGTGGCGGGAGTCGCCGAGGACGTGGGCATCCTGCAGGTGCGCGTGGTCACGTCGGAAGCCACCGGCGCCGCCGATGTCCTGTCGGCCAGCCCACGGCGACGTTCATTCCCCCGCCGCCTCGTGCGGCCAA
>CAMDUT010000017.1 GCA_945877905.1 Phycisphaera mikurensis NBRC 102666 | reverse complement strand
GGCCTCGGCGAGAACGACGGCACGCCGGTCGGCTCGTTCCGCGTCAAGAAGAACTCGAAGCTCGTGAACCCCGAGTGGCGCAACCCGCGCACGGGCGAGAAGTTCGCGGCGAACGACCCGAAGAACCCGATCGGCGAGCGCTGGATCGGCCTCGAGGGCACGACGCCCGACACCGCGAGGTTCCAGGGCTACGGCATCCACGGCACGATCGACCCCGCGTCGGTCGGCAAGCAGATGTCGATGGGCTGCGTGCGCCTCAACGACCGCGAGGTCGAGGTGGTCTACGAGCTGCTCGGCAACGACAGCACGGTCGAGATCCGCTGAGCCGATGACGATCGGCGACGTACCCGCCGCCGGCGTCCGCGGCCGCACCGCGCAGGAGACGATCTCCGCCCTCGGGCTGGCACGCCACCCCGAGGGCGGCTTCTTTCGCGAGACGTTCCGCGCGCCCGACGAGCCCCGAGGCGCCAGTACGTCGATCCTCTTCCTGCTTCCCGCGGGCGAGCGGAGCCGATGGCACCGCGTCGACGCAGACGAGCACTGGCTGTTCCACGACGGCGAGGCGCTTGAACTGCTGATCGCCGATCCCGCGACCGGTGCGCGTCAGCGAATCGTGCTCGGGCGCGACATCGAGGCGGGCCAGCGGTTCCAGGCCGTGGTGCCGCGCGGCCATTGGCAGGCGGCCCGGCCGCTCGGCGCATGGGCGCTGGTCGGCTGCGTGGTCGCGCCCGCGTTCGAGTTCGCTCACTTCGAGATGGCGCCGGATGGCTGGGAGCCGGGCACGGCCTGAGCTGGCGTCGGCCAGGCCGGCGCCGACGATGCGTCCGGGCTCACGCCCCGCGCGTCGCGCCCGCCAGCCGCACGGTCATCGCGCAGGCCTCGCGGATGCGCCGCGACGTCTCGGCGTCGGCGACCGCGCCATCGACGATCTCGGCCTGCGTCGCCATCGGGAATCGCGGCACCACCACGCAGCGGAAGTCGAGCATCAGGCTGTTGGCGATCCCCATGGGCGCCATGAAGCTCACCATGCTGCCCGTGGCACAGCCGATGCACACGACCTTGCCGTCCCACGCCTTGCCGCCAAGCTCGAGGCATGCCTTCGCCACCGCGCTGACGTCGAAGTTGTAGATGCCGCTCGCCAGGAACACCGCGTCCGCGGCGCCGAGCGCCGACCGCAGCGCGACGGTCGCCGCGTGCGAGCCCGCCGAGTGGCCGTCCATGTACGGGAACTGCACGTCGCGGCAGTCGAACCACGACGTCTGCGCACCGAGCGCGTCGAGCTCGGTGCGGGCGGCGAGCGCCATCACGCGGCTGCGCGACTGCGGGTGCAGGCTGGTCGAGAGGACGAGGATGCGCGGCGCGGTCATGGTCCGTCGGATTCGTCGGCCGCGAGGGCACCGGATTCACCCGGCGCCGCGAGGCCCCGCGCGTGCGGGCTCGACCAATCGGACCGCGGCGCGGCGGCCAGGCGCACGGCGAGCTCGATGGCGGCCTTCATGCTGCCCTCGCTCGCCTTGCCCTGCCCCGCGATGTCGAACGCGGTGCCGTGATCGGGGCTCGTGCGCACGATCGGCAGCCCGACGGTCACGTTCACGGCCTTGTCCCACCCGAGGAGCTTCACGGGGATCAGGCCCTGGTCGTGGTACATCGCGACCACGAGGTCCCAGTCGCCCGCCGCGGCGCCGATGAACACCGTGTCGCCCGGGAACGGCCCGTGCGCGTCGATCCCGATGCGGCGCGCGGCCTCGACCGCGGGGCGGATCACGCGGATCTCCTCGTCGCCGAACATGCCGTTCTCGCCGGCGTGCGGGTTGAGGCCGCAGACCGCGATGCGCGGCTTGGCGATCCCGAGCTGCCGGCAGAACTGGTGGCCGAGGTCGATCGGGTCGTACACCTTGCCGATGGTGAGGACGTTGCGCACGTCCATGAGCGGCAGGTGCGCGGTGGCGAGCGCGACGCGCAGCCGCGGCGAGCTGAACATCATGGAGTGGCGCTTCGCCTTCGTGCGGAACGCGAGGAGCTCGGTGTGCCCGGGCCACTTGAACCCCGCGAGCGCCCAGCTCTCCTTGCTGATGGGACCGGTGACCACCGCGTCGATGCGGCGCGGGTCGCCGGCGGGCCGCATGCAGTCGGTGATCGCGTCCTCGACGAACGCCTTCGAGAGGATGCCGCCGAAGCGCGTGGGCCCCGGGCGCGTGACGTCGAGGAGGCCTTCGGCCGTGTAGTCGAGCACCAGCGGCGCGAGCACGGACCCGTCCTGCGCGCCGGGGGACGCGGCGTCGACGCGGAACCAGTCGAGCGACGCGCGCACGCGGTCGGCGGCGGCGAGGAGGGTCTCGTTGCGGCCGTAGACGACGAACTTCGCCAGGCGGCGGACGGCGGGGTCGGCCAGCGCCTTCACGAGCACCTCGGGCCCGATCCCGAGGGGATCGCCCATGGTGACGCCGATGACGGGGGGCGCATGGGAGGCGGCCATGCGTAGATCGTATTCAGTGCTTCCCGGCCGGGTCGATCAGCCACAGCCAGTCGTCGAACAGGAACTCGCACCGGGCCGCGAGCAGCGCGATGCGGCCCATCACGGTGAACCCGAAGCTCGCGCCGAAGGTGATCATCAGGTACCAGACGCCCACGCGCGCGGCGCCGCCGACCGGGCCCTTGTGCTCGAGCGAGAAGAAGAAGTACGCGAGCACGGTCAGGACGCCCACGAGCACCAGCACCGCGCACAGCGTGCCGCCCACGGTCGCGGCCACGGTCGGGCCCGGAACGTAGAGCGGGTCGAACATCGTCGCCACCTGCGCGAGGAGGTCGCTCTCGACGTACTGCACGAAGCGCCATCCCGAGAAGACGCCGACCACGAACGCGAGCGGGAACATGCCCACCCACGAGAGCCGCGCCGACAGCCGGCACAGGAGCAGCATCCCGAGCCCCAGCGGCACCAGCGCCCACCAGTCCGCCTCGACGGTCGTGAGCCCGGGCGACAGGTACGCCTTCGTGAACCCCGGCGCGAGCTTGCCGAACACCTGGTCGACGAGCGACGACCACACCGCGGTCGACATCACGTAGCCCGCGCTGACGCCCACCACCACGCTCTCGGCGAGCTTGTAGACCGGGTTGTCGCGCCACAGGAAGCTGAGCACCGCGAGCGTCATGAGCGCGGCGGCCCACACGCCCACTGTGCGCGGCCAGCTGACCGTGACGCGCTGCTGCTCTGGGTCGGCCGCCACGGCCTGCGCCCAATCGGCGGCCGGCACCTGCACGTGGCCCGCGCCCTTGGCCTCGACGAACACCATGCCGTAGCCATGCACGACCTGTGCGTCGGCGCCGCTCCCGACCTCGGTGCCCACCCATGCACGCACCACGAGGAGCGCCGCGACCACCGCGAGCACCGCGATCATCAGCCGGTTCGCGCGACGCGCGACGGCGGGGTCGACGGACGAGCCGGGCGTTCCCTGGAACTGGCTCATGCGCGCGACTCCCGGCCCCGAAGGCCGAAGAACACCACGTTCCCGAGCACGATGAGCGCCACCATCAGCACGTGCCCGAAGAGCTGCGGCGCCATGCGGCGCTGCGCCTCCTGGAACTTGGGCGGCACCACCGCGGCCGGGTCAGCCTTCCGAACGGCCTCGTTCACGAGGTACTCGTACTCGGCCGCGCCCTTGATGGCGCCGAGGATGCCGGCCATCTGGTTCGGGTAGTACGGGATGAGCTGCGGCGTCTGCACGCCGGTGCTGCCGGCGACGAACCTGAGCGGCTTCGCGCCCGTCAGCGTCGGCGACACCGAGTACTGCACCCACTCCTTGGCGCCCGCGTACCCCGCGCTGATCGACACCAGGAGGTCGAAGTCTGCGATGCCCGTGATCCCCTTCAGCATGGGGATCTCCTCGAGCGGCGTCTGGCGCACGTCGGTCGCGTAGGCCAGCGACACGCGCGAGTTCATCTGCTTCATCACGCCCTCGAAGCCCGCGCGGTAGCCGAGGTTCACCCAGCGCTCGCCGTAGGTCCAGTCGGGGCGGTCGCCGAGGACGTCCTGCATGGTGCCGTCGATGATCGGGCCGCCCGCGGGCCACAGCGTCATCGCGCAGATGCGGTGCCCGCGCAGCACGCAATGGCGCACGATGGCGGTCGCCATGGGCTGCAGCTCCCCGGCGCTCGCCGGGTCGAAGTCCATGCTGACGAGGACGCGCGCGCCGGAGGGCAGCGACTCCACCGCGTCGAACGCGCCCTGCACCGCGGGGGTCGGCGCCTCGGGGAACGTCTTGCCCGTGACGCCCACCCACAGGATGGGCGCGGCGACCGCCGCGAACATGGCGAGGAAGATCCAGCGCCGGTCGATCCGGTCGAGCCGCGCGAAGGCCGAGGGCGTGCCGCCGTGCGAGGCCATCAGCCGTTCCCCCCGCCCGAGCCCGCGCCGAGGTAGCTGCGGTCGAGCCCGATCATGATCTTGATGCCGGTGGCGGCGACGCCGATCGCGATGCCGATGATCATCGCGCGCGTGCCGGCGGTGGTGAAGACCGACATGATGACCGCGCTCAGGTTCTCGAGGCGCAGCCACGACACCCACGGGACGTCGGACGGGATCCACGACGTGACGAACACGCCCGCGTACGTGCGGCCGAGCAGCACCACGAACGCGGTCACCAGGAGGAAGACCGCTGCGGCGTTCTTCGCGCGGAACGCGCGGAACGCGGCGCTCGCGACGTAGAACGCGAGCATCGCGAAGAGCGTGCCCGTGATCGGGCTCATCAGGTACTCGTAGATCCACCAGAGCGCGCCGCCCTCGGCGTCGGGCGTGCCGCCCATCCGGTGGTCGGGGAACGCCGCCGACGGCGGGACGCCGACCTTGAGCAGGCCGACGCCGAGCGTGACGAGGAACGCCACCAGCGTCACCGCCGCGTAGCCCCAGCCCGGGCCGCGCGCGCTGATGGTGAGCAGGTTCATCTTCAGCAGGCTGGCGCCGCCGAGGACGAACGCGATGGCCGCGGCCGCGTTGAACCACTCGGCGACGGTGGTCTCGGCCGACTCCATCGGCACGATGAACTTGCTCAGCACCATCACCACGGCCGCGATTCCCGCGACGAGCACCGCGATCGACCGGCTCACGCGCCACCCCCCATCGCCGCGCGCACCGCGGACACGAAGGGCCGGAGCGCGCCGTCGGGGCCCTGGAGCGCGGCGAGCGTCCCGAGCGCCGCCGCCGCGAGGCCCGTGATCCAGACGATGGCCTTCACCACGTCCTGCCCGAGCAGCGTGCCCACCTGGTCAGGCTCGCCGGAGAGGTACGCGCTCGCGGCGAAGAACTCCTCGCCGATGAGCGTGTAGTCGCAGGCTGCGACGAAGAACGGCAGCTGCGCGGTCTCGGCGGTGCCGGCCACCTGGATGGCGCCGACGGCGTTGCCGTTCTCGGCGAGGATGAGGCTCTCGGCGAAGAAGCAGCCGAAGTAGAAGCACGCGGCGGGCTTCTTGCGCGCCATCATGCCGCTGGTGGCCGCGACGTACGCGAACTGGTCGTCGGTCACGTAGTAGATGCGGTCGGCGTTGTAGCTGTCGGGGCGGCCCGCGGCCAGGTACGCGGCCTGCACGGTGTCGCGCGCGGCGGTCATCACGATGGAGCGCGAGGTAGGCACCTCGATCTCGGCGTCGTACTCGGCGGCCACCTTGGCGACGTGGCCGAGGATGGTGACGCCGGCGACCGTCATGATGTTGTCCATGTCCTGGATGCCCGGGACGAAGAGGACGGGGCGGCCCATCTCGGTGGCGCGGCCGACGGCCTCCTCGACGGCGTCGAGGCCGGCGAGGCGGCGGATGCGGATCGGGCGACCGCCGCGCGCGAGCGCGATCGAGCCCAGGACGGCCGCGACCACCACGGCGAGCGCGGCCAGGAGCGGCAGCTTGTCGGCGGCGAACCACGCCTTCTCGGCCGGGAGGGCGGCGTCGGCGAGCATGGCGACGGCGGGCGTCACGATGCGTGGTGTACCGGGAAAATACGTCCGGGGTAACCCCGTACGACTTTATCGCGGACACGCGCGCACATCCACGCACACCGCACCGCACGGCCGGAGGCGCAACGGAAAGTCGTACGGGGTTACCCCGGACACCCTTTTACCCCTCGATCAACTCCACGTTCGCGCGCGGCACCGTGATCCGCTCGCCGCCCGCGACTGCCACCTCGAGTACGCGCGCCTTGCTGCCGGACCCGAGCACCGCGGGCTGCTCGGGCAGCGCCGCCACCGTGCCGAGTACGCCGAAGTGCGGGTCGCGGATCACGCGCACCGGCGTCCCGACCTCGAGCACGCCCGCCGTCGCGCCGCCCGCTACCACGGCGCCCTCGCCCGCGACGCCGCCCGCCTCGAGCGGCACCACGATCTCCGGCCGCATCACGCCCGCGCGGATCTGCGTCGCGCCGTTCACGCTCGCGGTGCGACCCGCGTGCGAGGCGAGCAGCGCGAACGTGCGCGCCGCCATCGCGATCGAGCCGAACCCCTCGGTCACGATCAGCGTGATGCCCATGCGCTCGCTTCCGGTCACCGCCACGCCGATGTCGTGCCCCAGGAAGTCGCGCAGGTCCTGGTCGTCGATCCCGCCCGAGACCACGGCCGCCGCGCCGACCTCGCGCGCGCGCGCGATGGCCGCCGCCGTCATCCGCGCGCCGCCCACCACCACGCACCCGCGCATCGCGGGCGTGACGTCGTCGGCGTCGAGCTCCTCGTCGGGCCCCGCGCACGCCATCGCGACCGGGCCGTGCACCTCGCCGCCGATCCCGAAGATCCCCTGCACCAGCGCGGCCGCGGCCTCGACCACGGCGCCCTCGCCGGGAAGCACCTCGACCACGGTGCCGGCCACGTACGCGCGCACCTCGATTGGCACCTTCGGCCCCCGCACCATCACCATGCCGGTCGACTCGCCGACGCTCTCGATCACGCCGTCGGCCGTGCTCCTGGCCTCGGTGCGCATCATGCCGAAGATGCCCTTCGAACGCGCGATGGGCTCATCCTTTCGCACCGCGTCGCCCACCTGCTTGAGCATGAGTCCCGGCAGGTCCTTCGGCTGCGCGCCCAGCGCGCTCGCCACCTTCATGGGGAACACGTCGCCGTCCATGAAGGTCTGCGCGACCACCGTGCCGGCCTCCACGCGGTCGCCCGCCTTCACGGTCACCTCGCCCGCGATCGGCAGGATGCGCCGCGCGCGGTAGCTGGCGCGCGCGGTGACGGTCAGTCCGGGGGTGAATGCCTTCGCCATGGGTCGTTCCTCACTCGTAGACGCGCAGCGCCTGCAGCCAGCGTGCGACGGTCGCGCGCCGGGCGGCCTCGTCCGCGGGCACCTCGATCGCGCGGCCGCGCGCGTCGAGCACCAGCCCCACCGTGCCGCCGCGCACCGTGCGCGTGACGGCGCGCCCGGGCCCGGCGCCCATGTCGAACCCCTTCTCGGGGGTCACGGTCATCTCGCAGGCCTCGTCGTACGCCAGGGGCACCAGCTCCATGTCGCCCACGTTCATCGTGCCGCGCGCCGACCTCGCGCCGCGCAGCTCCCACGCGAAGCACGGCTTGCCGGCCTTGCCCTGCCCGCGCGGCGCGACGCAGGTGCCCAGGTGGACCAGGCAGTCCTTCTCGAAGACCTCCATCGCGGCGTCGGGGTGCACGCTCGCCAGCACGCCCAGGTGCGGCATCATGAAGATCGAGTCCTTCGCGAGCTCGGTGAAGCCCTCGGGCTCGAAGCTGTCGATGAGCATGAGCGCGGTCTGCTCCATGCGCGGCGCGTGGCTCAGGACGCCGCCCGAGGCGACGAGGAGGTCGAGCTTCATCGCGTCGACCAGCGTGCCGCCGCCGGCCTGCTGCGTGAACGCGTCGCCCACGGTGCGCTGCTGCTGGACGCCCTTCAGGCTCGTCGCGAACGCCTTGTGCTGATCGAAGGAGAGCCGCAGCGCCTCGCGCGCCACCGCCTGCTCGAAGACCAGCGCCTCGAGCGTCTGCGGGATGGTCGTCGGGCGGATCATCTTGTTCTTGACGCGGTTGCGCAGCTCGCGCTCGTCCATCGGCAGGTGCACCCAGCGCAGGATGCGCGGCATGGTGGCCTCGGCGCACACGTTGCTGATGGAGTAGCTCATGCCCAGGTTCGCGCTCACGGTGCGGTTGAAGGCGCCGTCGAACACGCTGAACACGTCGGTGGTGGCGCCGCCGATGTCGACGCCGAGCGCGTTGATCCCGCGCTTGCGCGCGATGGTCCGCAGGATGTCGCCGACCGCGCCGGGCGTGGGCATGATGGGCGCATCGGCCCAGGCGATGAGCGTGTCGTAGCCGGGCGCGTGCGCCATGACGTGCTCGAGGAACACGTCGTGGATGCGGTCGCGCGCGGGCCCGAGGTTCTCCTCTTCGAGCGTGGGGCGGATGTTGGGGACGACGCTCAGGTCGAAGCCGCTGCCGAAGACGCGTTCGACCGCGGGCGCGGCGTCCTTGTTGCCCGCAAAGATCACCGGCAGGCGGTACTCGCCGCCGAAGCGCGGGCGGGGCTTGGCGGGCGCGATCAGCTCGGCGAGCTCGACCACCTTCTTCTGGTCGCCGCCGTCGGTGCCGCCTGAGAGGAGCACCATGTCGGGCCGCAGCTCGCGGATGCGCTGGATCTGCTCGTGGGGCTTGCGCTGGTCGTTGGACGCGATGGTCTCCATCACGATGGCGCCCGCGCCAAGGGCCGCGCGCTTGGCGCTCTCGGCGGTCATCTGCCGCACGACGCCCGCGACCATCATCTGCAGGCCGCCGCCCGCGCTCGAGGTCGAGATGTAGACGTCACACCCGTCGCGATCGGTGGTCGAGGAGCGGCGGATGACCGTGCCGTCGTCGGCGATCAGCCGCCGGCCCGAGAGCTCCTGGAGCTCGGTGACCGCGTTGGTGACGCCGAGCGTCACGTCCGCGAAGGGCGCCTCGACCGTGGTCGGCGCCTCTCCGCGCTGCGTCTGTCGGTAGTGCCCGTCGACGAGCTCGATGAGGATCGCCTTCGTGGTGGTCGAGCCGCAGTCAGTGGCGACGATGACGTGGATCGAGGCGGGGTCGAGGACGGGCTTCGCCGGTTGTGCGGCGGGAGGGTGCGCGGCGGCCATGCGGCGGGTGAGGTTACGCGCGCGGCGCAGGGGGCACGACGGGCTGCTGCAGTGCCGAAACAACCCAAACCATGCAGGAATCGGCTTGGACCGGCCCGCGGCCCGTGCTACCTTCGTGCGACCGGCGGGCGAGTGTTCAAGTTGGCCGCGCCGGGGAGACCAGCCACCATGAAGAGCATCATCGCAACGACGGCGGCATGCGCACTCTCGTCGGCCGCGGCCGCGGACTTCGTCGGATGGACGTCATCGGTCCGCACCGTCTCCGGCGGCTACCTCGTCAACGTCTTCGCCGCCACCAACAACTCCGCGGACGCCATCCTGAACGTCTACGGCGGCACCGCGGGACAGCCCTCGGCCGGCAGCATCACCACCAACTCCGCCGGCGGATTCCTCCAGGGCGCGGGCGCTCAGAGCGTCTTCGCTCCCTCGGGCAGCCAGAACTGGACCACGCTCGACAGCTTCCTCACCATCGGCGGCAGCTTCAACACGACCACGAGCGCCTGGACCGGCAACGGCTCCACCACCGGCGACCCGCCGTGGAACGTGACCTACACCGACACCGACACCGGCGAGGCCACCACGGTCAACGCGTTCAACACGCAGTCGAACGCCTCGGGCTTCACCAACCCCTACACCAATCGCGTCCCGGCCACAGGCGCCTTCTTCAGCGGCGCGTCGAGCCCGGCTCGAAGCCTGGCCCCGATTGCTGCCATTCGCGGCCCAAGCTCCAACCCCGCCGCGGCCGCCGCGACCTTCGGCATGCTCGTCGGGCAGTTTTACGTCGCGCAGGCCTCGACCGAGATGGTGAAGTTCACCAACATGGGCGCCACGCTCCGCCGCTCGAACAGCACGCTCAGCCAGGCCGCTTTCAGCGTAACTGTGACGCTCGACTCCGACGGCGACGGGATCCCAAACGGTGCCGACAACTGCCCCTCTGTCGCCAATCCCAACCAAGCCGACTGTGACGGCGACGGGCAGGGCGACGCATGCGAGGGTACGCCGGACTGCAACGGCAACGGGCTGCCAGACCCCTGCGACATCGCCTCCGGCTTCTCCGCCGACGTCAATTCCAACGGCATCCCCGACTCGTGCGAGGGCGACTGCGACGACAACGACCTCCCGGACACCTGGGAGGTCGCCACGGGACGCGTGACGGACTGCAACTCCAACGGCGTCCCCGACACGTGCGAGGGCGCGGTGCCCGTGGCGCGCGCCACCGAGAATCTCGGCCCGCCGAGCGGGGCCGAGCCGCGCGCGTTCACCTTCACCGAGCTCGAGCCCGCGGTCGGGGGGGTCCGGCTGGCGGTCGATGTCTCGGGCGACCTCAACGGCACGAACGAGTTCATCGACGTCTTCGTCGGTGGCGACTCCCCGCGCCGGTTCTTCGTGAATGACGGACAGTCGTGCCCGCAGGTGCCCGACCGCGCCACCATCCAGCTCACGGCCGCGGAGTTCAACGCGATGATCGCTGACTCCGACGCGCTCACGGTCACGGTCGCGTGCCCGGCGACGGTGGACCCCACCGAGTGCAAGCCCGGCGGGCTCACCGCGATCCGCATCGAGTACACGGGCGTCGGGCCCGACGGAGACTGCAACGGCAACCGCGCCCTCGACGCGTGCGACATCGCGTCGGGCATCTCGCAGGACTGCAACGGGAACGCGAAGCCGGACAGCTGCGACCTCGCGTCCGGTTCGGCACTCGACTGCAACGGGAACGGCATCCCCGACTCCTGCGACATCGCCACGAGCGCCGAGCGCGACTGCAACGCCAACGGCATCCCCGACTCCTGCGACATCGGCGACGGGACGTCCGTCGACATCGACGACAACGGCAAGCCCGACGAGTGCCAGACCATCACCGTGCCAGGATCCTTCGCGACCATCCAGGCCGCGATCGACGCCGCGCCCGCCGACGAGATGCGCATCGTGAAGCTCTCGGCCGGCACCTACCCCGGACCCATCGCGTTCAACGGCAAGCCCATCGTGCTGCGAGGCGTGTCCGCCGCGCAGACCGTGATCGAGGGCAACGGCGGCCAGCCCGTGTCCGTCGTGCGATTCACGGGCGGTGAGCCCGGCATCGCCGCGATCGAGCGCGTGACCGTCCGCGGCGGCACCTCGGGAACGCAGCCTTCGGGCTCGACGTTCCTCGTCGGCGGCGGCGTCTACGGCGCGAACAGCTTGGCCAAGATTCGCCAGTGCGTCATCGAGGCGAATGCGTCGGGCTTCGGCGGCGGCGTCTACTTGCAGAGCTGCGCGGGCGTGATCTCGAACACGACCATCCGAGGAAACTCGGCGAGCTCGGATGGCGGCGGGCTGCAGCTGAACGCGTGCTCCACGATCGTGGTGGACACCGTCATCGAGAACAACTTCTGCAACGCCCGAGGCGGCGGCGCGCACCTGGTGCAGGGCGCCCCGATCCTCACCCGCGTCACCGTGCGCAACAACGTCAGCAACAACCTGATCGGCGGCGTCTCGTGGTTCGCCATCGGCGCGCCCGGGGCGATCCTGCGCATGGAGTCGTGCACCGTGACGGGCAACTCCGCCCTCGTGACCCAGGGCGGCATCGGCATCTCCGAGACCCTGTCGCTTCCCCCCACCGTGACCCTCGTCGGCACGAACGCCTGCGCGAACCTGCCGCGGCCGAACGTGGCCGGGCGCTGGATCGACGGCGGCGGCAACGTCGTCTGCGACTGCCCCGGCGACCTCAACGCCGACGGGCTCGTCAACGGCGTGGACCTGGGCGTGATGCTCGGCCAGTGGGGCGTATGCACGGGCTCGAGCTGCGTGGGCGACCTCGACGGCGACGGCACCGTCAACGGGGCGGACCTTGGGCTGCTGCTCGGCGACTGGGGGAGTTGCGGATGAGCATTCCGATCATGCCACGAGGAGCACTCGCGATCCTCGCGGTCGCCGCGGCGACGCACGCAGCGGCCGCGGACTTTGTTGGGTGGACCCTCACGAGCCGAAACGTCCCCGGCGGCTACCTCATCAATGTGTTCGCGGCGACCAACAGTTCGTCGGACGTCCTGCTGAACGTGTACGGGGGACCCCAATCTCAGGTCACGATTGGCGGTTGCCCGGGAGGCGTCTTCATCCAAGGCCCGGGGCCGCAATCAACATTCGCCCCTGCAGGGAGCCAAAGCTGGACCACGCTGGACAGCTTCCTGACCATCGGCGGCAGCCTCAACACGACGACGGGCGCGTGGACAGCCAACGGCAACACCGTGATCGCGTTCGGCAGCGAATGGACGACCCAGATCCCCGCAAGTCCCGGTTGGTACCTCCCGGGGATGTCGAGCCCTGCACGGAGCTTGGCGAGCCTCGGTGCGATCCGGGTCGGCGGTTCGAACGCGGCCGCGGCCGCCTCGAACTCCGGCATGTTGGTGGCCCAGTTGTACGTCACAACCCCCGCCTTGGTGTGGCTGAACATGGGCGCCTCGGTTCGACGCGCGGACAGTTCGATCAGCCAAGGCGCCTTCTCGCTGGTCATACCCCTGAGCTGGCCCGACTCTGATCAGGACGGCGTTCACGATGGCTGCGATCAATGTCCCGCGACGACCGGGACGTGCAGCAACGGCTGCCCGCCCGCGTCATGCGGGTCATGCGACCCCTGCCCCTGCCCGACCGACCTCACCGGCGACCGCGCCGTGGGCGGTGACGACCTCGGTCTGCTCCTCGGCGCATGGGGCCCATGCGGATCCGGGACCAGCTGTGCGGCAGACCTGACCGCCGACGGCATCGTCGACGGCGCGGACCTGGGTGTCATGCTCGGCGATTGGGGCAGCTGCGACTGACGCACCGCGTCACGACGCCGACTCGCGCCGCAGCTCCCCCACCACCCACTCCACGCTCCCGCGCCGCTCGAGGTAGCGCGAGAGCGTCGCGTACCGCACCGGGTCGAGCACCGCCGTCGCGAAGGGCTGCATGAAGTGCAGGGCCTGCGCGCCCACCGTGTTGAGCGGCGCGCAGCTCTCCAAGAAGAGGATCGCGGGCGCGACCAGCCCGCGCCGGCGGATCTCGGAGATCAGCGGCTCGATCGCGGCACGCTCCTCGGGCGACGGCTCGGCCGGGCCCGGGGGCTCGACGGCGAAGGCGTGGCGGAGGACGGAGGCGATGCGGCGGATAAGCAGAGGGTATGGGCGGGGGCCGGGGCGAGGATTCCGTGAAGCGCGCGGGATTCGGTTGGTGCGGCAAGCAGGGTGGGCTATCCTTTCGGTCTACGGGTCCGGAACGCCAGCCACCAATCCTGCCTCCATCCGGGAGATCACTCATGAAGACCATGAAGACCTTCGTCGCCACCGTTGCCACGAGCGGGGCGCTCGCATCGGCTGCAGCTGCGGACTTCATTGGGTGGACGTCATCGGTCCGCACCGTCGCCGGCGGCTACCTCGTCAACGTCTTCGCCGCCACCAACAACTCGACGGACGTCATCCTGAACGTCTACGGCGGCACCGCGGGGCAGCCCTCGGCCGGAAGCATCACCACCAACTCCGCCGGCGGCTTCCTCCAGGGTGCGGGCGCCCAGTCCGTCTGGGCCCCCTCGGGCAGCCAGAACTGGACCACGCTCGACAGCTTCCTCACCGTCGGCGGCAACCTCAACACCACCAGCCAGACCTGGCTCGGCAACGCCTCCACCCTCGGCGACCCGCCGTGGAACGTGACCTACGTCGACACCGACACCGGCGAGGAGACCTCGGTCAACGCGTTCAACACGCAGTCGAACGCCTCGGGCTTCACCAACCCCTACACCAACACCCTCCCGTCCACCGGCGGCTTCTTCATCGCCGGCTCGTCGAGCCCGGCCCGCAGCCTGCAGAGCATTGCCGCCATTCGAGGCCCCAGCTCCAACGCCGCCGCAGCCGCCGCGACCTTCGGCATGCTCGTCGGGCAGTTCTACGTGGCGCAGGCCTCGACGGTGATGGTGAAGTTCACCAACATGGGCGCCACGCTCCGCCGCGCCGACAGCACGCTCAGCCAGGCCGCGTTCAGCCTCACGTTGGGTTTCCCTGTTCCCGACGCAGACAACGACGGCGTCCCGGACAGTTCCGACAACTGCCCCACGGTCGGGAATCCCAACCAAGCCGACTGCGACAATGACGGCCTGGGCGACGCGTGCGACAGCACGCCGGACTGCAACGGCAACGGGCTTCCCGATTCCTGCGACATCGCCTCCGGCTTCTCCTTGGACATCAACTCCAACGGCATCCCAGACTCCTGCGAGTCCGACTGCAACGACAACGACCTCCCGGATGCGTGGGAGATCTCGACGGGCCGCGTGACTGACTGCAACTCCGACGGCCGGCCCGATACCTGCGAAGGCGCCGTCGTCGTCGCCCGCGCCACCGAGAACCTCGGCGCGCCCAGCGGCGACGAGGCCCGTTCGTTCACCTTCACCGAGCTCGAGCCCGCGGTCGGCGGCGTCCGCATCACCATCGACCTCTCGGGCGACCTGAACGGCGTCACCGAGTTCGCCGACGTGATCGTCGGCTCGCAGGCGCCGCGCCGGTTCTTCGTCAATGACGGACGGTCGTGCCCGGCCGTCCCGGACCGTGCGACCGTCCAGCTGACGGCCGCCGAGTTCAATGCGCTGACCGACGGCACCGACGCGCTCACCGTCACCGTGGCCTGCCCCGTGACCGTCGACCCGACCGAGTGCAAGGGAAGCGGCGTCACCGTGATCAAGGTGGACTACATCGGGGTCGGCCCCGACGGTGACTGCAACGGCAACCGCGCCCTCGATGCGTGCGACATCGCATCCGGCCTCGCCCAGGACTGCAACGCCAATGGCAAGCCGGATTCGTGCGATCTCGCCACCGGCGCCGCCGCCGATTGCAACGGGAACGGCATCCCCGACTCCTGCGACATCGCCGCAGGAACGGAGCGCGACTGCAACACCAACGGCCTGCCCGACTCCTGCGACATCGCCTCCGGCGCCTCCGTCGACATCGACGGCAACGGCAAGCCCGACGAGTGCCAGACCGTCACCGTGCCCGGATCCTTCGCGACCATCCAGGCCGCGATCGACGCCGCGCCCACGGACGAGATGCGCATCGTGAAGCTCGCCGCCGGCACCTACCCCGGGCCAATCGCTTTCAACGGCAAGCCCATCGTCCTGCGGGGCGTGTCCGCCGCGCAGACCGCCATCGAGGGCAACGGCGGCCAGCAGGTCTCGGTCGTGCGATTCACGGGCGGCGAGCCCGGCATCGCCGCGCTCGAGCGTGTCACCGTCCGCGGCGGTACGTCCGGCACGGTGCTCCCCGGCACCTCGTTCTTCCTCGGCGGCGGCGTCTTTGGGGACAACAGCCAAGCCAAGATCCGCCAGTGCGTCATCGAGAACAACGCCTCTGCCTTCGGCGGCGGCGTCTACCTCCTCAACTGCACCACCGTCATCTCGAACACGACCATCCGCGCCAACAACGCCAACTCCGACGGCGGCGGCCTGCAGCTGTCTCAGGGCGCGGTCAATGTCATCGACACCGTCATCGAGAACAACTTCTGCAACGCCCGCGGCGGTGGCGTGCACCTCGTGCAGGGCGCCCCGATCCTCACCCGCGTCACGGTGCGCAACAACGTCAGCAACAACCTGATCGGCGGCGTGTCCTGGTTCGCCATCGGCGCGCCCGGGGCGATCCTGCGCATGGAGTCGTGCACCGTGACGGGCAACTCCGCCCTCGTGACCCAGGGCGGCATCGGCATCTCCGAGACCCTGTCGCTGCCCCCGACCGTGACGCTCGTCGGCACGAACGCCTGCGCCAACCTGCCGCGCCCGAACGTGGCCGGCCGCTGGATCGACGGCGGCGGCAACGTCGTCTGCGACTGCCCCGGCGACCTCAACGCCGACGGGCTCGTCAACGGCGTGGATCTGGGCGTGCTGCTCGGCCAGTGGGGCGTGTGCACCGGCTCGAGCTGCGTGGGCGACCTCGACGGCGACGGCACCGTGAACGGCGCGGACCTCGGAATCCTCCTCGGAGACTGGGGCGGCTGCGGGTGAACATCCCCGCCCGCGAGGTGCTTCTCCGGAGAAAAACCGCGCTTTCCGGGTGCTTGATCTGTGCCGCAATTGCTCGCGGGAACCCGATTTGCGGAGCAATTTCTTGCCCCCGGCCGCACTTGGGTTAAGTTTCCCGCGCCGCGTCAGTTACGTTGCTGTCGCTCCGGGCACATCCAGGGCTTCTCGGGAAAACGGAACACATGACATCCAGACTCTTCGCAGTGGCGCTTGGCGCCACGGGCGTGGCCTCGTTGACGGGGATCGCGGCGGCTGACTTCGTCGGCTGGACGTCCACCGTGCGCCCCGTTTCGGGTGGCTACCTCGTCAACGTCTTCGCCGCCACCAACAACTCGTCCGACGTGCTACTGAATGTCTTCGGAGGCACTCCCGGGCAGCCGAGCGCCGGCACGATCACGACGGGCGCACCGGGCGGCTTCCGCCAGGCGGACGGCGCCCTCGGCGTGTGGGCACCGCCTGCCTCGGGGGCTTCGCAAAGCTGGAACACCATCGACAGCTTCCTGACCATCGGCGGCAGCTTCAACGCGACGACGGGCGAGTGGACCGCCAACGGCGACTCGACCGGAGATCCGCCGTGGAACGTGACGTACTTCGACACCGCCTTGGGCCAGTTCATCACGGTGAACGCGTTCCGCACTCCCTCGAACTCCACGGGCTTCACCAACCCGTTCATCAACAGCATCCCGCGGACGGGCGGCGTCTACATCGTCGGCACGTCGAGCCCCGCGCGCAGCCTCGCGAGCGTCGCATCCATCCGGGCCGAGAGCTCGAGCGCGGCCGCCGCGGCCGCACCGTTCGGCATCCTCGTCGGCCAGTTCTGGGTACCGATCTCCGCGTCGAGCACCGTGAACGTCTCGAACATGGGCGCCACCATCCGGCGGTCCGACGGCACCCTCAGCCAAGGCAGCTTCAGCCTCACGGTGAACACGCCCGTGCCCCCGCCGGACGAGGATGGCGATGGCGTGCCCGACGGCTCGGACAACTGCCCGTCCGTCCCGAACCCTGGCCAAGCCGACTGCAACCAGAATGGCATCGGCGAGGCGTGCGAGAGCTTCGCCGACTGCAACCAGAACGGTGTCCCCGACTCGTGCGACATCGCGTCGGGCACCTCGAACGATATCAACGCGAACGGCATCCCCGATGCCTGCGAGATTGACTGCGACGACAACGATATTCCCGACGCGTTCGAGATCGCCAACGGGACCACGCCCGACTGCAACGCGGACGGCATCCCCGACACGTGCCAGGGCGCGGTCGTCGTCTCGGGCGACTCCGGCAACCTCGGCGCGCCTTCCGGCGCGGCAGTGCGATCATTCACCTTCACCGGCCTGCCGCTCGCGGCGGACACGGTGAAGCTGAAGCTGGAGTTCGTCGGCGACCTCGACGGCGCCACCGAGTGGGCGGACGTCTCCGTGGGCCAGCTGCCGGCCGTGCGCCTCTTCGGCCCAGACGGTAACGATTGCCCCGCAAGCCCGGACACCGTGACGCTGACCTTCCCGGCGTCGGCGTTCAACGCCCTCATCGAGGTGACGGGTTCGCTCACCGTCTCGATCGCGTGCCCCGCCACGGTCGACGCGACGGAGTGCAAGGGCAACGGCTCGACGGAGCTCTTCCTCGACTACGTCGGCATCGGCGCCAGCGGCGACTGCGACGGCAACCGACGCCTGGACGTCTGCGACGTCGCCTCGGGCGGAGTCCCCGACTGCAACGGGAACGGGATCCCGGACTCGTGCGACATCGCCGCCGGCACCGCGCCGGACTGCAACGGCAATGGTGTGCCGGACTCCTGCGACGTCGCGTCGGGTACGGCACCTGACTGCAACGGCAACGGCATTCCCGACTCCTGCGATCTCGCCTCGGGCGGATCGGCGGTCGACTGCAACGGCAACGGGCAGCTCGACTCGTGCGAGCTTGCCGCGAACCCGTCGCTTGACTGCAACGGCAACGGGCAGCTCGACTCGTGCGACCTCGTTGTCGGCGGCGCGGCGGTCGACTGCAACTCCAACGGCCTGCTCGACTCGTGCGAGACCGCGCAGAACCCGGCGATCGACTGCAACGCGAACGGGAAGCCCGACTCGTGCGACATCGCGTCGGGACTCTCGCAGGACATCGACGGCAACGGCAAGCCCGACGAGTGCCAGACCGTGCAGGTGCCCGGGTCCTTCTCGACGATCCAGTCCGCGATCAACGCCACGTCGACCAGCGGCGAGATGCGGATCATCCAGCTCCAGCCGGGCACCTACACCACGTCCATCCAGTTCCTCGGGCGGCCGGTGATCATCCGAGGGGCCGGTGCGGGGCAGACCTTCATCCAGCCTTCGACCACCGGGCAGGCCGTGGTGCGAATCGTGGGCGGTCCCGCGATTGCGGCGCTCGAGCGCGTCACGGTGCGTAACGGAACGACCGGCACGGTGATCCCCGGTCAGACCATCGCGTTCGCCGGCGGCGGCATCTACGCCTCCGGCAGCCCGGCGAGCATCCGTGACTGCACCGTCGAACAGAACCAGTCCGAGTACGGAGGCGGCATCCACATGGCCGATTGCACCGGCAAGGTGGAGCGCTGCACCGTTCGCGGGAATGTGGCCCAAGTGAATGGCGGCGGCATCCACCTCGTGCGAGGATCGGTGCAGGTCGTCGACAGCCTCGTGGAGGGCAACACGTCCGCCAATCGCGGCGGCGGCGTCGCGGTGGTGGAAGGCACGTCGCGCCTGAAGGGGACCACGGTGCGCCAGAACACGAGCACGAGCGTCGCGGGCGGTGTCTCGTGGGCGCCGTCGACGAACGCCTCGGCATCGCTCGTCCTCGAGCAATGCTCCGTGAGCTCGAACGTCGCGGTGGTGGCGGAAGGCGGCGTGTCCACCTTGGCGAGCGCAGGCGCCGTTCGCCTGTCGTTCCTCGGGAGCAACGCCTGCGGAAACCTCCCGAGGCCGAACGTGGCCGGCGACTGGATCGACCTTGGCGGCAACACCGTCTGCGACTGCGCGGGAGACGTGTCCGGCGACGGGACCGTGAACGGCATCGACCTGGGCATCCTCCTGTCGTCGTGGGGCCCATGCTCGGCGGGGAGCTGCCTGCAGGCGGACCTTGACGGGAGCGGCATCGTCGACGGCGCGGATCTCGGCATCCTCCTCGGCGGATGGGGATCCTGCGGCTGACCCCCTGACGACGCGCCAACCATCGCGGGGCGGGCCTGTGGGACACTTCCCGCATGCCCGCCCCGCTGTTGGTGCCCGGCCTCGAGTGGCGCGACGGCGCGCCGTGGTCACGCACGCACGGCGACTGGTATGCGTCGCGCTCGGGCGCGCGGGCCGAGCGCGAGCACGTGTTCCTGCGCGGCAACGGCTTCACGGCCTCGGACGATTCCGCGCCGGGACGCTGGCACGAGCACAAGCATGAACGCGCACGCTTGACGTTCGGCGAGCTCGGCTTCGGCGCC
This sequence comes from Phycisphaera mikurensis NBRC 102666, assembly GCA_945877905.1. Lineage (GTDB taxonomy): Bacteria > Planctomycetota > Phycisphaerae > Phycisphaerales > SM1A02 > UBA966. Next base: position 7,374 of record CAMDUT010000017.1, on the reverse strand, counting down.
GGCATCACGTTCCTGTGCGCGTGGGCGGCCTTCCGGCGGCATGCGGCGCCCGGCGCGCAGCTCGACTGGGTGAGCGTCGAGCACGCACCGCTCGACCCAGCCGACGTGCGCCGTGCGGCGCTCGGCGACCCGGCGATGGCAGAGCTCGCGCCCCTGGTCGACGCGCTGTGCGCGGCCCTGCCGCCGCGCATTCCCGGCATCCACCGGCGTGCGCTCGACGGCGGGCGCGTGCGGCTCACGCTCCTCTGGGGCGACGTGCTCGACCTGCTTCCCGAGGTCGAGTTCAGTGCGGATGCCTGGTGCCTCGACGGCTTCGCGCCCGCGCGCAACGAGGCGATGTGGTCCGAGGCCGCCATCGCGCAGGTCGCAGCGCACGCGCACGCCGGCACCACCGTGGCGACGTACGCGGCGGCCAGCGCGGTCGGCGAGCGGCTCGCCGCGGCCGGATGCGAGGTGCGGCGCGTGCCCGGCGCGAACGGAAAGCGCGAGATGATCGTGGGAACGGTAGGCGCAGCGGGTGCACGTGCGGTGCCCGACGCGCGCGAGATCCGCGCGACCGCACGCGCCGCCGCGCACGCGCACGTGATCCGCACGCTTCCCCCGTGGTTCGCCATCCCCGCGCCATGCACCGATGCGCGCCGCGCGCTCGTCATCGGGGCCGGCCTCGCGGGCGCGTCCGCCGCGCGCGCGCTCGCCGAGCGCGGCCTCGCCGTCACCGTGCTCGACGCGCACGGCCCCGCGTCCGGCGCATCGGCCGCGCCGCGCGCGGTGCTCGCGCCGCACCTTGCGAGCTGGCAGAGCCCGCAGACGCGCATCGTGGCCCACGCCTTCCTGCATGCGCGCGCGACGCTCGCCCGCATCGGCGCCCCGTTCGAGCCGTGCGGGCTGCTGCACCCCGTGCCCGCGGAAGACGCATGGGGCTTCGAGCAGGCGATCGCCGACTGGGGCTGGCCGACCGACCTGCTGCGCGTCACCGACGCGGACGACGCCGCCCTGCGCGCCGGCACCGAGCTCGTCGACCGGGCCTCGCCCCTCGGCGCGCTGTGGGTCGCGGACGCCGGCGTCACGCGGCCCGCGGACACGGTGCGCACGCTGCTTGGGCACCCCGCGATCGAGGTGGTCACGCGCGCAAGCGTCGTGCAGCTCGTGCGCGCCGACGGCACCTGGCGCGCCGTCACCGAGGACGCCCGCACGTTCGATGCGCCCGTCGCGGTGGTCGCCACCGCGGGAATCCCCGGCGGAACGATCGATCGCATGCCCGAGCCGCTCGCGTCCGACGCCCTGCCCTCCGTGCCGTTCGACTGCACGCGCGGGCAGCTCTCGTTGCTCGCGTTCGAGGACATGCACCACGTTCCGCGCACCGTCGTGAGCGCGAACGGATACGTGATGCCGCCCGTCGACGGCGTCACCTGCACCGGGGCCACGTTCGAGCGCGAGCGCCTCGGCGTTCCCGCCTCGCCGCACGACGATGCCGTGAACCTCGGCCATGCCGAGCGGCTGCTGCCCGTACTCGCGTCCCACTCGCCTGAGCGCCGCGGCGCATGGGCCGGGCTCCGCACCGCCGTGCACGACCATTGCCCGGTCGCGGGGCCGGTGGTCGAGCACGCGGCGTTCGCGGCCGCGTTCGCGCGGCTCGCGCACGGGCCGCTTGCGTCCGCGTGGCCCGCGGCGCCGGTGCTTCCCGGGCTCTTCGCGACCCTCGCGCACGGTTCGCGCGGCACGTGCACGGCGATGCTGGCGGGCGAGCTGATCGCGGACATGGTGTCGGGGAGCCCGCGGTGCGTCGGGAACTCGATGCTCCCGGCGGTCCTCCCGCAGCGGTTCCTGGTGAGGGACCTGCGGACGGCGAGGTAGCCTTGGGCGCATGGGCACGATCGACCCCATCGTGAGGACCTCCGCATCGAGCTCGCCGTGCTGCGGGCCGGACGGCTGCGGCACCGGCGGCGCGCCCGGATCCTCGGGCGGCGCGCGCAAGCCGCCCGAACTCAACGAGTTCGGCGACCCCACCGGCCGCAATGCCGACGGCACCACCGCGATGCCGATCGAGCTGATGGGCTGGATCGAGGCGAACCGCCACCTCATGAAGCCGCCGGTCGCGAACAAGTACCTCTACAGCGGCAAGGACTTCTTCGTGATGATCATCGCGGGCCCCAATGCCCGCAACGACTTCCACAAGACCGACAGCGAGGAGTTCTTCATCCAGCTGAAGGGCGACATCACGGTGCGCATCCGCGAGGTCGACGGCATCAAGGACGTGCGCGTGCGCGAAGGCGAGACGTTCTTCATCCCCCCGAACGTGCCGCACAGCCCGCAGCGCGGGCCCGGCACCCTGGGCCTCGTCGTCGAGCGGCGGCGCCCGGAGACCGAGACCGAGCACCTCATGTTCTTCTGCGAGAAGTGCAACGAGCTGGTGTACGACAAGGAGTTCGTCTGCCGCGACATCGTGAAGCACTTCACGCGGGCGATGGAGGAGTTCTGGGCCGACCCCGCGCTCAACACGTGCAAGGCGTGCGGGACGCAGGTGAAGCGGCCGTTCTGACGGCGGACCGTCGGGCGAGGCCACGCGTGATCGACCTGCACACCCACATCCTCCCCGAGCGCTGGCCGGACCTCGCCGCGAAGTACGGCTACCCGGGCTGGGTCTCGATCGAGCACTGCGGCGCATGCCGCGCGCGCCTGTGGAGGGATGGGCGCATGTTCCGCGAGATCCAGTCGAACTGCTGGGACCCCGCGGCGCGCGCGGCCGACTGCGACGCGGCGGGAGTGCGCGTGCAGGCCCTGAGCACCGTGCCCGTGATGTTCAGCTACTGGGCGAAGGCCGCGGACGCGGCCGACCTCGCGACGCAGCTCAACGACCACGTGGCAGGGGTCGCGCGCGACTGGCCCGACCGCTTCGTGGGGCTGGGGACGCTGCCGATGCAGGACGCCGGGCTCGCCGTGCGCGAGCTCGAGCGGTGCGTGGGCGCGCTCGGCATGCCGGGCGTGCAGGTGGGCTCGAACGTCAACGGGCTGAACCTCGACGACCCGGCGGTGTTCCCGGTGCTCGAGGCCGCGGCGGCGCTCGGCGCGTGCGTCTTCGTGCACCCCTGGGACATGCTCGGGAGCGACCGCATGGCGCGGCACTGGTTCCCGTGGCTCGTGGGCATGCCGGCCGAGACGTCGCTCGCCGTCGCGAGCGTCTGCTTCGGCGGGGTGATGGACCGGCTGCCCGGCCTGCGCATCGCGTTCGCGCACGGCGGGGGCGCGGCGCCCATGACGCTCGGGCGATGGGACCACGGCTTCCGCGAGCGCCCCGACCTCTGCCAGACCGCAACGCGGACGCTGCCGGGCGAGTCGTTCCGACGCCTGTGGTTCGACTCGCTGGTGCACGACCCCGAGGCGCTGCGGCTCCTGCTCTCGGTGGCCGGGCCCGGCAAGGTGGCGCTCGGCACGGACTACCCGTTCCCCCTCGGCGAGCTCGCACCGGGCGCGGTGGTGCGCGCCGCGGCCTGGCTCGACGACGCGACCCGCGCGAGCATCCTGCACGGGTCCGCCGCCGCGTTCCTGGGTGCGCGCGCGGCGCGCGCCACGCGCTGGGCGGGCGAGGCCGAGGCCCCGCCGCACGTCAACGCGATCGCGTGAGCACGGACGAACCCATGACGACCGCTTCCACCGGCACCGACCTCTCGCGCGAATTCGCCGAGCGCATGGACGCGCAGGACCCGCTGCGCGCGTTCCGCGACGAGTTCGAGCGGCCCACGGGCCCCGGCGGCGAACCGCTCACCTACCTCTGCGGCAACTCGCTCGGGCTCCTGCCGCGCGCGGCGCGCGCGCTCGTGAACGAGGAGCTCGACGACTGGTCGCGCCACGCGGTCGAGGGACACCTGCATTCGCGCCGTCCGTGGGTCGACTACCACGAGCTCTTCCGGGAACTCGGCGCGCGGCTCGTGGGCGCGCGGCCCGGCGAGGTGGTGATGATGAACTCGCTGACGGTGAACCTGCACCTGATGATGGTGTCGTTCTGGCGGCCCGAGGGTCGACGAACCAAGGTGCTCATGGAGCGCGGCGCGTTCCCGAGCGACACCTACGCGGTGCACTCGCACGTCCGCGCGCGCGGCCTCGACCCCGCGCAGCACGTGGTCGAGGTCGGGCCGCGCGCGGGCGAGGACCTCGTCCGCGAGGAGGACCTCCTCGAGGCGATCCGCGCGGCGGGCGACACGCTCGCGCTCGTGATGATCGGCGGCGTGAACTACGCCACGGGCCAGGCGTTCGACATCGCGCGCATCACCGCGGCGGCGCACGGCGTGGGCGCGCTCGCCGGGTGGGACCTCGCGCACTGGGCGGGCAACCTGCCGGCGCGGCTCCACGACTGGGACGTCGACTTCGCTTGCTGGTGCTCCTACAAGTACCTGAACTCCGGCCCCGGGGCGGTCGCCGGGTGCTTCGTGCACGAGCGCCACGGCGCGGAAGCCGCGATCCCGCGCTTCGCGGGCTGGTGGGGCAACGACCCGAAGACGCGCTTCCGCATGGGGCCCGAGTTCGTCGCGCGGCCGGGGGCCGACGGGTGGCAGCTCTCCAACCCGCCGATCCTGGCGCTGGCGCCGCTCCTTGCGAGCCTGCGCATCTTCGACCGCGCCGGCATGGACGCGCTCCACGCGAAGAGCCGCGCGCTCACGGGGTACATGCGCGCGCTGCTCGCCGCGCGCGCGCCGGACGGGTGCCGCGTCGTCACGCCGGCGACGCCCGGAACGCACGGCGCGCAGCTGAGCATCGCGTTCGAGCGCGACGCACGGGCGCGGCACGCCGCGCTCGCCGCGGCCGGCGTGATCGGCGACTTCCGCGAGCCGAACATCGTGCGCCTGGCGCCGGCACCGCTCTACAACGGGTGGACGGACGCGTGGCGGGCGGTGGACGCCCTCAAACTGTGTCCGGGGTAACCCCGTACCCTTTTATCCCGGACCTTCGCCCTTGAACCGTCGACAGTGAGCGGCGAGCGTCCGCGATAAAGTCGTACGGGGTTACCCCGGACACCATTTACACATGCCCCGCACCGCCATCATCGTCGGCGCCGGACTCGGCGGCTCGCTCCTCGCGCACTTCCTCGGCCAGCGCGGGTGGCAGGTGCGCGTCTTCGAGCGCCGCGGCGACCCGCGGGCCCGCGGATACGTCGGCGGCCGCTCCATCAACCTCGCGATCAGCGCGCGCGGGCTGCACGCGCTCGAGCGAGCGGGCCTCGACCGCGAGGTGCGCGAGCACGGCATCCGCATGCCGGGGCGCATGCTTCACGCGCGCGACGGCGGGACCGCGTTCGTACCGTACTCCGCGGACCCCACGCGCGCCATCATGAGCTTCAGCCGAAGCGCGCTCAACATGATGCTCATCCGCGCGGCCGCGCAGCACCCGACGGTCGAGCTCACGTTCGACCACCGGTGCACGGCGCTCGACGAGCGCTCCGGCACCGCGACCTTCGAGGGACCGGGCGGCGCACGCATCGAAGCGACAGCCGACCTGGTGGTGGGCGCGGACGGCGCCTTCAGCGCGGTGCGCGCGCACATGGAGAAGCGCGAGCGCTTCGATTACTCGCAGAGCTCGCTTGCGCACGGGTACAAGGAGCTCTCGATCCCGCCGGTCGCGTCCGGCCCGCACGCGCCGTTCGCGATGGACCCGAAGGCGCTCCACATCTGGCCGCGCGGCGGCAGCATGATGATCGCGCTCCCGAACCCAGACGGCAGCTTCACCTGCACGCTGTTCTGGCCGTACGAGCCGGTGCCGGGCAAGGACGAGGCCTCGTTCGCCGCGGTGCCCGACGGGCGCGCCGTGCTCGAGCGGTTCCGCCGCGAGTACGCCGACGCGGTGCCCCTGATGCCGGAGCTCGTCGCGGAGTACGACCGCAACCCGGTCGGGTCGCTGGTCACCATCCGCTGCTGGCCGTGGGCCATGGGCGGGCGCTTCGTGCTGCTCGGGGACGCCGCGCACGCGATCGTCCCCTTCTACGGCCAGGGCGCGAACGCGAGCTTCGAGGACTGCGAGGCGCTCGTCGACGCGCTCGAGCGCCACCCCAGCGACGTCGCGCGCGCGATCGACGAGTACCAGCATGAACGCAAGCCGAACGCCGATGCGATCGCGGACATGGCGCTCGACAACTTCGTCGAGATGCGCGACCGAACGGCGCAATTCGGCTTCAAGATGAAGAAGAAGCTCGACCACGCGCTGAACCGCCTGATGCCGCGCGCCTTCGTCCCGCTCTATGACTTGGTGAGTTTCTCCACCGTGCCGTATGCCGCGGCCCGCGAGCGCGCGCGCCGGCAGGACCGGGTCGTCCTCGACGCAGCGATCTTCGCCGCGGTGCTGCTCGTCATCGGCGCCGGGGTCATGGCCGCGTGGCTGAAGGGAGCCGCACGATGAACGACCCGGCCACGGCTCCTCGGGCGGGCCCCGCGCGCACGGCCGCGAGCGCAGGCACGCTCATCGACATCTCGCCGCTTGTCTCCGCGCGCACCGCCGTGTTCCCGGGCGACACCGCGTTCGAGCGGCGCACGCTGATGCACGTGGACGACGGGCACCACATTTCGCTCTCGGCCATTTCGACGACGGTGCACCTCGGGGCACATGCGGACGCGCCCATCCACTACGGCAAGGGCGGGCGGACGCTCGAGGAGCAGCCGCTCGACCTGTACGTCGGGCCGTGCCGCGTCGTGCGCGTCGCGGGCGCACGCGGCCGTGCGGTGACCGCCGCCGACCTCGCGGGGAAGGTGCCCTTCGGCACCGAGCGCGTCGTGATCGCCACCGGCAGCTTCCCCGACCCCGAGCGCTGGAACGACGACTTCGCCTCGATCGACCCCGATCTCGTCGGCTGGCTCGCGACGCGCGGCGTGCGGCTGGTCGCGGTGGATACCCCGAGCGTGGACCAGGCGACGAGCAAAGACCTCCCCGCGCACGCGGCCTTCCTCGCCCATGACGTGTCCATCATCGAGGGCGTGCGGCTCGAGGGCGTCGCCGAGGGCGAGTACGAGCTGATCGCGCTGCCCTTGCACCTCGAGGGCGCGGACGCCAGCCCGGTGCGTGCAGTCCTGCGTCCGCGATAAAGTCGTACGGGGTTACCCCGGACGGGGTTTACGGCCGGGGTCTCGCGACGCTCACCACCGCCTTCACCTCCACGGCGATCGGCGTGGGCAGCGCGGTGATGCCGAGCGTCGTGCGCGTCGGGTTGGGGTTGCCCGGACCCGCGAAGCACTCGGCGTAGACGCGGTTGTACGCGGCGAAGTCGCGGCGGATGTCGGTGAGGAACACGGTCACGTCCACCACGTCCTCCCAGCGGGCGCCGGCATCCTCGACGACGGCGCGAACGTTCGCGAAGCAGTTGCGGCACTGCAGCTCGATGTCGTACGACGCGAC
>CAMDUT010000016.1 GCA_945877905.1 Phycisphaera mikurensis NBRC 102666 | reverse complement strand
CCGGCCGCGCCGCGCGCCCCCGCCCCCACGGCCAACGAAGCGGGAATCGCAAGCCCGGCATGCATGAACGAGCGTCGGTCCATGGCGCGCAGCGTAGCCCGCGGCGCGACGCCACCTATTCTCGCGAGGCATGGCGACGCTCCGCATCCCCTTCGTCGACAGCCACACCGAGGGCGAGCCGACGCGCGTCGTCACGGGGGGTGCCGTGCCGCCGGGCGTCACGGTGGCCGAGCGCGCACGCGCGTTCGACCGTGACTTCGGCTGGCTCCGCGGCGCCGTGGTGGACGAGCCGCGCGGGAGCGACGTCCTGGTCGGCGCGCTCCTCGTCCCGCCGTCGGACCCCGCCGCGCACGTGGGCGCGATCTTCTTCAACGCGGTCGGGGCGCTCGGCATGTGCGGGCACGGGACCATCGGGCTCGCGCGGACGCTCGTGCACCTCGGCCGCGCCGCGGCCGGCGAGCTCCGCGTCGAGACCCCTGCCGGCACCGTGAGCGCGTGGATCCCGGACGAGGACCCGCATGCCGTCACCGTCGCGAACGTGCGGTCCTGGGCCGAGCGGCTCGACCTCGAGCTCCGCCTCGACGACGGACGCACGGTGCACGCCGACGTCGCGTGGGGCGGCAACGGGTTCCTCCTCGTGCACGGCCACGGCGAGCGGGTGGACCACGGCAACCTCGAGGCGCTCGCGCACACCGCGTGGATGTGCCGCCGTGCGCTCGAGCGCGCGGGACTCGCGACGCTCAACGGCCGCCCCGTCGACCACGTCGAGCTCGAGGCGCCGGCCGAGGACCCGCGCAACCACGGGCGCGCGTTCGTGCTGTGCCCGGGCGGCGCGTACGACCGCTCGCCCTGCGGCACGGGCACCAGCGCGAGGCTCGCGTGCCTCGCCGCGCGCGGGCAGCTCGCCCCCGGCGCCTCGTGGCGCCAGGAATCCGTGATCGGCAGCGTGTTCGAGGCCACGTACGCGCCCGCCCCCGGGGGCGGCGTGCTGCCCCGCATCCGCGGGCGGGCGTGGGTCACGGGCGAGGGCACGCTCATCGTGGACGACGCCGACCCGTATCGTCACGGCATTCCCGCCGCGCAACGCGCGCAAGGAGCACGAACGCCATGAGTGGATGCCCGTTCTCAGGAGGTCCTTCCGGCACCGGTTCCGCAGCGGCGCCCGCGCGCGCCGCCGCCGGCTCCTCGCCCGCCCCGGGCGCACCGATGCGGCGCGACGACTGGTCGGGCGTCTTTCCCGCCGTCACCACCCCGTTCCTCGCCGACGACGCGATCGACCTCGACCTGTTCGGCCGCCACGTCGCGTGGATGGCCGACCACGGGTGCGCGGCCGTCGTCACCCCGGGCTCGCTCGGCGAGGGCGGGCTGCTCACGCTCGACGAGAAGCGCATGCTCTGGGAACGCGCGGTGCAGGTGGTCTCGCCCGAGCTCCCGGTGGTGGCCGCGGTCGGCGCGTGCTCCACGCGCGAATGCGTCGAGATCGCGCGCGCCGCGCACGCGTGCGGCTGCCGAGGGCTCATGGTGCTTCCGCCGTACGCCTACCGCGGCCCGTGGCGCGAGACGCGCGAGCACTTCGCGCGCATCCTCGACGCCACCCCGCTCGGGTGCATGCTCTACAACAACCCGCCTGCCTACGGCACCGACGTGCTGCCCGCGCAGGTGAAGGAGCTGGCCGACGCGCACCCCACGCTCCACGCGGTGAAGGAATCGAGCGGCGACGTCCGCCGCATGACCGCGATCCGGGCGCTGCTCGGCGACCGCGTGTCGCTCTTCGTCGGGATCGACGACATGGTGCTCGAGGGCGTCGCGGCCGGCGCCGAGGGATGGATCGCGGGCCTCGTCAACGGCTTCCCCGCCGAGAGCGTGCGGCTCCTCGAGCTCGCGCGCGCGGGCCGCGTGGACGAGGCCGAGGAGCTCTACCGCTGGTTCCTCCCGCTCCTGCGGCTGGACGCCGTCCCGGAGTTCGTGCACCTGGTGAAGCTCGCCCAGGCGCGCGCCGGGTGGGGCAACGAGCGGCTGCGCCTGCCGCGCATGCCGCTGGAGCGCGAGGCGCGCGACCGCGCCATGTGCGTGATCGACGCGTGCATGCAGCTGCGGCCCGCGATCGCGCGCTGAGGCCCGCCGGCCCCCGTGCGCATACCCTTCCGCGTCCATGATCCGCGTGTCCGACATCCGCCGCTCGTTCGGCGCGCTCCGCGCGCTCGACGGCGCGACGTTCGAGGCGCGCCCCGGCGAGGTGCTCGGCCTCCTCGGCCCGAACGGAGCGGGAAAGAGCACGCTCATCGCGGTCTGCACGGGCCAGCTGGTGCCAGACGCCGGGACGGTCGACATCATGGGGCTCGGCAGCCCGCTGCGGCCCGAGGTGCGGCGCATCATCGGCATCGCGCCGCAGCAGATCGCGCTGCATGACGACCTCACCGCGCGCGAGAACCTGGTGTTCCTGGGCCGCATCCACGGCGTGCGGGAACCCGTGCGCCGCGCCGACGAGCTGCTCGCGCGGGTGGGCCTCCTGCCGCGCGCGCGCGACCGCGTGAAGTCCTTCTCGGGCGGCATGCAGCGCCGGCTCAACCTGGCCGCGGCGCTGGTGCACGACCCGCAGGCGGTCTTCCTCGACGAGCCGACCGCGGGCGTCGACCCGCAGAGCCGCACCGCGATCCTCGACGCGGTGCGCGACCTCGCCGAGCACGGGCGCACGGTGGTCTACACGACGCACTACATGGAGGAGGCCGAGCGCATCTGCTCGCGCATCGCCGTCATCGACCATGGGCGCGTGCTCGCCGCCGGCACCGCCGCCGAGCTCGCCGCCGCGCACGCGCCCGGCGCCGCCGGCGCGCCCGGCACGCTCGAATCCGCATTCCTCGCCCTCACGGGCCGGAGCCTCCGCGACTGATGCGCGCCGTCCTCGCACTGGCACTCAAGGACGTGCGCCTGCTGCTGCGCGACCGGCCGTCGGCGTTCTTCACGTTCGCGTTCCCGCTCGCGATCGCGCTCTTCTTCGGCTACGTGTTCGGCGGCACCACCGCGGCGCCGATGCGCGTGGTGGTCGCGTGCGAGGACCGGTCCGCCGCCTCCGAGCGGTTCCTGCGGGCGGTGGCCGACGATCCGTCGCTCGACCCGGTGGCCGTCGCCGACCGGGCGGCCGGCGAGCGCGAGGTGCGCGCCGGCCGCGCCGCCGCGCTCGTGGTGGTGCCGGACGGGTTCGGTTCCGCCGCCGACGCCGCGATGCGGGGCGCCACCGCGCGGCTCGAGGCCGTCGTCGACCCCTCGCGCCGCGCCGAGGGCGCGATGCTCGTCGGCAAGCTCCACGAGATCGCGTTCGACGCGGTGTTCGCGTCGCTCCCCGAGCCCCGGTGGAGGCCGGTCGAGGTCTCCCTCGCCGAGGTCGCCACCGGGCCCGGCGCGGGCGGGTTCGGCATCTCGTTCATGCAGGGCGTGGCGTGGGCGCTCTTCGGCGCCGTCACGGCGTTCGCGTCCGGGTTCGCCGAGGAACGCGAGCGCGGGACGTTGGTGCGGCTCGTGACCTCCCCGATGCGCCCGTGGCAGATGCTCCTGGGCAAGGGCCTGGCGTGCGCCGGGACCTGCATGGCCACGCAGTGGCTGCTCCTCGGGACGGGGGCCGCGTTCTTCGGGGTGTCGGTCGCGCGGCCGGCCGAGGCGCTCGCCGCCACGGCAGCGAACGCGTTCGCCTTCACCGGCGTGATGATGGTGCTCGCCGCGGCCTTCCGCACGCAGGGCGCCGCTCACGGGGCGGGGCGGGCCATCCTGCTCGTGCTCACGATGATCGGCGGCGGGACCGTCCCGCTCGTCTTCATGCCGCCGTTCCTGCAGGCCGCGAGCGATACGAGCCCGTTCAAGTGGGCCGTGCTCGCGGTGGAGGGCGCCACATGGCGCGCGTGGCCGATGGCCGAGCTGTGGCTTCCGCTCACGGTGCTCTGCGGCATCGGCGTCGCAGGATTCGCGGCGGGCGCGTTCCTCCTGCGCCGCACCGTGCTGGCGCGCTAGGCGCGCCGCGCGCTACGCGAGCAGCCACGCGACCGCCGTCACCACCACGATCGCGGCGAGGTTCAGCACGAACCCCACGCGCATCATGGTGCCGTGGGGCACGCGCCCCGTGGCGTAGACCAGCGCGTTCGGCGGCGTGCCCACCGGGAGCATGAACGCGTAGCTCGCGCCGAACGTGGCCGCGAGCACCAGCTGCTTCAAGGGCAGGCCGGTGGCGGGCGCGGCCGCGACGAGGATCGGCACGGCCGTCGCGGTGAGCGCGGTGTTGCTTCCCACCTCGCTCGCGAAGACGAGGGACGCCGCGACCACCCCGAGCGCGACCACCGGTGCCACCGAGCCGAGCCCCTCGAAGTGGCGCCCGATGGCCACGGAGAGGCCGGTCTCCTGCATCGCGTCTGCGAGGGCGAGCCCGCCGCCGAAGAGGATGAACACGCCCCACGGGAGTTCGCGCGCGGCGCGCCACGGCACCACGCGCGCGTTCGTGCCGTCGAGCGCGGGCAGCAGCATGAGCACCAGCGCCGCCGCGATGGCGATGCCGCCGTCCGGGAGGTCACGCGGGCGCATCCAGTCCGGCCAGTGATTCCCGGTGGTCCACGCGGCCACGGTGAGCGCGAACACCGCGAGCGTGAGGATCGCGGCGGGCGTCCACGCGGGGCGGGCCGACGCGCCGTCCGTCCGCGCCGCCCCGCCCAGCACCACGCCGCCGCAGGGCAGCATCCACCACAGGATGGGGATCGCCGCCATGGTCATCGCGACCGCCATCGGCACGCCCACCTTCATCCAGCCGAGGAAATCGATCGGCTGACCGGCCTTCGCCAGGTTCTCCGCGGCGATCGGGTTCGGCGGGCTTCCGACCAGCGTCGCGCCGCCGCCCACGCTCGACCCGTAGGCGATCGCGAGCAGCGCCGCGACGGTGAGGTTGCGCCGCCCGCGCGCGGCGGCGTCCACGCTTGCGCCCGGCGCGGGGACGGCCTTCGCCGCCACGCCCACCGCCAGCGGCAGCATCATCGCCGTCACCGCCATGTTGCTCACGAACGCGCTGACGCACGCGGCCGCGACGAACAGCGCCGCGACGACCGTGGAGGGCGAGCGGCCCGCCGTGCGCAGCAGCGTGCCGACGAACCGCTCGCTGATCCCGTGCCGGTCGAGCGCCCACGCCAAGGTCGTGCCGCCCGCGAACAGGAAGATCACCTGGTCGGCGTAGTTGCCGGCCACGTCCCTGAACGGCATGACGCCCACCGCCGGCAGCAGGACCACGGGAAGCAGCGACGTCACCGCGAGCTCCGCGGCGTGCGTCATCCACCAGATCGCCATCCATGCGAGCAGGCCAAGCGTCCACGCCGCGTCCGCGTTCAGCCCCCCGGCCGCGCCCCATGCGGGGTGCGTGGCCGCCACGAGCGCGGCCGCCGCGGCAGGCCCGGCGAACCGGCCGATGCGCGCTGCACGTCCCGAGCCCGCCTCGGACTCGGTGCTCGCGGTCTCGATCGACTCGCCCATGGGGCGGATGATGCCATGGATGCGCCGCGCACGCGACCGATCGGCTGGTTTCGGGGATTCGCGCGATTTTCCGAACCTCGTCGTCGCTCGCGGGGTATCGACCCTCACGAACCGTCGGGGACCGGCGTATGAGGATGGCGGTTCGCAGCCCGGTTCGAACGAAAGGAACACGCCCCATGCCGCATCGACACGACCCGCTCCGGACCTCGACGAGCCTTGCCGCGCTGGCCTCGGCGCTCGCCGCCCACGCCGCGCTCGCGGCGCCGCCCACGGTCACGTTCACGCGCACGGGGGCGTGGGACGGCGGGTTCGGCGGCTCGCTCACGATCCGCAACAACGACGCGGCCCCGATCGCGGGCTGGACCGTCTCCTGGAGCGGTGGGCCCGCCATCACGTCGCTCTGGAACGGCACGTACTCGGTGGCCGCCGGCCGAACGACCGTGGTGAACGCCGGGTGGAACGCCACGATCCCCGTCGGCGGCTCCGTGACGGCCGGCTTCAACGGCACCGGCACGTTCGAGCAGAACATCTCGGACTGCATGGTGAACGGCGCGACCGCCGTCATCGAGTACGAGGGCTTTCCGGGCGGGGGCGGGGGCAACGGCGGAGGCGGCGGCAACGGCGGCACCACCGGCGACGTGCGCCCGCGCGGTCCGTTCGCGTGCCCCACGGACCTGAACGGCGACGGCTCGACGGACGGAAGCGACCTCGGCGTGCTCCTCGGCGCGTGGGGGTCGGGCGCGGGCACGCAGTCCGGCGCCGACCTCGACGGCGACGGAAGCGTCGACGGCGTCGACCTCGGCGCGATGCTCGGCGCGTGGGGCGCGTGCCCCGAGGAGCGGAAGATCGTCGCGTACTGGATCGAGTGGGGCATCTACGGACGCAACTACCAGCCCGCGGACACGCCCTTCGAGAAGATCACGCACCTCAACTACGCGTTCGCCAACATCGACGCGGGCGGACGCGTGGTCCCGTACGACACCTACGCGGCCATCGAAAAGGCCTATCCCGGCGACGCGTGGGACCAGCCGATCAAGGGGGCGTACAACCAGCTGAACAACGTGCTCAAGCGGCAGCACCCGCACCTGAAGACGCTCATCTCGGTGGGTGGCTGGACCCTCAGCGGCCGGTTCAGCGACGTCGCGCTCACCCCGTCCTCGCGCGCCACGTTCGCGGAGAGCTGCGTCGACTTCCTGCGGACCTACGGCTTCGACGGGATCGACATCGACTGGGAGTATCCCGTCGCGGGCGGGCTCGATTCCAACGTCTACCGCCCGCAGGACCGCGGGAACTTCACGCTCCTCATGCGCGACGTCCGTGCCGCGCTCGATGCCGCGGGCACCGCGGACGGCCGCGACTACCTGCTCACCATCGCGGCACCGGCCGGGTACGACAAGTTCGCGAACATGGACGCTGCCTCGTACGCGCAGTACCTCGACTTCATCAACGTGATGACGTACGACTACTTCGGCGCGTGGGACCTCTCGTTCACCGCGAACCATGCGATGCTCGACGCGAACCCGGGCATCCCCTCGGCGAACCCGGACCTTCGCACGAAGTACAACACCCGGTACGCCGTGCAGCAGTACCTCGACGCGGGCGTGCCCGCCTCGAAGGTCGTGCTGGGCATCCCCTTCTACGGCCGCGGCTGGAAGGGCGTGCCCGCGACCGGCGACGGGCTGTTCCAGCCCGGCACCGGAGTCCCGCCGGGGACGTGGGACGACTGGTCGAGCGGCGCCACGGGCGTCAACGACTTCACCGAGATCGACCGCGAGTTCCTGGCCCCCGGCTCCGGCTACGTGCGCCGCTGGGACCCCGTCTCCCGGTCCCCGTTCGTCTACAGCCCCACCGCGCACGGCGGCCACTGGGTGGGCTACGAGGACGAGGACTCCGTCACGCTGAAGCTCGAATGGGCCGAATCGCTGGGCCTCGGCGGCGCAATGTTCTGGGAGATCACCGCCGACCGGGACCAGAAGCTCCTGGACGCCATCCTCCGGGCTTACGGCGCCCGGTCGCCGGGCTGAGGTTCGCTTCGGCCTCGCGCCACCCCGCCGCGGCGGGCTCCCGGAGCACCCGGGGGTCCGCCGCGTCATACTGTGGGCCCGGCGGGGCCGCCGCGGACGCCCGCGCCCGCCTCGCCGCAGAGGAGCCCCCATGTACGGAATGGTGAACCAGGCGGTCGAGGCACTCGTCACCGAGCGGTTCGGCGAGGACACGTGGCACCGGGTGCAGGCGCGGGCGGGCATCACGGACCCGCTCTTCGTCACCATGAAGCAGTATCCGGACGCGGTGACCTACGAACTGGTGGGCGCGATCTCGGCCGAGACCGGCGCGCCCGCGGCCGACCTGCTGCACGCATTCGGCCTGTACTGGGTCGAGTACGCGCAGCGCGGTCCGTGGGGCAAGGTGATGATGGCCGCAGGCCGCGACGCGCGCGAGCTCCTGGGCGCGCTCGACGCCATGCACGCGCGCATCGCGCTGTCGTTCCCCGACCTCAAGCCGCCGTCGTTCCGCACGGCCCCGCATCCCGAGGGGATGCTGCTCGAGTACCACACCGAGCGGCCGGGGCTCACGCGCTTCGTCGTGGGACTCGTCGAGGGCGTCGGCCGCATGTACGGCGAGCGCGTGAGCGCCGAGCCGGTCTCGACGCGCGAGGCCGGCGCGCCCTTCGACACGTTCCTTGTCCGGTTCCACGGCCCGCTGCCCAAGGCAGGGAAGGACTGACTCATGCTCGGCATGGTGAACCACGCGCTGCAGGAGATGGTGACCGACCGGCTCGGCGAGGCCGCATGGGAGTCGATCCGCACCGAGGTGGGCGTGGAGGACGCGGTCTTCGTGATCATGAAGCAGTACCCCGATGAGATGACCCATGCGCTCGCGGGCGCGGTCGCGCGCCGGCTCGGAGTGCCGCTTCCCGACGCGCTGCGCGCCTTCGGCCACCACTGGATGGCCTATGCCGAGCGCCAGCCGTGGGGCAAGGTCATGCACAGCATGGGTGGGAGCGTCAGGCAGCTGCTGCCCGCGCTCGACGCGCTGCACGCGCGGATCGCGCTCGCGTTCCCCGGCGTGCGCATGCCGCACTTCCGCACCGAGCCGCAGGCGGACGGCTCGATCCGCGTGCACTACGTCTCCGAGCGCGCGGGCCTCGCGCCCTTCGTGCTGGGCGTGCTCGAGGGGATCGGCGCCATGTACGGCGAGATGATCGAGGTCCGCCAGGTCGAGGACCGCGGGGACGGCGCCGCGAACGACGTCTTCCTGGTCTCGTTCCCGTCGGTCGCCGGCTGAGTCCATGGACCCGTTCACGCGCGAACTCCTCGAGCAGCTCTTCCCGTTCCACGTGAAGCTGGCCGCGGACGGCACGGTCGAGCGGACCGGCTGCAGCCTCGCGAAGGTGCTTCCCGAGGTCGCGGGCAGGGGCTTCCTCGACGTGTTCGAGGTGGTGCGCCCGGCCGTGCGCGACCTCGCGGGCATCCGGGCGAACGTGGGCGCGCTCGTGCTGCTCTCGATCCGCGGGACGCCGCTTGCCATGCGCGGCCAGTTCGTCACGCTTCCCGACGGCGGCATGATCTTCGCGGGCTCGCCCCGCATCGTCGACCAGAGCTCCGTGTGGGCGTGGCCGGTGGGCGTGCTCGACTTCGCGCCGCACGACGCCGGCGCCGACTACGCCATGGTGATCGAGGCCACGAACTCGCAGATCGCGGACCTCGAGCGGCTCCTCGCCAAGGTCCGCGAGAAGGAGCGCACCGAGCGCGAGCTCCGGCAGGCCGCGGAGGCCGCGAACCGCGCGAAGACCTACTTCCTCGCGAACGTCTCGCACGAGATCCGCACCCCGATGACCGCCATCCTCGGCTACGCGGAGCTCCTGGGCAGCGACGACCTCGGCCCCGCCGAGCGCGCCGACTGCGTCGAGACCATCCGGCGCAACGGCGACCACCTGATGGCGATCATCAACGACATCCTCGACCTCTCGAAGATCGAGTCGGGCCAGTTCGCGGTCGAGCCCTCGGACACCGTGGTCGCCGAGGTGGTCCGTGACGTGGTGCAGCTGCTGCAGGTGCGCGCCGTCGCCAAGGGGATCCAGCTCGTCCACGTGGTCGAGGGCGACGCGCCGCGCGTGCCGGTCCTCACCGACCCGGTGCGCGTGAGGCAGGTGCTCCTGAACCTCGTCGGGAACGCCGTGAAGTTCACCGACCAGGGCTCGGTGCGGGTGTCGGTGAGCGCCGAGCGCCAGGGGCAGCGCATGCGCTTCAGCATCGCGACGCAGGACACGGGCCCCGGCATTGAGCCTGAGCAGCTGGGGCGGCTGTTCCAGCCGTTCTCGCAGGCCGACGCGAGCCACACGCGCCGCCATGGCGGCACGGGACTGGGCCTGGCCATCAGCCAGCGGCTGGCCCAGCTCCTCGGGGGCCGGATCGAAGTCGCCAGCGAGCCCGGCCGGGGCAGCGTGTTCACGTTCACGTTCACGGCCGACACGGTGGCCGACGCGGCGCTCGTGCCGGAGACGGCCGGTGCGATCCGCCCGCAGCGCGGCGCGGGACCGCTCTCGGGGATGCACGTGCTGCTCGTGGAGGACAGCGTCGACTCGCAGCGCATCCTGGCGGCGCTCATGCGGCTCGCCGGGGCGGAGGTCGACGTCGCGGGCGACGGCCTGTCGGCCGTGTCGCGGTTCGAGGGGTCGTACGCCCCGGACCTGGTCATCATGGACATCCAGATGCCGGTCATGGACGGCATCGAGGCAATTTCCCGCATCCGCGCGCGCGGCTACCGGGGCCGCATCGTGGCGCTCTCGGCGGCGGCGCTCGGACTCGAGCGCGACCGCGCCATCGCCGCCGGGTGCGAGGGCTTCCACCTGAAGCCGATCTCGCGCACGGACCTGATCGCCCTGTGCCGGGGCGACGCGGCGCCGCCCGCGTGAGCGTTTTCGCGCCACATGGGGGTCTCCGGCATGCGGCGCGATATCGTGCACCCATGCTTCGTGCGCCCCGCACGAACCCCGGCCCGGTGCTTGCCGTGGCGCTCGCCTTCGCGTGCGCCGCGCCGGCGGTGGCGCGCCAATCGGCCGACCCGCCGCGCCGCGTGCGCCCGGGCGAGGCGGCGACGCAGGCCGAGGGGGCGTCCGCCGAGCCCGAGGCGCCGCGCTTTCCCACGGCGCTTCCCGCGGGTGCGGCGCTTCCCGAGGCGCCGAAGGTCGCTCCCGTGCGCGCGGACGCGTTCGCGGGGCGCGTAAACGCGCTCGAGCGCGTGACCGCGTGCCCGAAGTGCGACGGCAAGGGCTCGAGGGTGACCCGCAAGCGCGAGTCGCGCGGGCAGCTCAGCAAGCCTCGCATCACCGAGACCGCCGAGGAGTGCGCCGAGTGCCATGGCTACGGGTTCGCCGTGACGGCCTCGCGCGTGGGCCCCGTGCTCGACGCGCTCGCGGGCGGGCTCGCCGGGTTGCCGCCGGGGCTCCCGACCGGGCCGAAGCTCATGGACCGCGCCCGCACGGTGCTGGTGCGGGTGGGATCGGGCGGCGACCTCGTCGACGCGGTCACGGCCGTCGACCGCAACGAGCTCACCGGCGGCCGACTCGCGAAGCCGGGTACGCCGGTCACCGTCGCCGGCGAGGTGGGCGAGCCCATCGGGCTTCCCGGCGGGGTGCGCGCCTACCCGGTGCTCGTCGACGGTCGCGACCTGGTGCTCGTGCGCGCGCCCGTGATCAACGCCGCGCCGCCGCGCGGCGCGGTGCTCGTGGGCGGCGCGCTCGCGGGCGCGATGACCGGCGCCGAGTGGGACTTCGGACGCACGCTGGTCCTCGACCACGGGTTCATCGTGCCGCGCTCCTCGCCGCAGATGCTGCGGCGCGACGACCCCGGCCCGGACGACCCCGCCGCGACCGACGCTCCCCGGAACCCCTGACATGCCGCGCACGCCCAAGGACCCCGACGCCGTCCAGCTCGTCTTCGACTTCGACAGCACCATCGTCGCCGTGGAGGGGCTCGACGAGCTCGCGCGCATCGCCCTCGCCGACGACCCCGACCGCGAGCGCACCGTGGAGGCCATCGAGGCGATCACGCGCGACGGCATGTCGGGCGCCATCGGGATCGACGAGAGCCTGCGACGCCGGCTTGCGATGCTCACGATCGAGCGGCGGCACGTCGACGCGGCGGTGCGGCTCCTGCGGAGGCGGCTGAGCCCGTCGTTCCGGCGCCATGCCGCGGCCGTGAAGCGCAACGCCGGCCGCATCCACGTGGTGTCGAGCGGGTTCCGCGAGTACGTGGAGCCCGTGTGCCGCGACCTCGGCATCCCGCCCGAGCGCATCCACTGCAACGCGTTCCTGTGGAAGGGCCAGCGCGTCGCGGGGTTCGACGCCGCGAGCCCGCTGGCGAAGCCGGGCGGCAAGGCGCGCGCGGTCCGCGCGCTGCGGCTGCACGGGCGCGTGGTTGCGATCGGCGACGGCATCACGGACGCCGAGATCCGCGACGACGGCGCCGCGCACGAGTTCGTCGCGTACTGCGAGAACGTCGAGCGCGAGGCGGTGGTGGCGCGCGCCGACCGGGTGGCGCGCTCGGTGGACGAGGTGCTGTGGCTCTACCGCCTTCCCGGCTCGCCCGCGTTCCCGAAGAGCCGCATGACCGCGCTCCTGTGCGAGAACGTGCACCCGGACGCGGCGCGCGCGCTTCGCGAGGAGGGCTACCGCGTCGAGACGCTGTCCGACGCGCTGGGCGAGGACGAGCTCGAGCGCGCCATCAGGGGCGTCAGCATCCTCGGCATCCGCTCGAAGACGCGCGTGACGCCACGCGTGCTCGCGGCGGCCGACCGCCTGCTCGCGGTCGGTTGCTTCTGCATCGGCACGGAGCAGGTGGACCTCGCCGAGTCCGCGTCGCGCGGCGTCGCGGTGTTCAACGCCCCCTACAGCAACACGCGAAGCGTGGTCGAGATGGCGATCGGCGAGATCGTCATGCTCATGCGCCGCATCCCCGACGCGAACCGGCTGCTGCACGACGGCGGCTGGCGCAAGTCCGCCACCGGATGCACCGAGGTGCGCGGCAAGGTGCTCGGGATCGTCGGCTACGGCCACATCGGCTCGCAGCTCTCGATCCTGGCCGAGGCGATGGGCATGCAGGTCATCTACCACGACCTCGAGGAGCGGCTCGCCCTGGGCAACGCGCGCAAGTGCCGCACGCTCGCCGAGCTCCTCGGCAAGGCCGACGCGGTCAGCCTGCACGTCGACGGGCGGCCGGCCAACCGCGGGCTCATCGGGGAGCGCGAGCTTCGCAGGATGCGCCCGGGCGCGGTGCTCCTGAACCTCTCGCGCGGCCAGGTGGTCGACCTTGCGGCGCTCGCCGCGAGCATCCGCGCCGGCCACGTGGGCGGCGCCGCGGTCGACGTGTTCCCCGAGGAGCCGCTCTCGAACCGCGACCCGTTCGACTGCCCGCTGCGGGGGCTGCCCAACGTCATCCTCACCCCGCACGTCGGCGGCAGCACCGCCGAGGCGCAGCAGGCGATCGGCGGGTTCGTCGCCGCGCGGCTGGTCGACTTCGTGAACACGGGAAGCACGTCTGGATGCGTCAACCTGCCAACGATCGCCGCACCGCCCGTGCCGCGCGCGCACCGGTTCCTGCACCTGCACCGCAACCAGCCGGGCGTGCTGGCCGCGGTGAACGCCGTGCTCGCGCGCCGCAAGCTCAACATCCTGGGCCAGGCGCTGCGCACCGACGACGCGATGGGCTACCTCGTCACCGACGTCGACCGCCGCTACGCGGCCGACGTGGTCGACGAGCTGAAGGCCGTGCCGGGGACGGTGCGGCTGCGCGCGCTGTACTAGTCGCTACCGGTCGGCGGTCGCCGGAGGCGCACCTACCGCGGGCGACGCACCCGCGAACGGCTCGCCGCACTCGGGGCACCGCTCCTGCGCGCCGTGTCGGCGGTACCCGCACTCGTGGCACACCGCGCGCATCCACTGCGCGCGCACCTTCCGCGTCGAGAGCAGCAGCAGTGCGGGCCCGCACAGCACCGTGAGCACCGTGACCCCCGCGACGATCGCCATCCAGCTGCCGAACGAGCAGTAGCACGTGTCCCGGCGCGCGGCCGCGGCGTACGTCGGCGCCGCGATCGCGAGCTCGACGCACGAGCCCGCGACCAGCCAGCGCACGAGCCGGTCGAGGCGATCGGGCGCATGCGCCTTCCCCGCGCGCGCGAAAGCCCACGCCCACAGGAGGCCCGAGACGGCCCACGCGGGCACGAGGATCTGCGGGAGGATCACGATGCCGCCGCGCAGCATCGACGGCGGGTCTTCCGGGGCGGCCACCGACGCGAGCCCCACGAGGTCCCAGAGCGTGCCGAGGATTCCGACCGCGCACGCGCCGCCGAGGACCGCCGCCCCCGCGACCGACCACCGCAGCGAGCGCCCCGGATGCTCGGGCGGCGTCCGTCGGAGGGCGGGCGCGGCGATCAGTGCCGGTGCCGCGCACACCGCGGCGGCCAGGGCCAACGCGATGTTGGCCCGCAGCTCGCCGCTCGTCAGTTCGCGCACGACGTCCCCCATGATGTCCAGCCACTCGCCGAGCAGCGCGGCAACCGCCGACCACGCCCCGGCGGCGGACGGGTCGGAGGCCGCGGGGGCGTCACGCGGCGCGTCGCGGTGGATCCACTCGCCGAACCGGATGGCCGCGCCGCCCGCGAGCGTCGACGTCGCGAGCGCCGTCCCGAAGGTGGCGACGACCAGCGTGAGGAGGGCCAAGGCGCGCCGCGGGCGCGACTCGCGTGCCATGGCGGGGAGCGTAGCGGGCCACCGGCCCGCGGTCCTCACTCGCAGAGGCCCCAATTCCCGAGCAGGATGCCCAGGTCCTGGCCGTCGACGAAGCCGTCGCCGTTCAGGTCGGCCGCGCCGGGCTGGCCCCACGCGCCGAGCAGGACGCCGAGGTCGATGCCGTCGACGGCACCGTCGCCCGAGAGGTCCTCGGGGCAGGGCGGCGCGGTGGGCCCGAGCTCGACGATCGCCAGGTGCGGGAAGCCCGAGCCGTTGTCGTTCACGTCGTTCCACCGCCCGTTGGACCCGAACATCTCGGCCCAGTCCTCGGTGCCGCCGGAGTTGTTCGGCTCGCCCGCGTTCCAGTTGGTGAACGTGGCGGGCGAACCATCGCTCCACGCGAACGTGCCCTCGACGGCCGTGTCGCTGAACCCGATCCACAGGCGGCGGTCGGTGCCGCCGAGGTTGCCGAACTCGGCCAGCACGAACGCGTTCTCCTCGGCGCTGTTGATCGACACCAGGTGCCCGCCGCGCGCCTGCGCGTCGGCCTCGGCGAGCGACCAGCTCGTCGCGTTCACCGCGAGGTAGCGGATGCCCGTCGCCGGGTCGGTCACGTCGGCGAGCGGAGGCGGAGGCGGCGCGACGACGCTGACCGCGAGGGGCGAGGTCAGCGATGCACCCGCCGAGGCGCTGCCCACCGCGACGAACACCTGCTCGCCCGCCGCGAGCGTGCGCGAGAGCGTCGATCCCACGCCGCCGGGGCAGTTGTCGTTGCATCCGTAGGCGACCCCGCCCGAGCACGCCGACATGAGCGCCATGCGCGTGTCCTGTGCGCCTGCGCACGTGCTGAACGTGTAGCTGCCGGGGTCGGTGGCCGTGAAGCGAAGCACGTTCGCCTTGTGCACCACCAGCCCGCACGCGGCCGAGAGGTCGAGGTCCGCGGCCGTGGACTGGTTCACGAAGACCGCGTTCGACCCCGTGACGAGCGCCGGGTTCGTCGCGGCGCACGGGTCGTACGGCGGCGGCGGGCCGCCCTCGGAGCCGGTCACGATCGACGTGTTGGCGATGGACTCGTACGCCACCTTGAGGAGCGTGCGGTCGGTCGCGGCCGCGCCCACCAGCATGCTTCCCCAGCCGTAGTGCGTTTGCCCGTCCGAGGCCGTGAAGCGGAACCCGAAGTAGTTGACGGCGTTGAGCTGCCAGTTGCCCGCGGCCGCGCCGAAGGTCACGAGCCCCGAGCCGTAGCTCCCGCCCGCGCCGACCTCGGTGCCGGCGGAGAGGCTCCCGGCCGAGCCCGTGGTCGAGCCGGGATGCCGCAGCATCCCGGTGCCCGTGGCGTTGAACCAGTTGAGGCCGCTGGCCGCGTACGGATTGATGTCCCAACCCGGCACCGCGGCGGCCGCAGAGCCCGTCTGCGCGGTCTCGACGTTCACGTAGAGGCCGTCGATGTTCGCCGGGACGACGGCGTTGAGGTCGTACGAGATGACATCCGCCGCCGCGGGCGCGGAGCATGCGGCCGCAACCGTGGCCGCGCGTGCAAGGTGCGAGCCGAGGCGCCCCTGGATCGTGGTGGGTCTCATGGGTCCAAAGGTATGCGTTTCCCGGCGGGGTTCAAGAAAGAACGGCCCGGGTCGGCCGTTTTTCGGGGGATAGCATCCGCGGATCCCGCAGGGGACCCCACCCATGAACCCAGCCCGTCGCGTTCACCGGCCGTTCCTGACCGCCTGCGCCGCCATGCTGGCGGCCGTCGCGTGTGCGCTTCCGGCGCTGGCGCTGCAGGCCCCGGCGCCGGCTGCCCCGCAGTCCGCCGCCAAGCCCCGACTCGCCGTCCGCGAGGTCGCCGCCACCCGCGGCGTGGTCGCGCAGGCGAAGGCCCGCGGCTTCGACAACGCGCTCGACCAGGTGCTCGAGGCCGCCGACGCGCAGCTCCTCGACGCCTTCGACGGCGAGGGCGCGTTCGAGCTCGTCGCCCGCGGCGACCTCGGCACCGTCATCAAGGAGCAGGACCTCTCGCTCAGCGGAAACGTCAACGCGATGGACCCGCAGGCTGCGCGTGCGTACCAGCTCGCGGGCGCGCGCTTCGTCGCGACCGTCACCGTCACCAACTTCCAGGAGATCGTCGAGCGCACCGTGCTGCCCGGCCAGTTCGGGAACGCCAACGCCGAGCGGCGCACCATCGACGTGCAGGCGGTGGTGAAGGTGTACGACACGACGACCGCGGCGCTCCTGAAGAGCACGAACGTCACCGTCAGCGAGTTCGCCACCAACGAGATCCTGGCCGGCGTCGAGCAGACCGGCAGCAAGACCAACGTCGTCCTCGGCACCGCCGCGCGTACGCTCGCCGAGCAGGCCGCCGCTCGCATCTCGGCCGCCGCGCCCGCGGCGAGCCCCGCGCTCGCCACGCCGGCTCCCGCGGGCACGGGCATGTCCGGCAGCCTGCCGACGCGCCCGATGCGGCTCGCCATCTTCGTGAAGCAGCGGCCCTCGCAGGTTCCGCCCGAGAAGGTGACCGTCTTCGAGGACCTCGTCGCCGCGAGCGCCACCGCGCCGAACATCGAGATCATCCGCCGCGAGGACCTCGTGAACGCGGTGAACCGCCTCGCGCCCACCGGCCCGAACGCGGGCACCGGGCTGCCCGGCTCCGAGGCGGTCGACCGAATCCTCTCGGACCAGTCCTCGGCGGTGCAGCTGGCCACCCTCATGAAGGCCGACGCGCTCCTCACGGTGTCGATCTCGGCGCTCCAGAACGCGGTCCGGAACCTCGAGGATCCCGCCACCCGCACCATGACGAAGGTCGAGCAGTGGACGCTCATGACCACCTACGGCGTCATCGACGGCGTGACGGGCGCGAGCCTCGGCTCGGGCACCGTGCAGTCGGACTTCGCCAACCGCGACAGCGCGGGCCTGCAGGTGAAGGTCGACTTCATCGACCCGCTGCTGCGCGACGCCGCCGCGCGCATCGGCCCGGCCGCGGGCGCCGCCGTCGCGCGCGCCGCCGAGCGCACGGCCGCCGCGCCGGCCCAGGTGAAGGTCGCGTTCGACGCGCTGCTCTCCGACCTCAGCGTGCCCGACGTCCGCAAGGACGAGAAGGGCGAGTACGTGGTCGGCGCCAACCTGTACCCGCTGCGCCCGATGAGCGTGCAGGTGATCGTCGACGGCGTGACGGTCGGCCAGACGCCGGGCGCGTACGAGCTGCGCCCGGGCATGCACCGCGTGCGCTTCGAGCGCCCGGCGCTCGAGCCCGTCGAGCGCGTGATCGACGCGCGCGAGGGGCTCGTCGTGACCGCGCCCATGCAGTTCACGCCCGAGGGGCGCGCGAACTGGCAGCGCGACGCCGCGTTCTTCAACGACCTGAAGAACGGCGCCGTCGCGCGCGACGTCGACCTGATCCGCATCCGCGGCATCGCCGACTTCCTGCGCCAGAGCGACATCCGCCTCGACACCACGGGCGTCCAGAACCTGAACCTCGGAGGCGAGAGCATCTGGTGGCAGCTGCTCGGGCCGTGAGCCACGCACGCGCGTCGCGGAGTTCGCGCGCGCCGCGGGGGCTGCGCGCGTGGCGCGCGTCCGCCGCGGCGGCCTGCGCGACGCTCGCGCTCGCCGGCTGCCAGGCCGACCTGCGCCGCTCGGTCGCCGCGATCGACGAGGCCTATGCGGGCGGCCGTTACGAAGGCGCCGCGTCGATCGCGTCCGATGCCGCGCGTCGCTACCAGGACGACCGGATCGACCGCGTGCTGTGGTGGCTCGAGGCCGGGCGCACCGAGCAGGCCGCGGGGCGCATCCCCGAGTCCATGGCGTGGTACGACCGCGCGTACGAGGAGGTGCGCCCGTACCTCGACGCGAAGGCCGAGGCCACCGTGACCGAGGCCCTGGTGACCACCGCCGTCAACCAGGCGATGCGCACGTACCGCGCCACCCCGCCCGAGCGCGTCATGCTGTGCGCGCTGCAGGGCGCGAACGCCTTCTGCGCGGGCGACCTCGCGCGCGCGCGCGTCGAGTTCAACCGCGCCGCGGACTTCCAGCAGGACGCGGCGGCGCGATTCGCCAAGGAGATCAACGCCGCGCAGGACCAGGCCAACGCCGCCTGGCGCAAGGAGGGGTGGTCGGCCGGCATCTCGGGCGAAGCGCTCGGGAAGGTGCGTGCCGCGCAGGAGCGCCCGCAGGCTCCCGCGATCGGCGTCGGCTCGTTCGCGAACCCGTTCGCGAGCTACCTGCGCGCGGCGTTCCTGCTCGCCACCAGCGTCGACCCCGGCGACCGCCAGAACGCGCGTGCCGACCTCCGCGGCGTGCAGGAGATGGTGCCGGGCCTCGCCCCCGCGGCCGAGGACATCGCGCTCGTTGACGCCGGGGGCGGGCTGCCCGCCGTGACGTGGGTCTTCTTCCTCACGGGCCTCGCGCCCGACTACCGCGAGTTCCGGCTCGACATCCCGATCCCGGTGGGCAACGTCAACTACGTGTCCGGCGCGTTCCCGGTGCTGCGCAAGCGCGGCGACTTCGTCGACGGCGTCTCGGGCGAGGGCGGGGTGCGCGGCGTGCCGATCGCCGACCTCGACGTCATCGTCGAGGCCGAGTTCGACGCGCGGCTTCCGCTCATCGTGACGCAGGAGATCATCTCGTCGGCCGGCAAGGCCGCGGCGACGTGGGCCTCCAGCCAGGCCGCGTACCAGCAGAGCGGCACGGCGGGGGTCCTCGTCCAGATCATGGGCATCGCCTACCAGGCGGCGTCCACCGCGGCGGACCTGCGCTGCTGGTCCACCATGCCGAAGCAGGTGCATCTCCTGCGCGTGCCCACGCCCGCCGACGGCCGGCTGGCCTTGGTGCGGCCGGATGGCGCGCCGCTCGCATCCGTGGGGGTCGACGCCGGTGCGCCCAACGTGGTGCTCGTCACGCTGCCCTCGGCACGCGCGCAGCACGCGGCCGTGATGCGGTACCGTGGAAGCCCGGCGCATGGACCGCCCGCGCCGCACGCCACGCAGGGAGCGAACCCATGACCACCGCGCGCACCAACGTCCCGAACTCGCTCCGCGTAGCGGCTGCCGCGGCGGTCGCATCCGCCCTCGCCGCCGGCTGCGGCAGCGTGAACACCACGTACACGCGCGACCGTCCCGCCGACACCGCGGTCGACGCGCGCACGCGCGTCAACGACCTCCTCCAGCAGATCTTCCTGAGCGCCAAGGAGGTGCGGATGTTCCGCAACTCGCAGGGCGTGATGGAGGTGCAGGTCGACGTCGAGAACAACGGGTTCAAGTACCGGTCGTTCTCCTACCTCTTCGACTGGGTCGACGCACGCGGCAACGTGATCCCGTCGCAGCTGTCGGTCTGGAAGACCACGAACGTCCCGGACGGCGGCTCGACCGTCATCCGCGCCGTCGCGCCCAACGAGGAGGCGGCCGACTTCCGCCTGCAGATCCGCCGGTCCGACTGATTCCCGCACGCCACGGAGCCCCCATGCACCACGCCCTCCGCACCGCCCGTTCCGCCGTCCGAACGCTCGCCCCCGCTGCGCTGCTCGCGCTCGCCGCGCCCGCCTGCGAGCGAGCCCGCTACATCGAGACCGGAAGCCCCGAGGGCATCATCAGCGTCGGCGAGGTCGACATGCAGGACATCCTGCGGGCCTCGAGCGGCATGCTCGAGTCGCTCATCGAGACGGGCGTCCTCAAGACCGCGAAGAACAAGCCGGCCGAGCTGGTGATCGACCAGGTCGTGAACGACACCAGCTCGCGCTTCAGCGTCGACGAGCTGACCTACCGCATGCGCGAGCAGCTGGTGAACTCGGGCCAGGCCGCGGTGGTGACGACGTACGGCCAGACGCCCGAGGACAAGACCGCGCAGGACCTCCTTCGCCGGCAGGCCTTCCTGAAGGGCGAGCGGGCCTCGCAGATGCCCGACCCGGACTTCTCGCTCTCGGGGAAGATCACGCAGGTGAAGCGCTCGGCCGGCGACACGAAGCAGGTGAGCTACACCTTCCGGCTGACGCTCACCAACATCCGCACCGGGCTTGAGTCGTGGACCAAGACCGTGAGCATGACGAAGGTCGGCAACAAGCCGGCGGTCGGATTCTGAGGGCAGGGCGATAAAGTCCGGTAATATCGTGTTTCAAAGGCGCGTCAGTGGCGCCTTTGTGCGCGTTGCGTGGACAATCGGAAGTTGCCCGGATCCGTGATGGGCCCGGGGTGCGCCTTGCGTTTCGAAAGGCGGAGGTTCGGATCAGTGGATCCCGTGGTGTTCGATTCCCGACCGTCGCTCCCCTTCCCCTTTCCCAGGACCCGAAAGACATGCTGAAGAAGACCCGCATCGTTGCGGCCGTTCCGTGCGCGTTCATCGCTTCGCTCGCCTCCGCGAGCCCGATGGCGCCCGGCGTCGTCTACACGGACGCGACCGGGGACATCGCCAGCGGCATCGCCACCGCCAACGGCACGCTCGACCTGGTCTCGATGGAGGTGTCGAGCTCCGCGACCGACGTCATCTTCAAGTTGACGGTCAACGGCAGCGTGAGCAGCACCGACTGGGGCAAGTTCATGATCGGCATCTCGACCGGTGCCGGCGACACCGCCACGAACGGCAACGGCTGGAGCCGACCCATCAACATGACCTCGAACGGCGGCATGACCCGCTGGGTCGGGACGTGGGTTGATGGTGGCGGCGGCGCCGAGGTGTATGCCTTCGGCAGCGGTGCGTGGATCATGACCGGAGCGACCTACTTCAACCCGAACCCCTTCCCGGGCTCGTTCGCGATCGCCGCCGGTGCCCAGTCCACGCTGACCTACACCGTCTCGATGGCCTCGCTCGGCGTGTCGAACGG
Organism: Phycisphaera mikurensis NBRC 102666; assembly: GCA_945877905.1. Lineage (GTDB taxonomy): Bacteria > Planctomycetota > Phycisphaerae > Phycisphaerales > SM1A02 > UBA966. The sequence goes on along the minus strand of CAMDUT010000016.1, from coordinate 6,670 downwards.
CAGCACGATCTACTTCGACGCCTACAGCTCGGGCGGCGGCTCCTTCGACAGCGCGGTCGACGCGCTCTCTCGCTCGGATGCCTCCATCAGCAACTGGGGCGGCCCGTTCACGACGGCCGGCATCGCCTCCGGCACCAGCGCCTCGACCGCGGGTGGCGCCTTCGCCTACACGATTCCTGCCCCGGGCGCCCTCGCGCTCCTGGGCGCCGCCACCCTCGTCGGAAGCCGTCGTCGCCGCTGAGGCGTCGCGGCCCCCGCGCGTGCGGCGGTCACTGGCTTGATTTCGGATTCCGGGGTTCCCTCCCTTCCCGTCCCTGATCCCTGTCTTTCCCACTCTGCCAAGGAAGTTCCCGAACATGAAGAACCTGAGCTCCATCGTTGCCGCCGGCGTCGTCGCCGCGGTGTCCACGTCCGCAAGCGCCGCCGTCGTCGTCGGCTGGACCATGCCCACCGCGTTCCCGACCGGGGCCGGCACCGTGCCGACCGGCACGTCGTACGTCCCGCCGATGGCTGTCGGGGCCCCGGCCGGCCAAGCCGACCAGGGTGCAAACATCGCGGGCAGCGAGATCAAGTCCGTGCACGCCCTCGCCGCCGCGACGTACACGTCGCCCGCGGGCAACGGCAGTCAGTATGCATTCTCCAGCAACAACTGGTCGTCCGGCGACTACTACCAGGTTTCGTTCAGTGCCGCCGGATTCACTGAACTCTCGGTGAGCTGGGATCAGGCCCGCAGCAGCACCGGGCCGGCTTCGTTCACGCTGTTGGCAAGCACCGACGGCATCAACTTCACGACCTTGCTGGCGTCGTACACGGTGTTGCAGTCCGGTGGCGGGGGTGCGCCGGGAACGTGGAGCTCGACGACGTACAACCCGATCTACACGTTGACGCAGGCCTTGGGCGCTGGCTTCGACAATGCGAGCACCGTCACGATCCGCTTTCAGTCGACCGTGACGGCCGCTGCTTCCGGATCGAGCCGCATCGACAACGTCTTCGTGAACGGCACCGCCGTCCCCGCCCCCGGCGCGCTCGCGCTCCTCGGCGTGGCCGGCCTGGTCGGCTCGCGCCGGCGCCGCTGATCGCGGCCTTGTCACGACCACTTCCCGCCGCGTGTGCCCGATGGGCGCGCGCGGCGGCGTTTTTGCTTCCCTTACCATCCGGCGCTCCTCGCGTCGCCCCCATGCTCCTCGTCGCCACCGACCTCGCGAAATCCCACGGCCTGCGCGAACTCTTCCGCGGCGTGCGGCTGTCGGTCGCCGAGGGCGACCGCGTGGGCCTCATCGGCCCGAACGGCGCGGGCAAGTCGACGCTCCTGCGCATGCTTGCGGGCGCCGAGGACCCGGACGACGGCGTAGTGCGCCTCCAGCGCGGCGCGTCGGTGGTCTACGTGCCGCAGCGCGACGACTTTGCGCCCGGGCTCACGCCGCGCACCGCCGTGGCCGCCGCGGCGCTCCGCGCGCCGTCCGTTCACGGTGACGCCCACGAGGCCGAGGTGCTCGCGGGTGTGGTGCTCGGCAAGCTCGGATTCCCGGAGCCGCGCATGGACGACCCCGTGGAACGGCTCTCGGGCGGCTGGCGCAAGCGGCTCTCCATCGCGTGCGGCTTGGCGTCGGTCGGCGGCACGCCGGACCTCCTGCTCCTCGACGAGCCGACCAACCACCTCGACGTCGCGGGCATCGAGTGGCTCGAACGCTTCCTCACGCGCCCCACCAACGACCTGCGCGCCGGCGCGTGCGTGTTCGTCACCCACGACCGCGCCTTCCTCGAGCGCGTGGCGACCCGCGTGGTGGAACTGAGCCGTGCCTACCCCGAGGGCACGCTCGCCGTCGACGGCGGCTGGCGCGAGTTCCTGCGCCGCCGCGAGGAGTTCCTCGCCGCGCAGGCCCGCAACGAGGAGGCGCTCGCGAACGAGGTGCGCGTCGACGACGCCTGGCTCGCACGCGGCGCCAAGGCCCGCCGCACCAAGGCGAAGGGCCGCATCGAGGACAGCGCCGAGCGCCGCGAGGAGCTTGCCGAGCTCTCGGCCCGCAACGCCGCGGCCACCGCGGGCGGTGCGCGCGTGGACTTCACCGCGAGCGGACGTCGCACGCGGCGCCTGGTGCTCGCCGCGGGCATCGCGAAGGGCTTCGACGGCCGCACGCTCTTCCGCGACCTCGACCTCGAGCTCGCGCCCGGCGACCGGCTGGGCCTCATGGGCCCCAACGGCAGCGGCAAGTCCACCATGCTCGCCGTCCTCTGCGGTGAGCTCGCGCCCGACGCCGGATCGGTGCGCCACGCCGACCCCGCGCCGCGCGTGGTCGTCCTGCGCCAGCAGCGCGTCGACATCCCGCCCCAGACGCTCCTGCGCGACGCGATCTGCCCGCTCGGCGATTTCGTCGACTTCCAGGGCCGCACCATGCACATCACCGCGTGGAGCCGGCAGTTCCTCTTCAAGGACGCGCAGCTCCTGCAGCCGGTCGCGAGCCTCTCCGGCGGCGAGCGCGCCCGCGCGCACATCGCGCGCATGATGCTCGAGCCCGCCGACATCCTGGTGCTCGACGAGCCGACCAACGACCTCGACATCCCCACGCTCGAGGTGCTGGAATCGGCGATCGAGCAGTTCCCCGGCGCCGTGGTGCTGGTGACGCACGACCGCGCGATGCTGGGTGCCGTGGCGCGAACCATCGCCGTGATCGGCGCGCCCGACGCCTCGGTGAGCGTGGTGGCGAGCCTCGACCAGGCGCTCGCCGCGCTCGCGCGCGCGGAGCAGGGCAGCGACGCCGCGGCGCGCGCCGCGGCGCGAGGCCCCGCGACCGAAGCATCCGCCGCCGCTCCCACCGCCGCCGTCGCGGTCCCCGCCGCCAGCGGCCCACGCCGCAAGCTCAGCTTCAAGGAGCAGCGCGAGCTCGACGGCATGGCGTCGGCCATCGAGGCCGCCGAGCGCGCGCACGCCGCGGCCGAGGCGCGCGTCGCCGACCCGGCCGTCGCCGCGGACCACGTGCGCATGGCCGCCGCGTGCGCCGAGCTCGAAGAGGCGCAGTCGGCCGTGCAGGCCATGTACGCGCGCTGGCAGGAACTCGAGTCCAAGCGCGGCGCGTGACTACGATTTCGCTCCCATGGCCTCGTCACGCGCCCCCCATGTCGCTGCCGCCATCGTCGCCGTCGCCGTCGCGGCGGGCATCGCCTGGCTGATCAACGCGCCGCCTGCCGGCCGGAACGACTCGGGCGACGCCTCCGCGCCCGCGGTCCCCAAGGCCCCGGTGCTCGCGGTTGAACCCGCCGTCCTCGACATGGGTGACCTCGTCCCGCGGCAGCCGGTCACGCGCACCGTCGCGCTCCGCAACCTCACCGACCGCCCGCTGCGTATCGGCAGCGCCATCGCCAGCTGCGGCTGCACCACGTCGAGCTGGCCCACGCAGCCGATTCCCCCCGGCGGCATCGCCGAGGCTGAGGTGACCATGGAGGCCGGCGACTCGCAGGGCGAGCGCATGGTGAAGCAGGTGAACTACCTGCCGGACGGCGGCATGCCAGTGGTGCTCACGGTCAGCGGGCTCGTCGGAACGTTCATCAGCTGCGAGCCGCGCATGCTCGACGAACCCGGCCCCGGCGCGCCGGGGCAGCCTTCCGAGATCGTCGTCGAATCGCTCGACGGCACGCCGTTCCGCATCGATTCCGTCGATCCCGACGTCGCCATCATGCCGTCGTCCGACGCGCCGGCCCTGCGCCAGTCGGTGCAGGTTGACTGGGCCCGATGGCGTGCCGCGGGCCGCCCGGTCTACCTCGTGATCGAGGTGGACCACCCGAAGGCCCCGAAGCTCGGCGTCGTCGTGCGCCGTGCCGTCGCGCGATGAGCGACCCGAGGAACCCCCGATGAACCCCGCCGTGCTCGCCGCGTCGCTCGTGGCCTCCGTCGCGCTCGCCGTGCAGGCGCCCGCGCGCCCCGCGCCCCCGGCGCGCAAGGGTCCGCCCGCGTCCACCGAGTTCCGCCGCACCGACCCGCCCATGGTGCCCGGCGCGCGCGTGGCGTTCCCCGCGCTCGACGCATGGGTGCAGGGCACGCCCGAGACCGCGTTCGCGCCCGGCACGGTCTACGTGTTCGAGTTCTTCGGCACCAACTGCTCGCACTGCCGCGAGTGGTCGTCGCTCGTCCACGAACTGGTGCGCGTGAACGGCGCGAGGGGCGCGCGCTTCATCGCGGTCACCGACGAGCAGCCGGCGGTCGTGCGCGCGTGGCTCGACCGCCCCGGCATGCGCGAGTCGATGCATTGGGCGATCGCCTGCGACCCCGACCGTTCGGCCACGGCCACGTTCCAGAACGGCACGTTCCGCAACTTCAACCCGCGCCTCTTCGTGGTGAAGGACGGCGTGGTCCAGTGGTTCGGGCACCCGAACCAGGCCGAGAAGCCGCTCGAGCGCATCATGGCCGGCGACTGGGACCCCGCGGCCGCCCGCGCCGAGGCGGTGCTCGACTCGCAGGTGTCGCTCGCGAAGTCCCGGCTCGACGCGATGGCCTCCGAGTGCAACGATTCCGGCGACTGGTCTCGCATGCTCGTCCTGCTCGACAGCGTGATCGCGGCGCTTCCCGAGCGCGCGGGCCAGTACAAGGCGCAGCGGTTCCTCATCATGGTCGGGCTCGGCGACCGCGTCGAAGAGGGATACGCGTACGGGCGCGCGGTCGCGAAGGACCATGCGACCGAGGCCAACACGATGCGCCTCCTCGCGCGCGCCGTGCTCGCCGCGCCCTACACGCGCCGGCGCGACGTCGAGTTCGGCCTCGAGTGCGCGGAGGCCTCTGACCGCCTGTCCGGGGGCAAGGACCCGAAGGCGGCCGATGCCCTGGCGCTCGCGTGGTTCTCCAAGGGCGACGCAGGCAAGGCCATCGAGCACGAGGCCCGCGCCGTCGCGCTCGAGCCAACCGCCAAGCAACGCCGCGAGTACGAGCGCGTCCTCGAGCGCTACCGAACCACGGAGGCGGGCCCCGCGCCCATCAAGCCGCCGCCGCAGCCCGGCAACGCCACGCCCCCGGCCGCGCCCGGCGCGGACTGAGCGACGCCGCCTCAGCTCCCGCTCGACCGCAGGCCGTCCGCGATCCGCGGCGCGCCAAGGCTCACCTCGCGTGCACGGATCGCCGCGCCGAAGGCTTCCGAGCCCGCCGTCCCCGCCGCTCGGGCGTCCGACGTGATGTCCGCGGCCTCGAGCGTGGCGTCGAGCGTCATCCGCGGCTCGGTCCGCCCCTCCGCGCAGGCATCTTCCTCCCACAACCCGTTCAGCAGGTCGCGCGGCGTCGGGATGGGCCCCATGCGCCCGCCGAGCGCGGTCCGGAGCATGTCGACGCCGCAGCTCTGCGTCACTGCGTTGTACCAGCGAGGTTGCGCGGCCAGGCGCTCGGTCTCGCGCGCGTAACGCTCGAACAGGCGGCGCACCTCGGGCGGGTCGAGCCGGAGCCGGTACCGGCGCACCGTCTCGCCCCGGAAATCCGTGCGCACGCGCACCACGTCGGTCTCGTCGGCCCAGACGTATTGCAGCGTGAACTGGCGGAACATCCCTCCCAGCGCCGAGTACTCCTGCCCCGTGCGCTTGCGCGCCTCGATGGAGACGCACACGTGCTCGTGCCGGCCGTCCGGGAGGGCGAAGCCGAAGCTGAGGAACGTGTGGCAGATGAACTTCGGACCCCAGTGCGAGAAGAAGACATCGACGCCGTCGAGCGCCGCGAGGTCGTAGGACCGGGTTTCCCAACGGGGCTCGAAGTCCGTGTCCGACGACCGGTAGCGGAAAGCGCGCACGTCCCGCACGGTGGCGCGGTCGCCGTCGATCGACACGCGTGCGGTTCCTGCGCACTCGGGGCGCCAGTCCGCGGTGGCCGGGGCGGGCACCAGCCAGAACCAGGTCACAACCGCGCCGATGGCGATGAAAGGAACCGTTCGAAGCGCCAGGATGAGCCGGGAGTGATCGCCCCCGCGCGTCGCCCGAGCCGCGAGCGCCATGATCATGAGCGCGGCGGCGGCGGACCAGGTGGCTGTCGACGGGCCGAAGGGCGCGTAGGCAACGGCCAATGCCGCCCAGCTCGCCGCGATTCCGAGCCCGAGATGGCCGATCAGCGCCACGAGCGCGCGGCCACGGGAGCGTGGAAGTGCCGTGGTGGCAACGGGTTGCCGTCGTGTCATGAGTCGGATTATAGGACAGGTTGAGCCTTGATCGAAATCCACGGCATGGGCGGCGTCCGGGCAATTTCCTTTCCGCGCGTTTGCTTGCACCGGCCGGAAACCGTGGCATCTTGACGTTGCGGGTTTCCCTACCCGCATTGCGTCCGTGGTTCCCAACACGGCGCACGCCACGTCCCGGTGGCGCAGTTCGGTTCCCTTTCCCGTTCGGAGTTCCCTGCCATGACATCTCGTTCGCTCGCCGTTGCCGCCATCGCGGCCGGAACGTTCGCGTCCGCCTCGTCGGCCGCCATCATCTCGTTCAACGACTCGGGCCTGTTCGCGCAGTTCGCCGCGCTGAATGGTGCGTCGGTCGCCACCGAGAACTTCGACTCGTACAGTGGCTTCGCCCCGTCGTACTCGGGCAACCTGCTCGGGGTGTCTTGGAGCGCGAACGCGACGGGCGGCATGTACGCCGACCTCGGCCTCATGTCGACCAACAACCCGGCCACGATGTTCTTCGACTTCGCCGGCGGCGTGACGGGCGTCGGCGG
>CAMDUT010000015.1 GCA_945877905.1 Phycisphaera mikurensis NBRC 102666 | reverse complement strand
CTGGCACGACCCGGCGAGCGTCGGCCGCGCGGTCACGTTCCTGCGCGCGGCGGGGCTCGGCCGCGTGAGCCTCGACCTCATCTTCGGCATCCCCGGCCAGTCGGTGGCGGACTGGGAGCGGGACCTCGACGCGGCGCTCGCGCTCGCACCCGACCACCTCAGCTGCTACGGGCTCACCTACGAGCCGAACACCGCCATGACCGCGCGCCTGCGGCGCGGCGACTTCGAGCCGTGCGAGGACGCCTCCGAGGCGCGCATGCTGGAGGTCGCGTGCGAGCGGCTGCGCGCGGCCGGGTTCCGCCGCTACGAGGTGAGCAACTGGGCGCGCGTGCGCGAGGGCGACGCACACGCCGAGGAATGCGCGCACAACATGCTCTACTGGCTCGACCGCGACTGGCTCGCGGCCGGGCCGAGCGCGTCGGGCCATGCCGGCAACGTGCGGTGGAAGAACGTGCCGCGCCTGGGCGACTGGCTGGCGTCCGACGGCACCAGCCCCGTCGTCGACGTCGAGCGCGCGACCCCCGACATGCAGGCCGGCGAGCGGCTGATGATGGGCCTGCGCCTCGTCGACGGGCTGCCCGAGGCCGAGGTCGCGGCGATCCTCGCGATGGGCGAGCGCGGCGCCGGGCGCGGGCGCGCGATCTCCCGCGCGACGGACGCGGGCCTGATGGAGCGCGCCGGCGGGCGGCTGCGCTTCACGGAGCAGGGCATGATGACGGCGAACGCGACGCTCGCGGACCTCGTGTGAGGCGTGCGAACGGGGCTCAGCCGCCGAGGTAGCGCTTCACGCCGCGGATGGTCGACTGGCGCCCAATCTCGGCGATGGACTCCGTGAGCGGGATCTCCTTCGGGCACACCTTCACGCAGTTCTGCGCGTTGCCGCAGTCGGCGATGCCGCCCTCGCCCATGACGGCGTCGAGCCGCTGGTTGGCGAGCGTCGCGCCGACGGCCTGCATGTTGAAGAGGCGCACCTGGTTCCAGACCTGCGCGCCCTGGAGCGCGGAGTCCCACTTGGCGGGATCCTCCTCGAGCCCGAACTGCGGGCACGCCTCGAGGCAGCAGCCGCACGTCATGCACGTGCTGAGCACGTAACGCGTGTCCGCGTTCGCCGGCGCCTCGAGCGGGCCGCGGCCGAGCGACCACGTCCCGTCGATGGGCACCCATGCCTTCACGCGCGCGAGGTTGCGGAACATGCGCTCGCGGTCCACCGCCAGGTCGCGCACCACCGGGAACTTCGACATCGGCTCGAGCGTGATCGTGCCGTCGGCCTGGACGATGTTCGCGATGAGCGCGGAGCAGCTCTGGCGCACGCGCCCGTTGATCACCATGGTGCAGGAGCCGCAGACCTCCTCGAGGCACCCGGACTCCCAGGCCACCGGCGTGGTTCGCTCGCCCGCGACCGTCACCGGGTTGGCGGCAATCCACTGGAGCACGCTGATGACGTTGGCGCCGTCGCCGTAGGGCACCCGGAACTCCTCCCACCTGGGGGCGGACTGCGGGGTGTCCTGGCGCTTGACGCGGACGAGGACGGTCTGCTGGGCGGCGGGGGCGTTCGGGGCGACCATTTGGGAACGAAATGATAGGCCCGATCCGATACTGGGGAGGCCCATGCTCCCGGCCCCCCTCAAGCTCCTGCGCCCCGGCGACTGGGTGAAGAACGTCTTCGTCCTGGTGCCCCTGGTGTTCTGGCTCGCGGGCGACGGGCGGGGCGAGGCCGACGCGGCCACGCAGGTGATGCAGGCGCTGCTGACCGCGGTCGCCTTCTCGCTCGCGGGCAGCGGCTTCTACGCCGTCAACGACGCGCTCGACGCCGAGGAGGACCGCCGTCATCCCGTGAAGCGCCGGCGGCCGGTGGCGTCGGGGGCGATCTCGCCCGGCACCGCGACGGCGATCGGCGCGTCGCTGGTGCTCGCGTCGCTGGCCATCGCATGGTGGGTGCGGCCCGCGGTGCTCGCGGTCGTGGGTGCGTACGTTGCGCTCCAGGTGGGCTACAACGCGAAGCTGAAGCGAGTCCGCCTCGTCGACGTCGCCACCGTGGCCACCGGGTTCGTGCTGCGGGCGATCGCGGGGGCGCTCGCGATCGGCATCGAGGTGTCGACCTGGCTCGTCGTGGTCGTGTTCGCGCTCACCCTGTTCCTCGGGTTCGTGAAGCGGCTCGGCGACCTCCGCGCGGCCGAGCTCGCCCGTGCGCGCGGCGAGGACACCGGCTGGAAGCCGCGCGCCGGCTACGACAGCGCGGAGGACCTGAACTGGCTGCTTGCCGTCACCGGCAGCGTGACCATGATGGCGTACCTGGTCTACGCGCTCAGCGACCACGCGCGCGGCATCTTCGGCGTGCGCGCGACCGGGTTCGCGCTGCTCGCCCCGCTGGTGTTCGTGGTGATCCACCGGATGTACCTGCGCGCGAACCTCGGGAAGGCGGACAGCCCGGTGGCGGCGGTCATCGCCGACAGGGGTGCGCGCGCGGCGACGGCGCTGTTCGCGGTCGGCGTGCTGGCCGCGCTCTTCTGGCCGCCGGCCGCCGAGGCGCTCGACGCGGTGTTCAAGTAGGGTGGACCGCATGCACGCGAGCCGAGGCATCGGGCATGCGCAGGACGCGGGATGGCGATGGGCGCCCGTCGCGCTGGCAGCGGCCTTCGCGGTGTCCGTGCTGCCGGTCGCGCTCCTCGGCGCCGACGCCACGAGCGAGGCGTGGGACGAGTCGACCTCGCACCTCCCGGCGATCCGGCAGTTCGCGTCCGAGTGGCCTCGACCGGACCTCGTCGGCTACCCGAGCGCCACGGCGCCGGGATACCACCTGCTGATGGCCATCCCGGCCCGAATCGGCCTCGGCGTGCACGCCATGCGTGCGCTCTCGGGGCTGTTCGGCCTGGCGCTCGTCCTCGTCGCCTGGCGCGGTGCCGCGCGGTGGGCGGGGCCGTGGCTCGGCGCCATGCTGGTGCTGCCGGTCGCGCTCGGGACGTACGTGGTGAGCGGCAGCGCGTGGCTCACGACCGACGTGCTCTCGGTGCTGCTCGGAACCGCGCTGGTGGCGGTCGTGGCATGGCACCCGCCGTGCGCACGCACGTTCCTGGCCGCGGGCACGCTGTTCGCCGCGTCGGTCGCGGTGCGCCAGACGAACGTCTTCCTCGCGGCCCCCGTGCTCGCGGCTGGGCTGCTCGGCTCGCCCGCCGGGCGAGCCGCGTCGCCTGCCGAGCAGTGGGCGGGCGACGAGCCGCGCGCGTGGTCGCGCACGTGGGGCGCGACGCTTGCGCTGGTCCCGGGCGCGCTGCTCCTCGCCGCGTTCGTGCGCGCCTGGGGCGGGCTCACGCCGCCTGCCTTCCGCTCGATGCACGATGCGGGGCTCAGCCCCGTGGCGCCGGTGTACGGGCTGGCGCTCGTCGGCTGCTGGGGCGCGGTGCTCGTGGCGGCCATGCCCACGGAGGCGATGCGCGCGTTCCGCAGGCACGCGTGGGCCGTGCTCGCGCTGGTGGCGCTCACCGCGTTCGCGGCGGCCCTTCCCGAGAGCGGGTGGTCGAAGGACGCCGGCCGCTGGGGCGGGCCGCTGTGGACCGCCGTGCGCGCGCTTCCGTCGTGGGAGGCGCGCTCGCCGCTCGTCATCGCGCTCGCGATGGCGGGGACGTTCGTGCTGTCGGTGCTCTGGATCCGCGCCGCGGAGGTGGGCCGCGGCCGCATGGCGACGGTGGTGACCGTCTCGCTCCTCGCGATGTTCGCCGTGCAGGCCGGGAACAGCCAGGTCTGGGAGCGCTACTTCGACCCGGCCGCGCTGGTCGCGCTCGCGTGGCTCGCCGCCATGGGCATCGACCGGACTCGCCCGCACTCGGCCGGGCGGCTCGCGCTGGGCGCGATCTCGCTCGCTGCCGTGCAGGCGTCGATCAGCGCGGTCACCGTGTGGCTCCCCGCGTTCCGCGCGCAGGAGCCGTGAACGGACCGCCGCTCAGCGCGCCCCCGCCGCCGCCGGCTCCTTCTTCGCCGGCGCGCCGTCCTTCTTGCCGTACGTGCGCGCGCGCGGCGCGACGAGCGGGGCCTCGACCGTCTCCCAGCCCACGGTGCACCGCTGCGTGGCGGGGTCGAACCGCGCCATCGACGTCTTCATGAACTCGGCGTCGTTGCGCTCGGGGAAGTCCGCGCGGTAGTGGCTGCCGCGGCTCTCGCGGCGCGCCTCGCCGCAGGCGAGCATCGCGTCGGCGAGCGCCAGCATGTCGCCGAGGGCGCGCGCGTAGCAGAGGTTCTGGTTGGTCCAGGTGCCCGTGTCGCTCAGGCGGATGCGGGCGTAGCGCTCTCGCATCGCGTCGAGGTTCCGCCGGGCGCGCGCGAGGCGCTCGCCGGTCTTCACGACCGTGCTCGCCTCGGTCATCTCCTCGCCGAGCTCGAAGCCGATCGCGTACGGGTTCTCGGTGCCGCTCGACTCCGTCAGGCGGCGGACCGCGTCCTCCTCGGCGCGCACGGCGTCGTCGAAGAGCGAGGCGGGGGCGTCCGCGGCCGAGGCGCGCTCGCGCGCGTAGTTGACGATCGAGAATCCGCCGTACAGGCCGTCGAACGTGCACGAGAGCAGGGCGTTCGCGCCGAGGCGGTTCGCGCCGTGGTACTGGTAGTTGCACTCGCCGAGCGCGTACAGGCCCTCGACGTTCGTCATCAGGTTGCGGCTCGCTCCCTGCACGAGTCCCTTGTGGTCGGGCTTCGCCTCGTACTGCACGTACATGCCGCCCATCGAGTAGTGGACGCCCGGGAAGATGCGCATCGGCACCTCGGCCGGGTCCTCGCCGACGAACTTGCGGTAGATCTCGATGATGCCGCCGAGCTTGCGCTCGATGTAGCCGCGCTCGAGGTGCGAGAGGTCGAGGTAGACCTGCCGCTTGCCGCCGACGCCCATGCCGTCCTCGACGCACACGTTGAAGATCTCGCGCGTGGCGATGTCGCGGGGCACGAGGTTGCCGTACGAGGGGTAGCGCTCCTCGAGGAAGTACCACCGCTCGGCGTCGGGGATCTGGCGCGGGTCGCGCGCGTCGCCCTTGTTCCTCGGCACCCACACGCGGCCGCCCTCGCCGCGCGCGCTCTCGGACATGAGCCGCAGCTTGTCGGCGCCGGGGATGGCGGTCGGGTGCACCTGCACGAACTCGCTGTTGGCGAACGCCACGCCGTGGCGGTAGCAGCGGCCGGTGGCGGCGCCGTTGCACATGATGCTGTTGGTGCTCTTGCCGAAGACGAGCCCCAGGCCGCCGTTGGCCATGGCGACCGCGTCCGCGCGGAACGCGCGCACCTGCATGGTGCGCTGGTCCTGCGCGACGATGCCGCGGCAGCGGCCGTCCGCGTCGACGACGGGGCGCAGGAACTCCCAGTGGATCCACTGGGTGATCTTGCCCTCGTCGGTGGCGCGGCGCGCCTGCTCGTCGAGCGAGTAGAGGAGCTGCTGGCCGGTGGTCGCGCCCGCGAAGTGGGTGCGCTTGTAGAGCGACCCGCCGAAGAGGCGGAGGTCGTGCCGGCCCTCGGAGGTCCGGTTGAACGGCACGCCCATGCGGTCGAAGAGGTCGATGACCTTCGGTGCCCAGTGGGCCATCTCGTACACGGGGGGCTGCTGGGCCAGGAAGTCCCCGCCGTAGACGGTCTCCTGGAAGTGCTCCCACTCGCTGAAGCCCTGCTGGCGCGCGACGTCGTTGCACGCGTTGATGCCGCCTTGCGCGCACACCGAGTGGCTGCGCTTCACGGGGACGACGCTGAAGAGGTCGACCTGCATCCCGAGCTCGGCGCACTTGACTGCGCCCGCGAGGCCCGCGAGCCCGCCTCCGACGATGATGACGCGCTGGTTCTTGGTGGACATGGTTGGCTGGTGGCGTGCGTGGTGCGGTCGTGTCAAGCGTAGGAGGCCCGGCGTCGCGGCGGAGCGCCCGCGCGCCCGGTCAGCGCGGCGGCTCGGCGGCGGCCTCCGCGCCCAGCATCCGTGCCTCGGTCTCCCGGGCGGTGGCGATGTCGAGGGTCGAGAACCCGTACACGGAGAGCACCGCGGCGACCGCGAGGGTCACGCCGATGCCCGCGCACACGTGGCCCCAGCGGCGCATCGCCGGGGCGCTCAGCGTGAGGCCCCACGTGATGCCCGCGGTCCAGAGGCCGTTGGCGAAGTGGAAGACGATGGCGAGCGTGCAGACGAGGTAGAACGCGGCCATCGCGAGGCCGAAGGAGCCCTGCTGGAAGTGCGAGGCGGTGGTCGACGCCGCATGGTGCGCGTCGAAGGAGGGGAACGCGCCGCCGTACGTCCATCCCCAGCGCAGGCTCGAGACGTGCATGAAGATGAAGGCGAACGCGACGTACCCGGTGATGCGCTGCCAGACGTAGCGCCAGTTGTCCTGGTACGCGTAGCGCTGGGTGTTGTACTTGGCCTGCGCCGCGAAGTAGAAGCCGAACGCGGCGTGGAAGAGGAGCGGCAGCCAGATGCCGAAGAGCTCGATCAGGAAGAGGAACGGCGTCGAGTGGATGAAGTTGACCTCCTCCTGGAAGGTCTCGATCCCGCGCACGACCGGTGCCACCGTCGACGTGGGGCTCGTCCAGCGGGCCCACATGATCGAGCTGTTCGTGAAGAGGTGGGGGAAGAGGAACACGCCGATCGGCGCGATTCCCGTCAGCGAGTGCAGCCTGCGCAGCGCGAAGTAGTGCTTCGAGAGCATCGATCCGCCGTGCGCGGCGGGCTGGTCGTGGTGGGCCAGGGTGGTCACGGTGCGTGGTCCTTCTCTTCGTGCGGAACGGGTCTTCTCGTCGAGGTCGCGCGTGCGCGCGTCAGGGGATGATCAGCTTGCTCGCGGCCGAGGACGGCTTCGCGGCCGGCGCGGGCATCGCGGCGGGTGCGACGCCCGCCGCGGGCGACGCCGCGCCGGGCGCGGCCATCCGAACGGAGCCTGGGTCGCGCGCCATCTGCTCGGCCACCATGCGGGCGATCGCGCCGAACCGCATGCGCAGCTCGCGCAGCACCTCGTCGAGCTCTCCGGACTCCTCCGGGGTGAGGTTGCCCTTGGTCTTGTCCTGGAGCACCTGCAGGAGGTCGAGCGCGAACTTCGATCCCTCGAGGTCCACGACGACGCGGCCCTGCGGGTCGGCCATGGTCCCGAGGCCCATCACCGACTGCGACGCGAGCAGGCCCACGAGGCTGCGGAATTCCGCGGGGGGAAGCTGGTCGGCGCCGGCGCCCGGGCCTCCGCGGGCCGACGCGGCGGCCTCCTTCTCGGCGAGCCGCGCGCGCTCCGCCTCGGCCTGGGCCTTCCAGTCGGAGTCGACGTGGATCCCGGGGGAGTGGGCGTCGGACGGATTCGTCGGGGTCGGGTCGGTCATGGGGTCCTTTGGGTGGACCGTGAAGTATAGGACGGCCCCGGGGCTACACTCGCGTCCCCATGGACGGGCTTCCCGCAGCGATTCCGAGCGCGATCACGGCCATCCTGGCCGGGGCGCTCGCCACGGCCCTGGCCGCAGGCTGCGCGACGCGCCACGAGGACGAGCGCGTGATCCGGGACGTCGACGTCAAGGCCTTCTCGAAGCCGTCGTCGGGCGCCGGCATCGAGGTGGTCGCGACGCCCATGGAGGACGTCCAGGCACCGTCGGTGCGCGAGGTCACCGAGACCGAGGTGATGGCCGACGGCACCGCGATCACGCGGCGGTCGACCGAGGTCACCGCGGTCAACCCCGCGACGAACACGCCGCAGACCGACGTGATGGACGGCGGCGAGAGCCCGGTGCTTCGCGTCGGCCAGCGCTGGCCGGTCGAGAGCCTGATCGGGCAGATCAACGGCCGCCCGATCTTCGCGGAGGAGGTCTTCTCGCGCGTCGAGGCAGAGGTGATGCTCGCCGCGCAGAACCCGAACCCCGAGCAGGCACGCGCCGGCGTCGACGCGACGGTGCGGCGCGCCTTCCGCCAGCAGGTGGAGTCGGAGCTCATCCTGGCCGAGGCCGAGAGCCGCCTGTCGCCCGAGATGAAGCAGGGGCTCCTCGGGTGGCTGCGCGACCTGCAGGAGACGACCATCGCGCAGCGCGGCGGCAACCGGGCCGCCGCCGAGGACGCGCTGCGCGACGAGATGCGCATGTCGGTCGAGGAGTTCGTCGAGTTCCGCAAGAACACCGAGCTGACGCGCGACATCCTCCGCCGGAAGGTGGAGCCGCGCGTCGTGGTGAGCTGGCGCGACGTCGAGCGCCTCTACGCCCAGCGGCAGGCCTCGTACGCCCCGAACCCCGAGATGCGGCTCGGCCGCATCCGGCTCGTGAAGGAGGGCCAGCAGGACAAGATCGACCAGGTCACGAAGCTCTTCGCCGAGGGCAGGCCCTTCGCCGAGGTCGCGCGCGCGGTGGGGGTCGAGAAGGACGGCTTCTGGCGCAGCGTGCCGACGCAGGACGGGCGGATGAACGTGTCGGACCTCACCGACGACCTGCAGGCCGTGCTGCGGCCGCTCAAGCCGGGCGAGGTCTCGGCGCCGTTCGAGCAGCGCTCGTCGGTCACGTGGTTCACGGTGCTCGGCGTGGACGCGCAGCAGGGGATCTCGATCTTCGACCCCGACCTGCAGCTGGCGCTGCGCGGCGAGCTGCAGGCGACGCAGGAGCGCATCGAGCAGGGCCGGTACATCCAGTCGCTCCAGAAGCGGTGGCTGGGCGCGAGCATCGCGAAGATGGAGCTGCGCCTGGTGCAGATGGCCCGCGAGCGCTACCTCGACCCGATGAAGCAGCTGCAGTCGGCGCCGCGGCGGTAGCGCGCGGGGGGGCACTAGACTTCCGAGATGCCTTCCTTCGCCCTCCCGGCGTCGCTCGCGATCTCCGCACTCCTGCTGGCGATGCAGTCGGCGCCGCCCGCGCCCGCTTCCCCCGAGGTGCCCACGGCCCCGAAGGCGCCATCGACCCCGAAGTCCCCGGCGAAGCCGGGCTCCGAGCAGGACGGCGGTGCCTCGAGGTCGAAGACGGTCCGCGCGGCGGGCTTCTGGTACGGCATTCCGAAGGCCCCGGAGAAGCGCAAGGGCGCGATCCGGGTGGCCGCGTACAACATCGAGAACGTCTTCGACGGGGTCGATGATCCGTCGCTCCAGGGGGAGTACGACGACATCAAGATGACCACCAAGCCGGGTCGGCTCGAGGCGATCGCGGACGCCATCCGGCGTCTCGACGCCGACGTCCTCTGCGTCGAGGAGGTCGAGGGGCTCGACTGCCTGAAGTGGTTCCGCGACACGTACCTGAAGGGCATGGGCTACGACCACGTCGTCAGCGAGGAGGTCGGCTACTACCGCGGCGTCGAGCAGGCGTGCCTGAGCCGGTTCCCGATCGTCTCGCACGCGACGTTCGTGCAGGAGGACCTCTCGGACATGGACGCCAAGCGCGTCGGCTCGGGCTGGGCCGGCCGCAAGGCCGACCAGGGCGCGAAGTTCCAGCGCTCGCCCCTGCGCGTCGACGTCGACGTCGACGGCTACCGGCTGACCCTGTTCTCGGTGCACTTCAAGGCCGGCGGCAAGGAGTTCAGCTACCACCGCGAGAGCGAGGCGCTGCAGGTCATGCAGTTCATCGACGAGATCCTCGCGAAGGACCCCGCCGCGAACGTGGCCGTCCTCGGCGACTTCAACGCGTCGCCCTCGGACAAGACGCCGAAGGTGTTCGCGGAGGCCGGCATGCGCGGGGCCTACGACTTCCGGGGCACCAAGAAGGGCAACACGAAGGACCTCTACACCACCCACGACTCGGGCCGGGCGATCGACTACATCTACATGACCAAGGGCATGGCGGACGACGCGGTCGACTCGAGCTTCTTCGTCCTGAGCACGGTGCACCCCGCCAGCGACTACGACTGGCGGAAGGACCCCGACAAGACGAAGATCCCCGCCGGCTACGCGAGCGACCACTACCCGATCGCGATCGACCTGATGCCCAAGGAACGCGCGGGGGGCGCCCCGGCCTCCAAGGGCGGCGCGAAGGATGCCACGAAGGGCGGTCCCGACGGGGCGCCCGGGAACGACGAACGCGACTGACGCTCGGCCGCGCGCCGGCGCCGTCAAGCGGCACGGGCGCGGTCCTCGCGGACCGCGCCCGTGCGTTTCAGCGGTGGCGGATGCGCCGGCTCAGTGCTGGCCGACCGTCATGCGCACGAAGTGCTTGATCGACACGTCGGCGGGGAGGATCTCCTTGATCGCCTTCTTGTCGTCACGCACGTACTTCTGGCCGAGGAGGGTGATCTCCTCGAAGAACTTGCGCATCTTGCCCTTCGCCATCTGCTCGGCGATCTGCGCGGGCTTGCCGGAGGCCTTGGCCTCCTCGACCGCCTCGGACTCCTTCTTCGCCTTGACGTCGGCGGGCACGCCGGCCTCGTCGATGGCGATCGGGGCGGGCGAGGCCGCCACGATGTGCTGGCAGATGCCCGTGCCGGTGTCGGCGTCGAGCGTGCCCGTGTACGAGATCAGCGCGCCCTTCTTGCCGTCGTGGTGCACGTAGTGCGCGAAGCCCGCGCCCTCGAGGACCACGCCGCCGCCGAACGAGAGGTTCTCGCCGGTCTTGATGCGGACCTCGTCGAGGCGCTTCTTCATCGCGTCGGTGTTCACGGCCGCGCCGGCGGCGCCGGCGGCCGCCATCTCCGCGAGCTCGTGGGCCATGTCGCGGAACTCGGGGTTGCGCGCCGTGAAGTCGGTCTCGGCGCGGACCTCGCAGATCGCGGCCTTGCCGCCTACGACCGCGACCGCGATGCAGCCTTCGCCGGCGGCGCGGTCGGTGCGGGTGTCCATCTTGCCCTTGAGCTTCTCGCGCAGCCGCTCCTCGGCGAGCTTCGCGTCGCCGTTGGCCTCGACGAGGGCGGCCTTGCAGTCCATCATTCCGAGTCCGGTGCGCTCGCGCAGGGACATGACGTCCTTCGAGCTGATATTGGCGGTGGTCATTGCGTTCACCTCTCCTTGGGGGGTGTGCGTGGGGTGCGGGATGGGGGGGCGCCTCAGGTGCCCGGGGTCGCGGCGGCCTCGCTGCGCGGCGCGTCGGCGCTGGCCGAGCGGCCGTCGGCGCGGAACTGGCTGCGGCTCGAGCGGCGCGCGGGGCGCGAGGCGTTCGGGGCGTCGAGGTCGCCGGCCGCGGCGGCCGCGGCGCCCATGTCCTCGGGGGACGCGTTCGCGCGCTGCCCGCGGCCCTCGGCGGCGGCGGCGCACAGCTCGCGGATGACGATGTCGATGGAGCGCATCGAGTCGTCGTTGCCGGGCAGCGGGATGTCGGCGAGGTCGGGGTTGCCGTCGGTGTCGATCAGGCAGATCGTCGGGATGCCCAGGGCCTTCGCCTCGAGCAGCGCGTTCAGCTCGCGGGTGGTGTCGACGATCACCAGCGCGCCCGGCAGCTTGGTCATGCCGCGCAGGCCGTGCAGGTTGCGGTGGATCTTCTTCTGCTCGCGCGCGAGCTGCGACTCCATCTTCTTGGAGTAGTTGCGGATGCTGCCGGTCTCACCGAGCTTCTCGAGCTCGTCGAGGCGGCGCAGGCGCTCGCGGATGGTGCGGAAGTTGGTCAGCGTGCCGCCGAGCCAGCGCTCGGTGACGAACGGCATCTTGCTCTCGGCGCAGTGCTGCTCGATGGCGCCGCGCGCCTGGCGCTTGGTGCCGACGAAGCACACGTCCTTGCCGCTCGCGACCGTCTTGGCGATGAACTTCTTCGCCAGCAGGAGGCCCTTGATGGTCTCCTTGATGTCGATGATGGAGATCCCGTTCTTGGTCCCGTAGATGTACGGCTTCATCTTGGGGTTCCACTGGGAGCGGCGCTGTCCGAAGATGACTCCGGCTTCGACGAGTTCCTTCGCGAGCGACTTCTGGTCCGACATGGGGGCTCTCCTTGCGAGCGACTGCAGCGACACCGCGGGCACGGTCGGTGGACGCCGGCGGGGCCGGCGACCGTCCCGATCCAAGGGCGCTTGGAACGAGGACTGCGGGCGGCCCACGAGGGCGGCCCGCCTTCGGCACGGGGTCCACCTGGAACCGCGCCGCCCCGCCGGGAGGCGGGGAAACGAACCAAGGTACGTGGACGGCGGACTTTCCGCAATCGGAAAGCCCCCTGGAGCGCCCGATGGAGGGTCCGGATGCCCGTTATTGACCGCGTGCGTGCGTTCAGATCGCGCGGGCGCCCACGGAGCGCAGCCAGAGCCGCTCGGTGCCGAGCCCCGCGAAGCCGGTGGCCACCACGATGCGGTCGTCGGTGGACGCGAGCCGCGCCGCGCGCAGGGCGCGCTCGGCGGAGCGCACGAACGCGGCCGTGCTCGATGGGCGGCCCATGCGGATGGCCCGCACGCCGCGCAGCAGGGCCAGGGCGCGCAGCTCGGCGTCGGACGACCCGAACGCGAAGACCGGCACGTTGGCGTCGGTCTGGCTGATGAATCGCACGGAGCGCGGGTCGGTCCACGTCACGATGGCCCGGGCGCCGCCGTCCGAGGCCATCTGCGCGATCGCTCGGGCGAGCACCGCCGCGGGCTCGCGGCTCTCCGCGACCTCGCGCGCGCGCAGGCTTCGCGCAGGCTGCTGGCGGATCCAGGACTCGGTCTCCCGCGCGATCCGGTGCATTGCATCGACGCTCGCCGCCGGATGGCGCCCCGCGGCGGTCTCGCCGCTCAGCATCACGGCATCCGCTCCGCCGAAGATGGCGCTCGCGACGTCCGAGGCCTCCGCGCGCGTGGGCAGCGGGGCGTCCATCATGCTCTGCAGCATCTGCGTGGCGACGATGCACGGGATCGCCGCGCGTTCGCACGCCGCCTGGATGCGGCGCTGCTCGACGGGCACGCGCGCGAAATCGAGCTCGATCGCGAGGTCCCCGCGCGCCACCATCACGGCGTCCGCGGAGGCGCAGATGGCGTCGATGTTGGCGAGCGCGACGGGGCGCTCGATCTTCGCGACCACCGCGGGCACGCGGCCGCGGCAGGAGCGCGCGCTGCGGGCAAGCGTGCGGCGCAGGCTCTCGACGTCGCCCGCGTCCTGCACGAAGCTGAGCGCCACGAAGTCGGCGCCGTGGCGCACGGCCCAGTCGGCGAGCGCGCGGTCGCGCGCGGTCGGCGCGGTGAGGCTGACGGCGGTCTCGGGCAGGTTGACGCCCTTGCGACCGGAGAGCGTGCCGCCCACCTCGGTGGTGCACTCGACCGTGCCCGCCCGCACCGTGCGCACGCGCAGCTGCACCGCGCCGTCGTCGATGAGGACGCGGTCCCCCGGCCGGACGTCCGTCGCGAAGCGTGCGTAGTCGACGTGGAGTGTGGCGGGGCGCGCCGCGGGGTCGATGAGGCCCGTGCCGCGGGTGAAGCGGACGCGGTCGCCGTGGCGCAGCGCGACGGTGGCTCCGCCCTCGATGCGCGTGAGCCGGATCTTGGGGCCCGGCAGGTCGGCGAGCACCGCGGTCTCGGTGCCCAGGCGCGCCGAGATGCGCCGAATGGCGGCCAGCGTCCGCGCGTGCGAGGCGGGGTCGCCGTGGCTCAGGTTGAGGCGGAAGACCGAGGTCCCCGAGCGCACCAGCCGCTCGAGCATCGCGGGCGCGTCACACGACGGCCCCGCGGTGGCGACGATGCGCGTGAGGCAGCGGTCGGCACGGAGGAGCGTCGGAGTGCGCGGCATGGGCGGGCAATACTACGATCCTCGCCTCGCCCGGCGCGTGCCTGCGCCGGTCGCGCGCCGCGCACGCGCGCGGCACCCGGCCCGACGGTACCGAACCATGCTCCAGAAGATCTTCAAGGCCTACGACGTACGCGGCATCTACCCCGAGCCCCTCAACGAGGAGGACGCCTGGCGCATCGGCTACGGCGTCGCGCGCTTCCTGCTGACCGAGGCCCGCAACGACGGCCGCACGGACGACGGCGCGCGCACCGTGGTCGTGGGGCGTGACATGCGCAAGAGCTCCCCGAGCCTCGCGCGCAGCCTCAAGGACGGCATGCGCGAGGGCGGGGCGCACGTGGTCGACGTGGGCATGGTCGACACGCCGTTCACGTACTTCGCGGCGAACCACCTGGCCGCGGCGGGCGCGGTGCAGACCACCGCGAGCCACAACCCGGCGCAGTACAACGGGTTCAAGGTGAGCGGGGCGGGGGCGAAGCCCGTGGGCCAGGACACGGGGCTCACGACCATCAAGGCGTTCGCCGAGGCCGTGCGGCCGGGCGACGGCCCCGGCGGCGGCGCGGAGCGGTCCGCCGAACTGTGGGACGCGTACCGCGCGCACCTGCTCTCGTTCCTGCCGAAGGCCGTGCTCGACGGCACGCGGACGCTGCACGTGGTCATCGACGCGTCGAACGGCATGGCCGGGACGATGGTGCCGAAGGTGTTCGGCGACGTGAAGGGCCTGCGGATCACCGCGATCAACTTCGACAATTCCACGGGCGAATTCGTCCACGAGCCGAACCCGCTGGTCGAGGCGAACCTGGCGCCGACGCGCGAGGGCGTGCGCGCGCTGAAGGCGGACTTCGGCGTGTGCTTCGACGGCGACGCGGACCGGTGCATGGTGATCGACGAGCGCGGCGAGCCGGTCGGGTGCGACCTGCTGACGGCGTGGCTCGCCCAGGGCTGGCTGAAGGCGAACCCGGGCGCGTCGGTCGTGTACGACCTGCGCTCGACGCGCAGCGTGGCCGAGGCCGTGCGCGAGGCCGGCGGCGTGCCGGTGGAGGGCCGCGTGGGGCACGTCTTCATGAAGCAGAGGCTGCGCGAGACGGGCGCGCCCTTCGGCGGCGAGCTGAGCGGCCACTTCTACTACCGCGACATGTGGTGCACCGACAGCGGCGCGCGCGCGTTCGCGAACGTGGTTGCCGCGCTGGTCGAGTCCGGCCGGCCGATGTCCGAGTGCATCAAGCCGTTCCGGCGCTACAGCCAGAGCGGCGAGATCAACTTCGAGAACGACGACAAGCAGGGAGCGCTGGACGCGCTGCGGGCGAAGTACCCGCACGCGCGGTTCCACGCGCTCGACGGCCTCAGCATGGACTGCGGCGACTGGTGGGCGAACATCAGGATGTCGAACACCGAGCCGCTGCTGAGGCTGAACCTCGAGGCGCGCGACGCGGCGACGGTGGCGGCGAAGGTGCGCGAGCTCGAGCCCGTGCTCGGGCACCGCGTCGAGCACTGAAACGGGAACCGGGGTAGCCCCGTACGACTTTATCCGGGACCTTCGGGCCGGACGGCAACGTCCGCCATAAAGTCGTACGGGGTTACCCCGGACGCCATTTACTCGCCCGGGATGTGCGTGATCACGCCCTCCCACGGGCTGCTCGCGTTGGCGTACAGCTTGCGCGGGATGCGCCCGGCGCGCGCGGTGTGCCAGCCGGCGTCGAGCGCCAGGCGCATGGCGTGCGCCATGCGCACCGGGTCCTGCGCGTGGGCGATGCCCGTGTTCAGGAGCACGCCGTCGGCGCCGAGCTCCATCGCGTGGACGATGTCGCTGGCTGTGCCGACGCCTGCGTCGACGATCACGGGGTACTCCGCCGAGCCGCCCTGGTCGGCCAGCTTCAGGCGGTCGATCACCATGCGGATCGCGGCCGGGTTGGCGATGCCGCGCCCGCTGCCGATGGGGCTGCCGGCCGGCATCACGCTCGCGGCGCCCACGTCGCGCAGGCGCGCGGCGACGATCGGGTCGTCGCTGGAATAGCAGAGCACCGTGAAACCGTCCTTCACGAGCTCGCGGCAGGCTTCGATGGTGCCCACCGGGTCGGGGAGCAGGGTCGTCCGGTCCCCGAGCACCTCGAGCTTCACCCAGCCCGCGCCCGGGTTCCCCAGCTGCTCCAGGATCTCGCGGCCGAGCCGGCTCACGCGCACCGCGTCGTCGGCGCTGAAGCAGCCTGCGGTGTTCGGCAGGATGGTCAGCCGGTCGAGCGGCAGGAAGTCGAGGATCGACCGCCCCTGCGCGTCCACCAACCGCTCGCGCCGCACCGCGACCGTCACGCAGTCGGCGCCCGAGGCCTCGATCGCGGCCTGCATCACGGGGTAATCGCGGTACTTGCCCGTCCCCACGACGAGCCGGCTGCGGAGCGTGAAGCCCCCGATGGCGATGGGCGGGATGGCGGGGGCGGCGGCTTCGGCGTGCATGTGGTTCGGGTCCTCGGGACGGTGTCAGCCGCCCCCGACGAGCGTGACGACCTCGACGCGGTCGCCCTCGGCGAGCGGGTGCGCGGCGTGCTCGGACTTGCGGACGAGTCGCGCGTTCACCTCGACCGCGCAGGCCGCGCGCTCGAGCCCGAGGGTCCGCACGAGGTCCGCGACGGTGGGGGAACCGTCGAGGTCGCGCGGCGCTCCGTTGAGTTCGATGCGCATCGGAGCGATTGTAGGGCGTGGCACGGCTACGATCATCGTGTGCCGAATTCCCGCCCCACGCACCCTTGGTTCGCCCTCGCCACGGCCGTCGCGCTGGCCCTGGCGGCGTCCCTCGCGCTCGGCGGGTGCCGCAAGCCCCGCTACGACACCTCGACCCCCGAGGCGGCGGTCGATTCGATGGCCCGCATGGTGCAGGACGGCCGCATCGAGATGCTGCCGACCATGCTCTTCGTCGAGGCGCGCGACGTGGAGTTCGCCGACGGCGTGACCGAGGCGAGCGCGATCGAGGACGTGAAGGGGAAGGCCGGCGACATGCTCGCTCGCCTGTGGCGCGTGTCCGGCAAGCTGAAGAAGCGCTTCCCGGCCGACGTCGACCGTGAGCTCGCCAAGGGCGGCTCGTGGGCCACCCGCAGCGGGTTCGGCGACGTCTTCACGGCCGTGATGGCCGACCCGTTCGGGTGGCTCGACGCGAATCGCTCGCGGCTCGAGGTCGAGGACCTCGGGGACGGCACGGCCTCGTTCGAGATCGACGGCAAGCCCGCCCTCGGCGGCGCGCTCTCGATGCGCGAGACCCCGGACGGCTGGCGCGTCGCGGTGCCGATCGAGCTCGCGCGCTCGAGTGGCTACTTCCCCGACACCCGCGAGGAATGGGCGGTACTCGCGTACATGATGCTCGCGGTCGAGAACGCGCTCGTCGACTTCGAGCGCGAGCTCGACTCGGGGAAGTTCCGCGACCTCCGCGCGGCCAGCGAGCGTGCGGGCCGCATGGTCTCCGAGAGCGCCGCGGCGCAGGCCATCATCTTCGCCATGATGCAGCAGAACGACCCGGCGAAGGCGGGCGACGCCGCCGCGGGCGGGAAGGGCGGCGCGCTCGAGGTGAACGCCGGCAAGGTGAACGTACGGATCGGCGGGGACGCCCCGGTCGAGAAGGACCTCGGGCGCGCGGGCGACCTCATGCGGCAGCAGGCCGAGCCGTAGCGGCCCGCCGCGGCCTCACCACCACACGTACGTCACCAGCGCGAAGATCGGCAGCAGCACCGCGCCCGACCACAGCATGTAGCCGAAGAACGTGGGCATCGGGACGCCCTCCTCGCGCGCGATCGCCGCGACCATCAGGTTCGGCCCGTTCCCGATGTAGGTGTTCGCCCCCATGAACACCGCGCCGCAGCTGACGGCCGCGAGCAGCGCCGGGTCGACCGGGCGCCCCGAGAACGGCACGCCGCCCACGAAGCCGTCCGGCGTCACCGTGCGCGCGACGTCGGCGAACACGAGGTAGGTCGGCGCGTTGTCGAGGAAGCTCGAGAGCACCCCCGTCGCCCAGAAGAACTGCGCGGGCGTGCGCACGCCGAGCTCGGCGCCGCGCGCCGAGAGCAGCTCGAGCGCCGGCTGCATCGCGACGAACAGCCCCGAGAAGAGCGCAGCCACCTCGACGATCGGGACGAAGTTGAACCGGTTCTGCGCGCGGATCGGCCTCGGCGTGCGCCACAGGCTCATCGCGGCGCACCCGAGCATCGCGACCTCGCGCGCGCCGTGCGGGATGGCGATGCCCGTCGCGCCGAGCTCCCGGCCCGGCACCAGGAACGCCGCCGCGCCGATCACGCCCGCGAGCCACACCAGGTTCTCCGCCCCCGAGACGCGCACGGTCGGCACCGGCGGCTCGGTCATGGCCTCGGTGCCCTCGGGCGCGATCCCCTCGCGCCGCGCCAGCGTGCGGTCCACCGCGTAGAACGCCGCGAGCACCAGGAAGTTCACCGCAAGCCACTCGCCCCAGAGGCCGAGCGTCCATCCGAAGGGGACGCCCCTCAGGTACCCGAGGAAGAGCGGCGGGTCGCCGATCGGCAGCAGCAGCCCGCCCGTGTTGCTGACCATGAAGATGAAGAACACGACCACGTGCGCGCGGTGCCGGCGCCCGCGGTTCGCCCGCAGCATGGGGCGGATCAGCAGCATGCTCGCGCCCGTGGTCCCGAGCACGTTGGCGACCAGCGCGCCGAACATCAGGATCGACGCATTGATCCGGGGGGTGCCCCGGAAGTCCCCGGTCACCAGGATGCCGCCCGAGATCGCGAAGAGGGAGAACAGGAGCACGATGAACGGCACGAACTCCGCCATCGCGTGCCCGAACGCGGTTCCCGCGGCGGACGCGCCGTGCAGCATGGCGATGGACACCAGCGCAACGAGCCCGCAGCCCGCCGAGACCAGGAACTTGCTGCCGTTGGACTCCCACCAGTGGGCCGTGCGCCGCACCAAGGGCAGCACCGCGATCGCCCCCAGGAGCGCCGCGAACGGCACCACGGTCCAGGCGGGCAGGGCGGCGCTCGAAGCGGCTTCGGGCATGACGCGAAGCGTAGCGATCCGTACGCTTGTGGCGTGGACTCGCCCGACCGTCGACCCTTCGCCGTGCCTTGCGCCGTGCTCGAGCGCGTCGCGACCGGCCGTGCGGCGCTCGCCTGCACGGCGCTCGCCTGCGCCACGGTCGCGACCGCGAGCCCGCGTCCGCAGGCGCCGGCACGCGACGCCGGATGGGGCGTCCATCTCGCCACCTTCGATGCGCTCGATGACGTGCGCGCGGCGATCCCCGCGTCCGGGGGGGGCATCGTCGCGGCGCTCGGCCCGGGCGGCGTCGTCCACGTCGCCACGGACGGCACGCGTCGCGTGATCGTCGCGCCGTGGCCCGCCGGCGGCATCCTCGAGGCCGTGGCGCTGTCGCGCGCGCCGGACGGCCGCCTCGCGGTCGTCGATCGCGCGGGAGGCGCGGTCGTCCTGTTCGCGGAGGACGGCAACGGCGTGCCTGCCCGGCTCGCGCCGCGCACGGCCGACGGACGCGCGATGCGTCCCGTCGGCGTCGCGTTCGACGGGACCACGGCGTGCGTGGCCGATGGCGCGAGCCCCGTCGTCGCCGCGTGCGACGAGGGGGGGACGGTCGTGCGCCGCATGACGGTCCAGGCGCCCGCGGGCGGCCTTGCTCCGGTCCTCGGCGACGTGGCGTTCGCGTCCGGCGCACTGGCCATCACCGACGCCGCGAACCACCGCGTGGCGTTCCTGTCGCCGGTGAACGGCACCCTCGTCGCCTCGCGCGGCGACCGCGGCGCGTTCCCCGGCATGTGGCAGACGCCCGCGGGGATCGCCACCGACGGTACGTCGTTCTTCGTGACCGACCAATACAACCACCGCGTCGTCCGCGTCGACGCGCGCGGCGAGACGGTCGACCAGTGGGGCCAGCACGCGGTGAAGCCGCGCGAGGGCAACGGCCGCATCCACTACCCGGTGCGCGCGGTCCACGGCGGCGGTTCGACTCCCGAGTCGCCCGCCCCGCGCGTCGCCGTCGCCGAGCCGTTCGAGCGCCGCGTGCAGGTGTTCGGACCGAACGACCCGTCGGCCGCGCCCGCGCCGCGGATGACGCCGCTGCCATCGATGGACGGCGTCGCGAGCCACTTCAGCACGGAGCTCGCGCTCGACGGGCGCACGCTGGCCGTGTACGAGCCCGAGTCCGCGTCGGTGCTCGTGTTCGACCTGCGCAACGAGCCGCCGATCCACGTGACGACGCTCGGCGGGCCCGGCCGCACGATGGGCCAGTTCGGGCAGGTGTCCGCGATCGGCGTCGACGAGGCCGCCAACCGCCTGTGGGCGGTCGACCCGGTGCGCGGCGTGATCGCGGAGTTCGCGCTGCTGCGCGACGGCCGTGCGCCGCGCTTCGACCCGTTCATGCCGCGCGCGGTGCGCGAGGTCTCGCTGGCGGCGATCGCGCGCGCGGCGGCGGCCGCGGCACCCGGGCTGCCGGCATCGATCCACCCCGTCGACCTCGAGCGCCTGCCCGGCGGCGGGTTCGTCCTCCTCGACCGCACCGGACCGCGGCTGATCGGGATCGACCGCGACCTTCGCTTCGCGTGGATCGCGCACGGATGGTCCGGCGCCGGCGCGATGCGGCTCCCTGCGCAGTGCGTGCTCGACGGCGCGGGACGGCTGCTCGTCACGGACGCCGCGGAGCCCGTGGTGCGCGCCTACTCGGCGACGGACGGCGCGTTCCTCCGGGCTTGGAAGGTGCCCGGGTCGCCCCGCCTCTTCGGCGTCTCGCCGGTCCCGGGCGGCGTGGCGCTCACGGATGCGCGCCATGACGCGGTGCGCGTCGTCGCGCTCGGCGAGCGGGCGGACGCGGAGGACCTCGCGACCGGCGGGACCACCGGCTCGAAGCCGGGCGAGCTCTGGCAGCCTGCGTCGCTCGCGTGGAGCCCCGCGGACGTGCGCCTCTTCGTCGCCGACCACGGAAACCACCGCCTGCAGTGCTTCACCGACCGTGCGCAGTGGGAGTCGAGCTTCGGGATCGGCCGCGCGTGGGTGCGTCCGCGCGACCCCGGCGCCAGCGCGCCCGTGAATCCGCCGGCGAGGCTTCCGTCCGCGGACGGCGCCGCCGACACCCGCGCGCAGTTTCCCGGGGCCACGGATGGCAGCGACGGGTGGCGCGCCGTGCGCTCCAACTCGGGTGCCTTCACCGTGCGCTGGCGCTGGGCGGGCGGGGCGGTGAAGGTGCGCGACCCGTTCGGCGTCGAGGTGGAGGCGCGCACGGCCGACGGATCGCCGGTCGAGGCGTCGCTGCGGTTCGATGCCGTCATGCCCCACCACGGGCATGGCATGAACGTCAACCCGACGACGGAGGACGCCGGCCCCGGTGCATGGCGCGTGCGCAACGGCTTGATGCACATGCCCGGCCGCTGGGAGCTGCACTTCGACCTCACGACGCCCGACGGCGATCGCACCGAGCGCGCCCAGGACACGGTGGAGCTGCCGTGAGCGCGCGTGCACGGACCTTCAGACGCCGGCCGTTCGCCCTCCTCGCGGCGGGCACCGTCGCGTGCGCCGCGGCGTGCACGGCGATCGTGCGTGCGCCGCACGCTGCCCTGCCGGGCCCGCGCCCCGGCGGCTGGCTCGACCCCGAGACCGCCGCGCGCGTCGCGCGCAATCCGCCGCTGCCGCCAGTTCCGCCTGACCCCACGAATCGCTGGGCCGACGACGCGTCGGCCGCGCACCTCGGGCACCTCCTGTTCTTCGACGTGGGGCTCTCCGCCACGCAGACCGTGAACTGCGCCACGTGCCACGCGCCCGCGTACGGATTCTCCGACCGCCGGGCGATCGCGGTGGGGGTCGGCACCGGAACGCGGCACTCGATGACGGTGCTCAACGCCGCGCACCAGCGGTGGTTCACCTGGGACGGCCGCGCCGACACGCTGTGGAGCCAGGCCACGCAGCCGTTCGAGTCGCCCGCGGAGATGAACACGCCTCGCGCCGCGGTGCTCGCCCACGTGCTCGAGGACCCCGAGCTGCTCGATGCGTGGAAGCGCACCTTCGGCGCCCCGCCGGCCGTCGCGACCCCCGCCGAGGTCGACGACTCGTTCGCGCGGCTCGGCAAGGCGATCGCCGCGTACGAGCGCAAGCTCGTCACCGGCCCGTCGGCGTACGACCGGTGGTGGACGCGACGCGCCGCCGGCGACCCGGGCGCCGACCGGGAACTCGCGGACGACGAGCGCCGCGGGCTCATGCTCTTCTTCGGCAAGGCGAACTGCTTCCAGTGCCACCACGGCCCGAACTTCTCCGACGGCGAGTTCCACATGCTGGGGCTTCCCGAGCCGGACGGAGGCCCGCCGCGCGACCCCGGCCGCTACGCCGTGATCGACCGCGTGCGCGCGGACCCGATGAATGCGGCAGGGCCGCACTCGGACGACCCGAGCGGCCCCGTCGCGCAGGTCTCGGCCTCGCTCGCCCGCACTCCCGACCGGTGGGGCGAGTTCCGCACGCCGAGCCTGCGCAACGTGGCCGAGACGCCGCCCTACATGCACGCGGGGCAGTTCGCGTCGCTCGAGGACGTCGTCCGCTTCTATTCGACGCTCGAGGGCGCGGTGGCGCTCGACCACCACCGGGAGTCGGTGCTGGTGCGGCTGGACCTCACCGCGCGCGAGCGGCGCGAACTCGTCGCGTTCCTCGGTGCGCTCACCGGCACCGCTCCGCCGCTGCCGTGGGGCGACGCGCCCGTGCGCCGTCGGCCCGCGCCCGCCGAGGGCGCCCGCAACCCGGGCGGTTGATTCCGGTACCGTTCCCGGCATGGTCGTCCTCGCCTCGATGGTCGCCGCATCGCTCGCGCTCGAGGCGGTGCCCCCGGCGTTCACCGAGCGGGTCGCGGGGACCGCCGTGACGATGGACCTGATGCGGATCCCCGGCTGCGACGGCGTGAGGCCGTTCTATGCCGCGCGCACCGAGGTCCCGTGGGAGCTC
Source organism: Phycisphaera mikurensis NBRC 102666 (assembly GCA_945877905.1). Lineage (GTDB taxonomy): Bacteria > Planctomycetota > Phycisphaerae > Phycisphaerales > SM1A02 > UBA966. Next base: position 5,393 of record CAMDUT010000015.1, on the reverse strand, counting down.
TTCGACGCGTTCATCTACGGGCTCGACGCGAAGGCCGGGCAGTCGACTCCCGAGGCGGACGCCGTCACGCGCCCGACGAAGCCCTACGTGTCGGTGGACCGCGGCTTCGGCCACCAGGGATGGCCCGCGATCAGCATGAGCTCCAAGGGCGCCGTCCAGTTCTGCGAGTGGCTGTCGCGCAAGACCGGCCGCACCTACCGGCTGCCGACCGTCGCCGAGTGGAAGTGCATGGCCAAGGCCTCCGGGGTGACGGCCGACGCGGTCGCGCGCCACGCGTGGACCGACGCCGACGCGGACGTGCGCACGCATCGCTGCGGCGAGAAGCCGGCCGACGCGGCCGGGCTCGTCGACCTGTGGGGCAACGCCGCCGAATGGTGCGTCGCGGAGGGCGGAGGGTTCTGCATCCTCGGGGGGAGCTACCGGGACGAGCGCATCGACCCTGCGTCGATGAAGCCGGTCGCCGAGACCCCCGCATGGAACGACAGCGATCCGCAGTTCCCCAAGAGCGTGTGGTGGCTCGTCGACGGCCCGTTCATCGGGATGCGTGTCGTGACGGGCGACGGACCCGGCGACTCGAACGCCCCGGCGCCGGCGGCGCCCGCGCAACCCGCCGTGCCCGCTGCACCCGCGCCGCCCGCCACGCCCTCGACCCCGTCCACCCCCGACCCCAAGGCTCCACGATGAACGACCCCCATCGCGCGTCCGGCCTCACGCGCCGTGACTTCGTCGCCGCCGGCACCGTCGCCGGCGTCGCGCTCGCCGCCGCGCCCGGCGCGCTCGCCGCGCGCGACCCCGCGAAGGCGCCCCTCAAGGTGGCACTGGTGGGCTGCGGCGGCCGAGGCACCGGCGCCGCGGACCAGGCGCTGCGCGCCGATCCCGGCGTCATCCTGTGGGCGGTGGCGGATCCGTTCCCCGACCGGATGGATGCATGCCTTGCGCAGTTCGAGAATCACGAGGCGAAGGACCGCGTGCAGGTCCCGAAGGAGCGCCGCTTCGCGGGCTTCGACGGCTACCGCCAGGCCATCGCCTCGGGCGTCGACGTGGTGCTCCTCTGCAGCGCGCCGCACTTCCGGCCCGCGCACCTGGCCGAGGCCGTGGCGGCCGGCAAGCACGTCTTCTGCGAGAAGCCGATGTTCGTCGACGCACCCGGCTATCGCAGCGTGCTCGAGAGCGTGAAGGGCGCGCGTGCGCGGAAGCTCAACCTGGTGTCGGGCTTCTGCTGGCGACGCAGCACCCCCGAGCGCGCCACGTTCGCGGAGCTCGAGAAGGGCACGCTCGGCACGCCGATGGCGATGTACTCGTGCTACTACACGGGCCCGCTCGGCACCAACCCGCGCAAGCCGGGGTGGAGCGACATGGAGTTCCAGGTGCGCAACTGGCAGCACTTCACGTGGCTCTCGGGCGACCAGCTGGTCGAGCAGGCGGTGCACTCGATCGACAAGATCAACTGGTGCTTCCGCAACGAGCCGCCGAGGAGCGCGGTGGGCATGGGAGGCCGCCAGCTGCGCGAGGCCATCCCCGAGCGCGGCGACGTGTACGACCACTTCGCGATCGTCTACGAGTGGGCCGACGGGCGGCGCGCGTTCCTCAACTGCCGTCAGCAGCCCGACTGTTACTTCGAGAACACCGACTGGATCGCGGGCACCAAGGGCCAGTGCTTCATCAACGGGTGGGGCCCCACCCACTGGATGAAGGACCCGTCGGGCAAGGTGCTCTGGCGCTACCCGACGAACGGCCCGAGGAACAACATGTACCAGGAGGAGCACGACGAGCTCTTCCGCGCGATCCGCGCCGGCACGGTGATCGACGACGGCGACTGGATGGCGACGAGCTGCATGATGGCCGTGCTCGGCCGCATGGCCGCATACAGCGGCCAGCAGGTGACGTGGGAGCAGGCGATCGCGTCGACCGAGTCGCTCTCGCCCGCGAAGTACGAGATGGGCGACCTCCCGATGCCCGGCGAGAAGAAGCCGGGCCAGTACAAGGTGGGATGAACCATGGGCGAACGCAACCGTCGTGACTTCCTGGCCGCGTCGGCGCTCGTGGTGCCGGCGGTCCTCGCCGCGCGCTGCGCCACCGCGCGCGCGCCCGCGAGCCTGGCACCGCGCCTGGCCCCCGAGTCCCGCGGCCGTCCGCTGCGGGTGGGCGTGATCGGCTGCGGCGGGCGCGGCGGCGGCGCCGCGATGGACGCCCTGCGCGCAAGCCCCGACACGCGCCTGGTGGCGCTGGGCGACGTGTTCGCCGAGCGCGTCCAGGGCGTCGCCGCGGGCGCGGCGAAGGAGTTCGGTGTGCGCGGCGAGGTTCCCGAATCCGCGCGGTTCTCCGGCTTCGATGCCTACCGCCGCGTGCTGGCCACCGATTGCGACGTGGTGATCCTCACGACCGCGCCCGGGTTCCGGCCCGCGCACTACGCCGCCGCGGTCGACGCCGGCAAGCACGTGTTCCTCGAGAAGCCCGTCGCCGTGGACCCTTCCGGCGTGCGCACGGTGATCGAGGCGAGCGAGCGCGCCTCGGCCCGGAAGCAGTGCGTCGTGGCCGGCACCCAGCGTCGCCACGAGCGGTGCTACCTGCACGCGATGGCCCTGATCCGGGACGGCGCCATCGGCGCGCCCGTGGCGGCGCGCGTGTACTGGAACCAGGGCGGGCTCTGGGCGAAGGAGCCCGACCCGGGGCTCTCGGACATCGAGAACCAGGTGCGCAACTGGCTGTACCACACGTGGCTCTCGGGCGACCACGTCGTCGAGCAGCACGTCCACAACATCGACGTCATGAACTGGGCGTTCGACGCGCTCCCGACGCGCTGCACCGCGACGGGCGGGCGCCAGGTGCGCACGCAGCCCGTGTACGGTGCGATCAACGACCACTTCTCGATCCACTACGTGTTCGGCGGCGGCCCCGCGGGCGAGCGCCTGGGTGCATCGATGTGCCGCCAGCAGGACGGCACCGACGGCATGGTGGAGGAGGTGATCGTGGGCACCGAGGGCGTGATGCGCCTCTCGAGCGGGAGCGCACGGTGCACCGGGCGCGTGAAGTGGGCGTTCGAGGGCCCGAACCCGAACCCCTACGTGCAGGAGCACGTCGACCTCCAGGAGTCGATCCGCGGCAACGCGGCCTACGTCAACGAGGGCCGACGCATCGCCGAGAGCACCATGACCGCCATCATGGGGCGCATGGCCGCGTACACGGGCAAGGACCTCGCGTGGGACGCCGCGATCAACGACCCGATGGACCTGGTTCCGAAGGACCCGAAGCCGGGGCCGGGCCCGGTGGAGCGGGTGGCGATGCCTGGCCAGCAGCCGCCGGCGGTCCGGCCCGCGTAGCGACGGGCGCATCCGGCCACGACCATGTCGCGGTCCACTCGGGGTGGCCTGCGAGCACCGCGCGCCCGCGCTCAGGCCCCATCACGCAGAGGGCGGTCGCGAGCGCGTCGGCCTCGGTGGCGGTCGGCGCGAGCGCGGTCACCTGCACGCGCGTCGAGACGGGCCACCCGGTCGCGGGGTCGAGCACGTGGCTCAGCCGCGCGCCGCCCGCATCGAGGTGCTGCTCGCGGTCGCCGCTCGTGGTGACGGCCGCGTTGCGGAGAAAGAGCGTCGTGCCCCGGCCGTCGTCGATCGCCACGACCCACGCGCGCCGCCCGGGCGGCGGGTCGCCCGCCAGCACGTCGCCCGAGAGGTCCACCAGCGCGCTGCGCACTCCCGCGGCGCGGATCGCCTCCATCGCCGCGTCGGCGCCGATCCCCTGGCCGATGGCGCCGAAGTCCAGCCTGAGGCCGTCGACCATGGGTGCATAGGAGCGGGTCCTCGGGTCGAATCGCACGTTCCGCCAGCCGCACCTTGCGACAAGCTCCCGCGCCTCATCGCGCCCGAGCGGCACGCCGGTTCGCCGCGCCTGGCGCCATGCGCCGGTCAGCGCCCCGAGCGTGGCGTCGAACGCACCGCCGGTGCGCTCGCTCCACGCGAGCGACTCCTCGATCGCGGACGCGAGGTCGACGCTCACCGTCACCTGCTCGCCCGCGCGCACCGGCAGCCGGCGCACCTCGCTCGCGGCCATCCAGTCGCTGAGCGATTCCTCGACCTCGGCCAGCCGCTTGAACGCGGCCACCGCCGCGCGGTCCGCCGTGGCCTCGTCGGCGCACACCAGGATGCGGCACTCCGCGCCCATCACGATGCGCCGGTATTCGTGCACCGGCGCCGCGCACCCGGCCACGACCGCCGCGGCGAGCACCGCGATTGCCGAGCACGCGGCGCGCGCGCCCGCGCTCACGCGAACACGACCTCGAGCAGGCTGACGTCGTCCTCGAAGTCGTCGCGCCCGCGCCATGCCTGGCTGCGGCGCACCAGGCGCTCGACCGCGCCGTCCGGCCCGCGGGCCTCCTCGGCGACGCCGGCGAGGTACTCCTCGAGCGTCCACAGCGTGCCGTCGGCCCGGATCAGCTCGTGGATGCCGTCGCTGTAGACGTAGAGCCGCGCGCCCGCGGGCAGCGGCACCTCCGCCGATTCGTAGGGCAGCCCCGGGAACGCGCCGATCATCGGCCCGGACACGGGTTCGTTGCCGCCGAGCTCCCGGTTCGTGCCGTCGGGCAGCGCGAGCAGCGCGGGCGGGTGGCCACCGCTGCCGTAGCGCAGCGTGCGCGCGGCGAGGTCGGCCACGCCGTACCACATCGTGAAGAACATCCCGTTGTGCTTCGACATCGGGAAGAGGTCGTTCAGCGAGGTGAGCACGGCGCCCGGGTCGCGCGGGTCGGCGCCGCCGAGCGCGTTCACGTGCAGCGCGTTCATCACGCTCACCGAGAGCAGGGCCGGGCCCACGCCGTGCCCGCACACGTCGAGCAGGTAGATCGCCAGGCGGTCGTCGTCGAGCCAGTGGTAGCCGAACGAGTCGCCGCCGAGGCTCGCCGACGGGACGAACGACCAGCGCGTGCGCACGCGTCCGTCCATCGGCTCGGGGATGAGCGTGCGGACGTAGGCGGCCGCGCTGTCGAGCTCGGCGCGGAGCGCGTTGAAGGCCTCGTCGCGCTCCCTCTGCGCGCGGTTGGCGCGCGCGTGGTAGCGGATGCGCGCGACCAGCTCCACCGGGTCGGGCAGCTTCACCAGGTAGTCGTTCGCGCCCCGCGCGAAGGCGTCCGCCTTGGTGGCGGGCTCCTCCTTGGCGCTGAGGACGATCAGCGGGGTGCGCGCGAGGGCGGGGTCCTTGCGGTACGCGCTGACCAGCTCGAGCCCGTCGGCGTCGGGCATCACCAGGTCCTGCAGGATGACGTCCGGCTTCACCTCCGCGACCTTCGCCTGGGCCTCGGCGCCCTTGGTGCACGCGACCAGCTGGATGTCCGGGTGCGGCAGCAGCATGCGGCGCACCGCCTCGGCGATGAGCGCCTGGTCGTCGACGATGAGGACGCG
>CAMDUT010000014.1 GCA_945877905.1 Phycisphaera mikurensis NBRC 102666 | reverse complement strand
GGCGGGCGGCGTCGCGGCCGGAGCGGGCGGCGCGGCCGGCGTCGCCCCGGGCTTCGCGTCGGCGGCCGCGGGCTTCGTGCCGTCGTTCGCGGCCTTCGGGCCGTCCGCGGCGGCGGTCGATGCGGCGGCTGCGCCCGCCGCCGGTGCCGAGGCCGAAGCCTGCGACTCCTGCGGCTCGGCGGAGCGCCCCCCCGAGAGGATCGCCGCACCCATCCCGATCTTGCGGCGCGCGGTCATGCGGCCGCACTTCGGGCACTTCCGCTCGGGGTCGGCCTTGATGGACTGGAAGAGCTCCCACGCGTGGCGGCAGGAGGAGCACTCGTACTCGTAGGTGGGCATGGCTCAGGGAGCGACGGCGACCTTCGCCGGGCGCAGCACGGTGTCGCCGAGCAGGTAGCCCGGCTGCAGCAGCATGCTGACGCAGCCCGGCTCGACCCCCTGCGCCGGCGACTGCATGATGGCCTCGGCGCGGTGCGGGTCGAACGCGTCGCCGGGCTTCGGCTGGATGAGCTCGACGCCTGACCGCTCGAGCGCCTTGATCAGCTCGCCGCGCACGATGCGCAGGCCGTCGATGGCCGCGGCCACGGTCATGCGGGACGGGTCCTGCGCGAGCGCGAGGTCGAAGTGGTCGAGCACGGGGATCACCTGGCGGACCACGCCGCCCGCGGCGCCCAGCCGGACGCGCGGCTCCTGGTCGGCGGTGCGGCGCTGGAGGTTCTGGAAGTCCGCGATCGCGCGCAGGACGTCGCCCTTGGCCTGCGCGAGCTCGGCCTCCGCCGACGCGAGGCGCTCCTCGAGCGCGCGGATGGCGTCGCGCGCCTCCTCGGGCTCGGGCGCGCGGTCGTCGACGAAGGGCTGCGACTCGCTCTCGGCGCGGCGGTGGCCGTGCGCGCCCGAGGGATCGCGCGGCTCGTCGTGGTGGTGCCCGTGCGGGCGCTGGTGGTTGGGTCCTGCGTTCGACATGCGTTCCTCCCGCGGCTCAGCCGCCGAGCGAATCCTTCATCTTGCCCCAGAACCCGCCGCGCCTGCGCGGGCCCGCGTCCTTCGGTTCCCCGCCCTTCGGGGCCGCGGGGCGCTCGGCGTCCCGCAGCGCCTCGATGGCCTCGCGCTGGCGCGCCGTGAGCTTGCGCGGCACGCGCACGTGCACCACCACGACCATGTCGCCGCGGGTGCCCGTGCGCAGGTCGGGCACGCCCTTGCCCTCGAGGCGGAAGAGCTCGCCGTGCTGGGTGCCGGCGTCGAGGGCGGTCTCGGCCTCGCCCTCGAGCGTCGGCACGACCACGGTGCCGCCGAGCGCGGCGTCGGCGAACGACACCTCGAGCGCCGTGATGAGGTCGGCGCCCTGGCGTTCGAAGCGCTCGTCCTCGGCGACTCGCACGCCGATGTGGAGGTCGCCGCGCACGCCGGTGCCGTCGGGGCTCGCCTGCGGCGGCGGGGGCTCGCCCTCGCCGGCCACGCGCACCACCTGCCCGTCCGAGATGCCCTTCGGGATGCGCACGCTCAGCGTGCGCTGCACCGTGGTTCGGCCGTTCCCGCGGCACTCGCCGCACTTGTCCTTGACCACGCTGCCGCGGCCCGCGCAGGCGGGGCAGGTGGTCACCATGCGGAACAGCCCGCCGAGCCCGGCCTGCGCGACCTGGCCCTGCCCGCCGCACGTGGCGCACTGCGCGGGCTTGGTGCCCGGCTTCGCGCCCGAGCCCTTGCACACCGAGCAGACCTCGGGGCGCTCGAAGCGCACCTCGCGCTCGCAGCCCGAGAGCACGTCGTTGAGCGTGACCTCGACCTCGGTCTCGAGGTCGTACCCGCGCGCGGGGCCGCGCTGGCGGCGGCCGCCCGCGCGCTGCTGCCCGCCGAAGATCTCGTTGAACATCGAGAAGATGTCCTCGGCGTTCATCGAGTTGAAGTCGTGGCCCGCGCGCCCGCGCAGCCCGGCGTGCCCGTGGCGGTCGTAGATCGCTCGGCGCTCGGGGTCGCCGAGCACCTCGTACGCCTCGGCGCACTGGCGGAAGCGCACCTCGGCCTCGGGGTTGTCGGGGTTCTGGTCCGGGTGCCACTTGATGGCGAGCCGGCGGTACGCGCGCTTCACCTCGTCGCCGGATGCGTCCCGGGCGACGCCGAGGACCTCGTAGTAGTCGGCGGTGGTGCTCATGCGCTCGTCCCTTCTAAGGAACCGGGCCGGGGCCGGTGCGTGCGCGCACTCGGCCCCGGCCCGTTCGCTTCGGTGGGTGTCAGGCCGTGGCGCCGGTGACCGGCTCCGCGTCCTCCTTGAGCTCGGTGACCAGGACGTCGGTGGTCAGCATCAGGCCCGCGACGCTCGCGGCGTTGGTGAGCGCCGTCTTGGAGACGAGCGCCGGGTCGATGATGCCCGCCTTGACGAGGTCCTGGTACTCGGCCGTGGCGGCGTTGTAGCCCCAGCCGCCGGTGCGCTCGAGCACGCGCTCGCACACGAGGTCGCCGTCGACGCCCGCGTTCGTCGCGATCTGCCTCGCCGGGGCGCGCAGGGCCTCGGCGACGATGTCGAAGCCGAAGCGCTCGTCGCCCTTCGCCTTGCCGCGCGCCGCGGTGACGGCCTCGATGGCGCGGAGGAAGCTGACGCCGCCGCCGGGCACGTAGCCCTCCTTCGCGGCCGCGCGGGTGGCGTGGAGCGCGTCGTCGACGCGGTCCTTGCGCTCCTTCATCTCGACCTCGGTGGCGCCGCCGACGTTGACGATCGCCACGCCGCCGCCGAGCTTCGCCATGCGCTCCTGCAGCTTCTCGCGGTCGTAGTCGCTGGTCGAGCGGTCGTGCGCGGCCTGGATCTGCGAGATGCGGGCCTCGATGTCCTTCTTCTTGCCGGCGCCCTCGACGATGACGGTCTCGTCCTTGGTCACGACGACCTTGCGCGCGCGGCCGAGCTCGTTCAGCTCCACCGACTCGAGCGAGCGGCCCGTGTCCGAGCTGAAGAACGTGCCGGCGGTCAGCACGGCGATGTCGCCGAGCATGGCCGTGCGGCGGTCGCCGAAGCCCGGCGCCTTGACGGCGCAGATCTGCAGCACGCCGCGGAGGCGGTTCACGACGAGCGCCGCGAGGGCCTCGTTCTCGACCTCCTCGGCGATGACCAGGAGCGGCTTCTGCGCCGTCGCCACCTTGTTGAGGAGCGGCAGGAAGTCGGCGAGGTTGCCGACCTTCTTCTCGTACACCAGGATGTACGGGTTCTCCAGGACGCACTCGGCCTTCTTCGGGTCGGTCATGAAGTAGGGCGAGATGTAGCCCTTGTCGAAGCTCATGCCCTCGACGTAGTCGAGCGTGGTCTCCCAGCCCTTGGCCTCCTCGACCTCGACCACGCCGTCGTGGCCCACCTTGTCGATCGCCTCGGCGATGAGCTCGCCGAGCGCCGCGTCGTGGTTGGCGCTCACGGTGGCCACCTTCACGAGGTCGGCCTTGCCCGCGCACTTCTTCGCGCTGTCGGTGATCGCCTGGCAGGCCACCTCGGCGGCGTCGTTGATGCCGCGCTGCACGGCCACGGCGTTGGCGCCGGTGGCGATGAAGCGGAGGCCTCCGTTGAAGATCGCCGCCGCGAGCACGGTGGCGGCGGTGGTGCCGTCGCCGGCGACGTCGGCGGTCCTCTTCGCGACCTGCTGGACCATGCGAGCGCCCATGTTGGCGAACGGCTCGGCCAGCTCGACCTCCTTGGCGACGGTCACGCCGTCCTTGGTGACGTGCGGGCTGCCGAAGCCCTTGGCGATGACCACGTTGCGGCCGGTGGGGCCCATGGTGACGGCCACGGCCTGCGCGATGGCGTCGACGCCCTTCTTGAGCTCGGCCTGCGCGTTGCCGGTGAACTTCATCTGCTTGCTGCTGCCCATTGCGGACTGCCTTTCGTTCGGGTGGCGGGTGGGTGCGGCGCTCAGGCGTCGAGGACGCCGAGGAGCTCGCTCTCGCGCACGATGATGTGCTTCACGTTCTTGATCTCGACCTCGGTGCCGGCGTACTTGCCGAAGACGACCGTGTCGCCCTTCTTGACCATCATGGCCATGCGGGTGCCGTTGTCGAGCATCTTGCCGGGGCCGGTGGCCACGACCTTGCCCTGCATGGGGCGCTCCTTGGCGCTCTCGGGAAGGAAGATGCCGCTGGAGGTCTTGGTCTCGGCCTCGAGGGGCTTGACGATGACGCGGTCTTCGAGGGGACGAACCTGGGTGCTGCTCATGGGTGTTCTCCGTGTGTCTCTGTGCGTTGGTGTGCGTGTGCGTTCGTTGCGATTCGTGCGTTGCGGTCCGTTCGGCGCGGGGGCGGGCTCACATGCCCATCATGCCGCCCATGCCTCCCATGCCGCCCATCCCGCCCATGCCTCCCATGCCGCCGCCGTGGTCATGGCCGTGGCCGTGCCCGGCCTCGTCGGCGGGCTGGGGCTTGTCGGTCACGATGCAGTCGGTGGCCAGGAGCAGGCTCGCGACGCTGCAGGCGTTCTGCAGCGCGCAGCGGTCGACCTTGGCCGGGGTGATGACGCCGTCCTTCATGAGGTCGCCGTACTGGCGGGTGAGGGCGTTGAAGCCCTCGTTGCCCTTGAGGTCCTTGACCTTGGCGACGACGACGGTGCCCTTCTCGCCGGCGTTGTCGGCGATGGTGCGCAGCGGGACCTCGATGGCCTCGGCCACCAGGTCGACGCCGGACTGCTCGTCGCCCTCGAGCTGCGCGCGCAGCTTCTTGAGCGCGGGCAGGGCACGGATGAACGAGGTGCCGCCGCCGGCGAGCACGCCCTCGGCGATGGCCGCGCGCGTTGCGTGCAGCGCGTCCTCGACGCGGCCCTTCTTCTCCTTGAGCTCGGACTCGCTGGCCGCGCCCACCTTGATCTGCGCGACGCCGCCGGCGAGCTTCGCGAGGCGCTCCTGGAGCTTCTCGCGGTCGTAGTCGCTGTCGGTCGAGTCGATCTCGCGGCGGATGGTCTCGCAGCGGGCCTTGATGGCGGTGGTGCTGCCGGCGCCCTCGATGATGGTCGTGTTCTCGTTATCGATCTCGAGCTTCTTGGTCTGGCCGAGGTCGGCGAGGGTGACCTTGTCGAGCTCGATGCCGAGGTCCTTCATGATCGGCTTGGCGCCGGTGAGGATCGCGATGTCCTCGAGCATCGCCCTGCGGCGGTCGCCGTAGCCCGGGGCCTTGACGGCCACGACCTGCAGCACGCCGCGGAGCTTGTTGATGACGAGCGTGCTGAGCGCCTCGCCCGCCACGTCCTCGGCGATGATGAGGAGGGGCTTCTTGCTCTCGACCACCTTCTCGAGGAAGGGCACGAGCTTCGTGACGCTCTCGATCTTGTCCTCGAAGACGAGGACGAGCGCCTTGTCGAGCTCGACGCGCATCTTCTCGGCGTCGGTGACGAAGTTCGGGCTCAGGTAGCCGCGGTCGAAGCGCATGCCCTCGACGACGTCGACGACGGTCTCGAGGCTCTTGCCCTCCTCGACCGTGATGACGCCGTCCTTGCCGACCTTCCTGAACGCCTCGGCCATCATCTTGCCGACCTCGGCGTCGTTGTTGGCGCTGATGGTGGCGACGGCCGCGATGCCGCCGTCGACCTGCGCGACGGGCTTCGAGTTCGCCTTGATCTCGTTGACGACCACGTCCACCGCGCGGCGCATGCCGCGGACGAGCGTGTTTGCGTCGGCGCCAGCGGCGAGCTGGCGCAGGCCGGCCTTGAAGAGCGCCTCGGCGAGCACGGTGGCGGTGGTGGTGCCGTCGCCCGCGTCGTCGGAGGTCTTGCTCGCGGCCTCCTTCACGAGCTTGGCGCCCATGTTCTCGACCTTGTTGCGCAGCTCGATCTCCTCGGCCACGCTCACGCCGTCCTTGGTGACGTTGGGCCCGCCCCAGCTGCGGTCGAGCACGGCGTTGCGGCCGCGGGGGCCGAGGGTGCTCTTGACGGCGGCGGCGAGCTTCTCGACTCCGGCGAGGAGCTGCTTGCGTGCGTCGGTGTCGAATGCCAGTTCCTTGACTGCCATGGTCATGTCTCCGAGAGGTGGTGGTCCAGGTGCCCGCAGGGGCGGGCGTCGGGGTTCAGAGGATGCAAGCGGCGTGCCAGTGCGGGACGCGAGGCGCAACCTCCATCACGCGTGGGGTAAAGCGAACGCGTGGGGCGCAACCCGTTGTCGGAACGTTGCTTGCGCCATGAGCGATGAGTTATCGAGCCCTTGATCCGAGCGCCCGCGTAGGCACGCCTGACGCTCCGCGGTGCCTGGTGCTGCCAGTTCGGCAGCGCACCCCTCACCGGAACCGCTTCGGGTCGATCCGCCGCCGGCGCAGCGCCTGCGCGATCACCCAGCCGTTGGCGGCCATGTAGGCCATGCCCAGGAGCGTGATCAGCACCAGGAACAGCGCGAGGATGGAGCCGACCATCGCCCAGTCCTCCCCGAGGGCCGCACGCACGGCGGGCATGGCCACCGCGAGCGTGATGCCCATCGCGAGGGTCAGCGAGACGAGCTCCGCGCTCTGCTGGCCGTGACGCGCCTCGCGGTACGTGCGGCTCAGGGCGCCGAGGCGCGCGAGCACCGGCGCTGCGCCCATGAGCCACAGCACCGCGGGAAGCATCTGGGCCGCGAGCGCGACGATCGGCATGCTCGCGAAGTTCCCGGCGGGCATCAGCGAGAACGCGAACGCGCCGGCGAGCACCGCGCACCATGACCATCCCGCGACCTGCAGCCGCACCAGCCGGCCGTGTCCGATGGACGCATGCAGCGCCGGGTTCCGCGCTCGGGAGAGGCCACGCGCCGCGAGTGCCGTCGCGACGCCGATCACCGCGGCGCACGCGAGCCACGCCGGGCGCTCCACCTGCGACGGGAACGACGACCCGCGCCCAGCGAGCGCGTCCACCTGGCGCATGGCGGGGCCGGAGCCCTGCAGCAGCGCGCACGCGAGCGGTCCGGCCGTGACCGCGACCACCGCCACCGATGCGGCGTGGCCGTCGTCGGGCTGCGCGATCCCCGCGACCTCCGCGTCGGCGTGCTCGGCCACCGACGCGATCACGGGCGATCCGCACTCCGGGCAGCGGCCGTACGCATGCAGCCCCGCGAGGTCGTAGCGGCAGCGCACGCACCGCACATGCACGTCGAGCACGGGTCCGTCGTCGGATGGATGCGTGGCCGGCATCGGGCGAACGATATACTCGCCGCTCCTCGCAGGCCGCGCATGAAGCACGCAGAAACGCTCCACCGCCTCCGCGAGAACGTCGCCAGCGTCTACATGGGGAACCGCCAGGCGGTGGACCGCCTGGTGGCGTGCCTGCTCGCGCGCGGGCACGTGCTCATCGAGGACGTGCCGGGCGTCGGCAAGACGGTGCTCGCGAACGCGCTGGCGCGCAGCATCGACTGCACGTTCAGCCGCATCCAGTGCACGCCCGACCTGCTGCCCTCGGACGTCACCGGGGTCAGCGTCTACCACCGCGACCGCGACGAGTTCGAGTTCAAGCGCGGGCCCGTGTTCGCGAACGTGGTGCTCGCCGACGAGATCAACCGCGCCACGCCGCGCACCCAGAGCGCGCTGCTCGAGGCGATGTCCGAGGGCACGGTGAGCGCCGAGGGCCACGTGCACATGCTGCCGACGCCCTTCATGGTGGTCGCCACGCAGAACCCCTACGAGTTCGAGGGCACGTACCTCCTGCCGGAGAACCAGCTCGACCGCTTCCTCATGCGGATCTCGCTGGGGTACCCGAGCGCCGACGACGAAGGGCGCATCCTCCTGAAGCAGCCCGCGCGCACCTCGCTGCGCGACCTGCGGCCCGTGATGGGCGGGCAGGACGTGGCCGCGCTGCAGGACGCCGTCGACGCCGTGCGCATGGACCCGTCGCTGGTCGACTACGTGATCGCGATCGCCGCCGCCACGCGCATGCACGAGGAACTGGCGGTCGGGGTGAGCCCCCGCGGCTCGCTTGCGCTCGCGCAGGCCGCGCGCGCGACGGCGCTGCTCGACGGCCGCGACCACTGCATTCCCGAGGACGTCGTCTCGAACGTGCTCACGGTGTGCGCGCACCGCGTGGTGACGCGCACCGCGATGCACGTGGGCGACGCGCAGACCGCGCGGCGCATCCTGCAGCAGGTGCTCGAGCAGGTGGCGAGCCCGGCATGAACGGCGGCGCCGAGGGCGCGCGCGCGCCCGGGGACGTCGGCCGCCCGCGCGCGGTCGTGCTGCTCTCGGGCGGCATGGACTCGGCGGTGGTGCTGGCCGCGCTCAGGCGCGACGGCTTCGAGTGCCACGCGCTGAGCTTCGACTACGGCCAGCGCCATCGCGTGGAGCTCGAGCGCGCGGCCGAGCTCGCACGCACGCTCGGCGCCGCGTCGCACCGCGTCGCGCGCATCGACCTGCGCGCGTTCGGCGCGAGCGCCCTGACCGCGGACATCGACGTCCCGAAGGACCGCGACGTCGACCACGATCACGGCATCCCGGTGACCTACGTGCCCGCGCGCAACACGATCTTCCTGGCCCACGCGCTGGCGCTCGCCGAGGTGCTCGGGGCGTTCGACCTGGGGATCGGCGTCAACGCCATCGACTACTCCGGCTACCCCGACTGCCGTCCCGCGTTCGTTGAGGCGTTCGAGCGCCTCGCGAACCTTGCGACGCGCGCGGGCGTCGAGGCCGCCGAGCGCGGCGAGCGCGCCATCCGCGTGCGGACCCCGCTCCTGCGGCTCTCGAAGGCCGGGATCGTCCGGCTCGGGCGCGAGCTGGGGGTTCCCCTCGACCGCACCGTGAGCTGCTACGACCCGGGCCCCGACGGGGCGCCCTGCGGCCGGTGCGACGCGTGCCTGCTGCGGGAACGCGGGTTCCGCGAGGCCGGCTGAGCGCCGTGTCCCCGGGCGCGGCGGCCGGGCAACCATGGACGGGCCCCCGATGACCGACGCTTCCGACGTCTTCGCCATCCTCGTCCGCGAGCACGCCGACCGGCTGCTTGCGTATCTGCGCGCCACGGTGCCGCCGTCGAGCGTCGACGACCTGTTCCAGGAGACGGTGCTGGTGGCGTGGCGCCGGCTGGGCGACTACGACCGCTCGCGCCCCTTCGGCGCGTGGCTGCGCGGCATCGCGCGCAACATCGCCATGGACCATCGCTCGCGTCTCTGGCGCGAGCGCCCCACCGACGACGCGGTGCTCGACGGCATCGACCGGCGCGCGGCCGAGCATGACCGCGGCGATGCCGAGGAGTTCCGCGCGCGCGTCGCGCGGCTCGACGAGTGCGTGGCCGCGCTGCCGGAGGAGTACCGCGACGCGATCCACCTCTGCTACCGGAACGAGATGCCGGTGGCGCGCGTCGCCCGCGAGGTGGGCGCGAGCGTCGAGGCCGTCAAGAAGCGCCTGCAGCGCGCGCGCGCGATGATCGCCGCGTGCATGGACCAGGGGGGAGCGATCGCATGAACGAGGCCGAGGACCGTTCCGCGCACGAGGAGACCGCGGGCGACCGATGGGTCGGCGGGCTCATCGAGCACCGCAGGCTGGATGCTCCGGTGCGCGTCGACGCGCTGGTGGGCCGGGCGATGGCGCGCGTGCGCGTCGAGGGGCACGCACCCGCCGCGATCCCCTTCGCGCCGCGCGCCCGTCGCGTCGACTGGCGGACCCCGCTCGCGGCCGCGGCGAGCATCGCGGTGGTCGCCGGCGTCGCGTTCCTCGCCTCGCCGCGGCCGGCATCGGCCGGGCAGCTGCTGCGCGCGGCGCAGGCGGCCGAGGCCGCGCCGGGCGACCGGCGCTACCTCATCGAGCTCGAGTTCCCGTCGCGCGGCGATGGGCGGCCGGCGCCGCGCGCCTCGGGCACGTTCGACGTGCGAGACGAGCGCCACATGCGCCTGGAGCTCGCGATGTCGGGCGGCCGCACCACGGTGCGCGCGGTCGGCGGCAACGACTCCTGGTCGACCGAGTCCGCGGGCGGCGAGGTGCGCATGACGGGCGACGCCCGCTGGCCCCGGTTCATCGAGACGCCCGAGGGCGATCTCCTGATCGACCGGCTCGACGCGCTCCTCGGCGACGTCGGCGCCTTCTATTCGATCGCGCGCTGCGACGGGGACGGCGAGATGCGGCTGTGCGCCACGCGCGTCGACCGCGGGTTCCGCGGGCCCGAGCGCATCACGCTGACGCTGGATCCGTCGACCAAGCGCGTCCGGCGCGCGGACCTCGCCTTCGGCGATCCGCCGCGCGAGGGCGAGCGCCCGCATGACCGGGAGCGTCCCCGCGACGGCGAGCGCCCACGCGACGACGGTCCTCCGCCGGTGCACGGCATGCGTTCCGATGGCCCTCCGCCCCCGCCTCCGGGCGCCCCCGGCCCGCACGGCCCTCGTCCCGGGCGCCGGCCGGAGCCGACGCGGATCGTGATCACGCAGGGCGACGTCCCGCCGGGCGGGTTCGCCGAGGGCTGGTTCGCTCCGCCCGTGCGGAACTGACGGGAGGGCGCACGCCCTTCGTGGCGGGTGCATGCACGCCAGGCGCCGCGCCCGTCGCGGTCACACGTCGAGGTTCTTGACCTCGAGCGCGTGCTTCTCGATGTAGTTGCGGCGCTGCTCCACGTTCTCGCCCATGAGGATCGAGAACAGGGCGTCCGCCTCGCTGGCCGCGTCCCAGCTCACGCGCAGCAGCGTGCGCTTGGCCGGGTCCATGGTGGTCTCCCACAGCTGGGTGGCCTCCATCTCGCCGAGGCCCTTGAAGCGCTTGATCTCGATGCCGCGGCGGCCGACCTCGTGCAGCGACCGGAGGATGCTCGGCACGTTCGCGGCCTCGACGAACTGCTCGGAGCCGTCCTTGTCGTTGCGCACGCGCCAGGCGTACTTCGTCGGGATCCTCTCGCCGGTGACGCTCTCTTCCTGCGCGAGCGCCCAGTCGTCGATGCTGATCGCGTTGGCGGCCAGCTGCTGGAAGAGCTTCTCGAGCTCCTTGTTCTCGTGGAGCGCACGCAGCTGCGCGGGGCGCGCCGCGGGCACGCCTCCCGCCGGGGCCGCCGCGATCGGCGCCGTCGTGGTGCGCGCCTCGCCGAGCTCGAGCCCGTTCGCGGCCATGAAGGCGGTCGCGTCGGCCTCGGCGAAGAAGAGCGCGTCGCCGCCCGCCCACGCCAGCTGCCAGCCGGGGAGGTGCCCATGGCCCGAGGGGTCGTCCTTGCGCGCCGCCAGGAGCCGCGGGAACGGGATGCCGCGGCGCTGCGAGATCGTGACCAGCTCCTCGAGCCGGTTCAGCACCCGCACGAGGCCGCGGACCTTGTCGGCGGGCACCTCGTGCGCGACGCCGCCCTCGCCGTCGCGCACGACGAGCGAGCAGTGCTTGAGCGCGAGCTCGACGAGCGTGTCGCCCATCTCGCGGTCGTTCAGGACGTACTCCGACTGCTTCCCGCGCGCCACCTGGTAGAGCGGGGGCTGCGCGATGTAGATGCGGCCGCGCTTCACCAGCTCGGGCATCTGGCGGAAGAAGAACGTCAGGAGCAGCGTCCGGATGTGGCTGCCGTCGACGTCGGCGTCGGTCATGATGATGACGCGGCCGTAGCGCAGCTTCGAGGCGTCGAAGTCCTCGCCGATGCCGCACTGCAGCGCCTGGATGAGCGTGCGGATCTCCTCGAAGCCGAGCACCTTGTCCAGCCGCGCGCGCTCGACGTTCAGGAGCTTGCCGCGCAGCGGAAGGATCGCCTGGTGGACGTGGTCGCGGCCGCCCTTGGCGCTGCCGCCTGCGCTGTCGCCCTCGACGATGAAGAGCTCGGTGCGCTCGACGTCGCTCGACGAGCAGTCGGCGAGCTTGTGGGGCATGCCGCCCGAGTCGAGCGCGCCCTTGCGCTTGATGAGCTCGCGGGCCTTGCGCGCGGCCTCGCGGGCCTCGGCGGCGAGCTTCGCGCGGTTGCAGATGTTGCGGGCGTCGGAGGGGTGCTCCTCGAGCCACGCGCCGAGCAGCTCGTTGAGCGCGCCGCTCACGAAGGGCGTCACCTCGGGGTTGAGGAGCTTCTCCTTCGTCTGGTTGTTGAACGTCGGGTTCCGGAGCTTGACGCTCACGATGGCGCTCAGTCCCTCGCGGAGGTCCTCGCCGGTGACCTGGTCCTTGCCGTCCTTGAAGAGGCCGGTGCGGCGCGCGTAGCCGTTGATGGCCACGGTGAGCGCCTGCTTGAACGCGGTGACGTGCGTGCCGCCGTCGCGGTTCGGGATGTTGTTGCCGAACGCGAGCAGCGTCTCGTTCATCGCGTCCGTGTACTGCATGGCGATGTCGGCGCGCATGCCGGTGGACTCGTCCTCGCGCATGACCGCGATGACCGGGCTCTGCACGCTCTTCGCCGAGTTCATGTGGCGCACGTAGCCCGCGAGGCCGTCGGCCGCGTGGAACACCTGCTCGCGGACGTTGCCCTCGGCGTCGACGCGCTCGTCGCGCAGGTGGATCTTCACGCCAGGGTTCAGGAAGCTCAGCTCGCGCAGGCGGTGCTCGAGGCGCTCGAACTGGAAGTTCGTGTCGGCGAAGATCTCGTGGTCGGGCTTGAAGCTGATGCGAGTGCCGTTGCGCGCGCCGGCCTGCCGCTCGGAGACCACGTGCAGCGGCTCGGTGACCGCCCCGCGCGCGAACGCGATGCGGTACGTCCGGGGGCCCTTGTCGACCTCGACCTCGGTCCACTCGCTGAGCGCGTTCACGCACTTGATGCCGACGCCGTGCAGGCCGCCCGACACCTTGTACGCATTGCCGTCGAACTTGCCGCCGGCGTGCACCTCGGTGAGGATGACCTCGACCGCCGGGCGCCCGTTGATGGCGGGGTTCTCGTGCTTCATCGGGTCGACGGGCATGCCGCGCCCGTCGTCCCGCACCGTGCAGCTGCCGTCGACGCCGATGGTGACGAACACCTCGGTGGCGTAGCCGGCCATCACCTCGTCGATGGCGTTGTCGACGCACTCGTAGACGAGGTGGTGCAGGCCCTCGGGGCCGGCGCCGCCGACGTACATGCCGGGCCGCTTGCGGATGGCCTCGAGGCCCTCGAGCACCTGGATCGTCGACGAGGTGTACTCCTCGGACGTGGGTGCGTTCTGGGACGCGGCGGGCATGCCCGTGGCGGCGGCGATGGGGGTGGATTCTGCCATTCGGGGAAGGGTGTGATTGTATCCGAAACCGTCGTGATCCCAAGGGGTTCCGGCGCTTCCGCGGGGCGTAAACTGCAGCCCGTCACGAAGGTCCGCCGATCCAAGGAAGGAGCGGTCGACCCCGCGCGCCCCGGCGCGCGTACGAACGGTCGAGCCCCGCACGGACGCTTCCCATGAACGACCCCCACCAGCCGTCCCCGATGGACCGTCGCGACGACGCGCTCGAGCGCGCGATCGGCCGCGGCGACGCGATCGCGCGGCGAACGTTCGTCTTCTTCGGCGCGCTCTTCGTGGCCGGCTGCGCGGCGTCGACGCCGAAGCGCGTGGCCTCGGGACGCCTTCCCGACATGGACTGGCCGGACATCCCCGGCCCGGCCCCGGTCATCGAGCCGGAGCCGCCGGCCGGCGCGGTGTGCACGCCGCCCGTGGTCGACGCGAAGTCCGGCGCGGTGGTCAAGCCCGAGGTGTGCCTGGTGCCGGGCCCGGTGCCGTTCGCGCGCCCGCGCGGCGAATGGGCGCGCAGCGGCCCGTACGTGCGCGACATGAACCCCATGCTGAAGCCCAAGTACATCACCGTCCACCATGACGGAATGTCGGGCTACTGGGGCAAGACCGACCTTGACGCCAAGGAGCACCTTCGCCTCATCCACAGCGGGCATCGCGGCAAGGGGTGGGGCGACATCGGCTACCACTACGTGATCGACCGCAGCGGCAACGTGTGGCAGGGGCGCGACGTCACGCGCTACCAGGGCGCGCACGTGAGCAAGCGCAACGAGCACAACATCGGCGTGATGTGCATGGGGAACTTCGTGGTGCAGCGGCCGACCACCGAGCAGCTCGACGCGCTGAACCGCACGGTGGCGCGGCTCTGCGCGCACTACAAGCTGAATCCCGGCAACGTGCGCACGCACCGCGAGTGGCCTGGCGCGCACACCGCGTGCCCCGGCGACAACATGCAGGTGCGCGTGAACCAGCTGCGCAAGGCGGGCTGGAAGGCGTGAGCGACGCGGCGCCCGAGGGCTACGGATGGGTGTCGATCGTGGGGACGGTGATCGGCATGCTGGTCGTCGCCGCGCTCGCATGGCGCCTGGTGCAGCGGCAGGAGCAGGGCGACGAGGCGCTTGAGGCGAAGCTGAAGGCCGACGACGAGCGCGCGGCGCGCGGGCGCGAGGAAGAGGCCGGCGCGGGGCGCGGGGGCGGCCGCGACTCGACGCGCGATGGCGCGTCGGGCACCCCGTAAACAAACGCCCGACGGACGTGAGTCCGTCGGGCGCATCGGTCTCCCTTAGGAGGGAGGAGGGAAAGGCAAGTTGGGTCCCTTTTCGACTCCTCCGACACTGCATCTATGCCACGTATGGAGCATGATGCAAGTAAATTGTGCGCGGCGGCGGTTGGATTGACGGCGCCCCGGGAGCCTGCCAATAATTTCCGTCTCCGCGAGAGATATTCCGGGTTGCGCGAGTCACACCACCATGGCCATCACCGTTGATCACCGCGGGGACCTGTTCCCCTCCACGGAGCGCACTTGGATCGCCGACCGCCTTGAGCGCGGCTCAGCCAGGGAGGTCCACGCACACCTGATGTCGGCGTACTCCGGCCCACTTTCGGGGTACGTGAGCGCCACCAGTTTCCGTGACCTTGGTTCGCCCGCCGACCTCGTCGCGGGGTTCTTCGCGAGCCGGCTCTCGCAGGGCGGCTGGCTTCGCGCGTGGCAGGAGAGCGGCCTGCGCCTCCGGCGCTGGCTGATGAACGGCTTGCTCTTGTACTGCCACGAGCAGGTGGCCGCGCGTGCGCGCGACAACCGGATTGCGTTGCGCCCATCCGCGGAGCTGGACGCCGGCGGCGACCTCGACGACGCGGTCCGTGTGTTCGAGCGCGTGTGGGCGCGCGGGGTGATCGAGCAGGCCACCGCCCGGGCGCGCGAGTTGTGCGACACCGCCGGACAGGGGCGGCACTGGGAGCTCTTCATGCGGCACCACGTCGGCCAGCAGCCCTACAGCGTGCTCGCTCCCGAGTTCGGGGTCTCCGAGCAGCAGGCGGCGGGCATGGTCCGCACGGCTAGCATCAAGCTGCGCCGTGCGCTCCTCGAGATCCTCGTGCGCGACGGGGCGCCGGACGCGGCGCTCGACGACGAGATCGCCGAGCTCTTGCGAGCCATGAACCGACCGTGATGGGCCCCGATTCGGCGCAAAGTGACGAATCCGCGGATTCCGGCCGGTCCGGCTCGCATGGACGGAGGGTTCGTCGCTTCCTCCGGGAGGCAGTGGATCCGGATCGACTCAACACGGCAGCGGGCGAGCAGCTGCTGCGGGGGGCATTGCAGCCGATTCCGGCGATCGGCGACCGATTCGGGCAGTTCACGCTGGTGCGGCTGATCGGCCGGGGGTCGTTCGGGGCGGTGTACGAGGCCGAGCAGGACGCACCGGTGCAGCGGCGCGTGGCCGTGAAGGTGTTGTCGGAGTCGCTGCCGTCGATCCGGGCCGAACGCCGGTTCGACGCCGAGCGGCGTGCGCTCGCGACCCTCTCGCACGCAGGGATCGCGGCCATCCTTGATGGGGGCGTCTCCGCCCAAGGGGTTCCGTGGTTCGCGATGGAGCTCGTCAGCGGCGAGCCCATCGACCGCTTCTGCGAAGACCGGCGACTCGCGCCGGCGCAGCGCATCGAGCTGCTCCGAGAGGCGTGCGAGGCCGTCGAGTTCGCACACTTGCGCGGGGTGCTGCACCGCGACCTCAAGCCCGGCAACGTGCTCGTGCAGGCCGTCGACGGATCGCGCCCGCGGGTGAAGGTCATCGACTTCGGGCTTGCGAAGATCATCGAGGGGGACGCCGAGGACATCGCGCCGGCTTCGACGAACGACGACCGCTCCGGCGGCCTCCCGGGGCACGAGTCGACGCACGTCGGGGCGGCCGTCGGCACGCCGGCGTACATGAGCCCCGAGGCCGCATCGCTCGAGCCCTGGCGCATCGACGCGCGCAGCGACGTGTTCGCGCTCGCGGCCATCGGCGTGCGGCTTCTTACGGGTGCACCTCCCCACCGACCGGCCGACGGCGAGGATGGGGACGCGTTCCTCGAGCGCGTGCGCGCGGAGCCGATCGACGGGGTCGGTGGGCGCCTGCGCGGAGCGGGCGTCACGCGGTGGCGCGACCTCGACGCCGTGCTCGGCAAGGGGCTCGCGAGGGATCCGGACGACCGCTACCAGTCGGCGGCGGACCTGGCGGCCGACCTCGAGCGGTGGAAGTCGGGATTTCCGGTCGGCGCGAGGCGCGTCGGGGCCGCGGGCCACGCGGTGCGAATCGCGCGCAGGCATCCCTTGGCGACGGCGGTCATCGTGATGCTTGCGGCCGCGATCGGCGCCAGCCTCGTCTTCGCCATGCGTCAGGCACGCATCGCGGAGGACCGGCAGCGCGCCGCCGAGGAACGCGCCGAGTCCATGCGGGCGGCAATCGAGCCATTGCTCGATGCGGTGCAGCTCTCGGCGATGGCCGACGACAGCATCGAGGCGCGTGCGCGCCTGGTGCGCGCCTTCGAGGAGGTGTACGGGCCGGATCATCCCAAGACGAACACCCGGCGCCTGCAGCTTGCGACGTCGTTGCGCGGTGCCCGCCGGTTTGACGAGGCGATCATGGAGTATGGGCGCCTGCTCGGCGTGGTCGAGCGGGCCGGCATGCGCATGGAGTCGAAGGGCGCGCAGCGCATCCTGGGCGACCTTGCCGACACCCTGCGGATGAAGGGCGACTTGGCGCGCGCCATGGCGCTCGCCGAGGAGTGCGTGTTCGTCGCTGACCACGTGAACGGGGGGTGCGACGGCAACTTCCAGCAGGCACGGTTGGCGCTGGCCTGCATGCAGCTCGACTGCGGCGACGCCCCTGCGGCGGAGCGGAGCGCGCGATGCGCGATGGACCTGATCGCGACGTGCCAGCCCGATGCCACGGGGCAGCGCGTGATCGCCGAGTCGCTGTGGGCGGACACGTTGTTCGCGGCGGGCGACGAGGCGCGGGCGCGGGCCGTGGTGGAGGGACTGCGTGCTCGGTCGGGGGAGGTGGTGTCGGGCATGCCCACGCTGAAGGGCGTCGCCCGCGAATGGGAGGCGCAGCGCGTGCTCGAGGAAGCCGAGGCACTCGCGCCGATGGATCCCGGCGGGGCGGCCATGGCGCGGGAGGCCGAGGCGCGGCGCGTAGAGGAGGAGTTGCGGAGGAAGCCCCCGGTGGTGGATCGGTTGAGGGGGTGGGGTGATAACAAATAAGCTTCGCCTTACCTCGCTCGATCGCACGCATCGGCCTCGTGGGAACCTCTCCCCCTTGGCATGAACCGCCGTGTCGATGCGCGCCATGCACGCCGAAAGCAATCGCCTCGCCGCCGGGCAATCGTGATTCGTGTCGCGATGCCGTGGTCCCTGAAGCACCGATCGTGGGTGCGGTTGCTTCGTCCCCAGATCAATGCGGCGGTGCGTGATGCGCGGCGTCGGCTGGTGGCAGCCGGCGTGGCGACGCCGAGCGAACGGGTGTGTGAAGTTCGCCTGTTGAAGGCCAGTGCTCCAGGTGATCTTCGGACTGCCATCCGAACGACGGTCGCGCAGGCCGACATCCTCGTCTTCGATCTCGCTTCGGCGCCCTTGGCAATCGACGGCAACCCCAATGTGCTCATTGAGGTCGGGATGGCTCTTGGCCTTGGACGTGAATCGGACATTCACGTGATCCGAAGCGCGGGAAATCGTCGGCCCAACCGGCCCTCCGACCTTGCCGGCCTCGTGGTGCATGGCCCCAAGGACCTCGAGCCGACCGGGGCGATGTACGGGTTCCTCCGCGAAGCGATCATCCGGAAGTGGAGTCTGCTGGCCGGGCCGAAGGGGGTGCGTCGATGAGGCTGGAGTCATCGCTCCTCCGTAGGCACGAGCGACGTGACGACCGAGCGCCTCGGCGGGTGTGCGCCCTCCGGCGCGCGCTCGTCGTCGTCGCAGCCGCGACGTCCGTGGCGTCGCCGGCAGTTGGCGGTGATGTGGTCGCGTGGGGCCGTGACACGATCGAGCGTAACTGGCAGCCTCCCGTTCACATCGTGTCGGCGACACGAATCTGGTCGTCAGGTTCGATTTCGTGCGTGGAACGCTCCTCCGGAGAGCTCGTGGTCAGGTCAGGCGTCTTTCAACCGGCGACGAACCCACCCCAAGGTCTGGGAACGCCATTGGACCTGGCATTCGGCTTTGATCATGGACTTGCACTCGTGTCTTCCGGGACAGTCCGGGCATGGGGATCGAATTCCTCTGGCCAGTGCAACGTGCCCGGTGGCCTTGCAGGCGTGAGCGCAATCGCGGCATGCGTTGACTACTCACTTGCCCTCACGACCGGCGGCCTTGTGGTCGGATGGGGCTCCAACGCCACCGGATGCGTCAGCATCCCATCAAACGTGATCGGGGCGATCGCGATCTCCGCGGGCAATCGGCACGCGGGGGCGATCCTGTCGGCCGGGGTCATCCGGTGTTGGGGCGCGAACGACTTCGGTCAGCTCAATGTGCCGTCCGGACTCGCTGGAGTCTCCGCGCTTGCGTGCGGAAGCAACTTCACGTGTGCGGTGGCGACGGGTGGAGCAGTCGTGGGTTGGGGACACCCATCGAGGCCTTCCATTCCCGCGGGGCTCGCGCAAGTTCAGCAGATTGCCATTGGCGGAGAAATCAACCAGTTCGGCAACAGTGCGCACGTTGTGGCAAGGCGCTCTGATGGCACGGTGGTGGCTTGGGGGGCGAATACGTTCGGACAGTGCAACGTCCCCACGTCGCTGAGCCCTGTTGTCAAGGTCGCGGCAGGGAACGGATTTTCGATGGCGCTTCAGGCGAGTGGCAAGATCGCAGTGTGGGGTGGAAGCGGCCGCGGTTACGAGTGGAACATGACCCGTTACGTGGAGTCACCCATCGTGGACATCTCGGCATCACAGGCGGGGCATTGTCTTGGACGTCTGGCGAATGGGGGCGTCGTTGGATGGGGGCCAGTGGAAGGGGTCGACGACGTTGGGCAGATCGAGCCACCCGCAGATCTCGGTCCAGTCACCCAGGTGTGCGCGGCGTTGGGACGCTTTTCCCTCGCTCTGACCGCGTCCGGTCAGGTTCGGGCGTGGGGATACCCAAACGGCGGGAGCAGCATTCAGCCACCGCTGGGGCTGAATGGCGTCACCGCGATCTCAGGGGGATCTGCGCACTGCCTGGCGCTTCGCACCAATGGAAGCGTTGTTGCTTGGGGATGGAACAGTTTCGGGCAATGCAACGTGCCAACCGCGCTTGGCCTATTTACAGGGGTCGCCGCGGGCAGCATCCACTCAGCGGCCGTGAGAAGCAATGGAGCCGTCGCGTGTTGGGGCTCCAATTTCGTGGGCGAAAGTTCGCCCCCGTCCGGTCTCACCGCGGTCAGCCAGGTGGTCGCGAGCGAAGACTTCACGTGTGCATTGAAGTCAGACGGCATTCCCGTGGTGTGGGGCTCGAATGACAATGGCCAGCGGGATGTCCCTCCCAACCTTGGGGTCATCGTGCAGCTCGCTGCCGGAAGGGACTACGTCCTCGCGCTGCGGAGCGACGGCACCCTTGCCGCCTGGGGCAACAACAACATGAATGACTCGGCCACTGACATTCCGGTGGCCGCCGCGCGCCGCGTTGCGGCAGGAGCAACTTATAACGGGGAGATTCGGGGCGTCTCCTTCGCGCTGCTGCCGGACGATTGCCTCGGTGACCTGAACAGTGACGGTACCGTCAACGGCCAGGACCTCGGGTTTGTCCTCGGTGCCTGGGGCGCGGGGGCGATGAGTCTGGCGGACTTGAACCGGGACGGCGTCGTCAACGGGCTTGACCTCGGGGTGCTCCTCGGATCGTGGGGCGCTTGCCCCTGACTTCGACGCCCATCGGTGCGTCCGTAGACTCCCCCGCGTGCTTCCCGACCTGCAGTACGCGGCCATCCGCTTCGAGAACTTCGTCTCGGAGATCCTGCTGCCGGCGGCGTTCCCGGTGCGGGCGCCGCTTGGGGTCTCGGTCTGGCAGACGCCGGACCGGGTGACGCCGGACGTTGCCGCGGGGCAGGCATTCACGCCCGTGGAGCTTGGGTGGCGCTGGGGGCCCGTGTGGAGCTCGGCGTGGTTCCGGCTGCGCGGCGAGCTGCCGGCGTCGATGGCGGGCAAGTGCGTGGCGCTGCGGTTCTCGCCGGGCACCGAGGCGCTCCTCTGGAAGGACGGCGTCCCGTACCAGGGGTTCGACCCGTACCGCGACCTCGCGTTCCTCTGGGACCGCGCGCCCGAGGGCGCGGAAGTCGACCTCCTGGTGGAGGCCGCGTGCAACCTGCCGCTCGGCGTGAGCACCTTCTGGTGGGAGAGCCCCGAGCACCACGCGCGCTGGCGCGAGGCGAACCCCGGGCGCCTTGAATCCGCCGAGCTGGTGGTGGTCGACGAGGCCGTGTGGCGCTTCGCGCAAGGCTTCGACACGGCGCGCAAGCTGCTCGCGACGCTCGCCGAGCAGGATCCGCGTGCGCACGAACTCGACCGCGGGCTTCGCGCCTTGATGGCGCGCATTCCCGTGCGCGGCACGCCGGCCGCCATGCACGCGGCGTGCAGCTCGCTCTTCGGGGAACTCGCGGGCCTCCTGATGGGGCGCGGCCCGGCATCGCCCGTCGCGTGCGACGCCGTGGGCCATGCGCACATCGACACCGCGTGGCTCTGGCCCGTCGCGGAGACCAAGCGCAAGTGCCTGCGGACCTTCGCCAACGTGCTCAGGCTGCAGGAGCGCTACCCGCACTTCCACTTCCTCTGCAGCCAGGCGCAGCAGTACGCGTGGGTGGAGGAGCGTTCGCCCGAGCTCTTCGCGCAGATCGCCGCGCGCGTCGCCGAGGGCCGGTGGGAGGCCGCCGGCGCGATGTGGATCGAGCCCGACTGCACGTGCCCCTCGGGCGAGAGCTTCGTGCGGCAGATCCTGCACGGGTGCGCGTGGTGGCGCTCGCGCTTCGGCGACGCCGCGCCCCAGCGGTTCCTGTACCTGCCCGACACCTTCGGATTCCCGGCGAGCCTGCCCCAGATCATGGCGCAGGCGGGCATCGACACCTTCATCACCAACAAGATGAGCTGGTGCGAGTCGAACCGCTTCCCGAACGTGACGTTCCGCTGGCGCGGGCTCGACGGCACCGAGGTGCTCTCGCACCTGACGCCCGGCCACAACTACAACAGCGCGATCGAGCCGCGCGAGTTCCAGCACGGCGTGCGCACGCTCACGGAGCTCGACGGCGCGCGCATCCCCGCGTACCTGCAGCCCTACGGGTTCGGCGACGGCGGCGGCGGCCCGACCGCCGAGCAGATCGAGCGCGCGAACGTGGCCGCGCGGTGCGAAGGGCTGCCGCGCACCGAGCAGAAGAGCGTCCACGCGTTCTGCGAGGACCTGCACGAGGCGCACCGCGCGCTGCGGCGCAGCGGGCAGGACGTGCGCACCTGGGACGGCGAGCTGTACCTGGAGCTGCATCGCGGCACGTACACCAGCCAGGCGTGGATCAAGGAGGCGAACCGCCGCGCCGAGTGCATGCTGCGGCTCGCCGAGGCGCTGGGATGCATGCGCGCGGGGTGCGCGGGCGACGCGGGTGCGGCCGAGGCGCTGCGCGCGTCGCTCGACGGCACGTGGAAGACGGTGCTCCTCAACCAGTTCCACGACATCCTGCCGGGAAGCTCGATCCGCGAGGTGTACGACGACGCCCGCGCGCAGATGGACGAGGTGCGTCGCGACGCCGTGCGCGCCGTGGGCGACGGGATGCGATGGCTCGCGGGCGCGGTGGCCGCTGGCGAGGGGGCGGCGGGCGGCGCGGGTGCCGGCGGCGGGGTCGACGCGCGCATCGCGGTGTTCAACCCGTCCTCGGTGCCGCAGACCGCGACCATCGCGACCGAGGACGGCGCGGTGCTGTGCCTCGACGTGCCGGCCCTCGGCGTCAGGGTGGTCGACCCCTCGGCGCGCGCGGCGGTGCCCGCGGGCCACGAGGCGCGCGCCACGGGCGAGCGCACCATCGCGAACGGGTTCCTCTCGGTGACGATCGACGACGAGGGCCGCATCGCCGAGCTTCGCCGCGCGGACGGTGCGCTCGCGAACGCCGTGGACGAGCACGGTGCGCCGCAGCCGTTGAACCAGCTGGTCACGTACGTCGATCGACCGCGCCGCTGGGAGGCGTGGGACATCGACCGCGACTACCAGGAGCAGGCGACGCGCGTCATGGGGCGCGCGGAGCGGATCACGGTGACGTCGCGCGGGCCGGTGGTGGCGGAGATCGCGGTCGAGCGCGCCGTGGGCCGCGCGAGCCGCATCGTGCAGCGCTACCGGCTTGCCGCGGGCTGCCCGCGCGTCGACATCGTGACCGACGTGGACTGGCACGAGGAGCAGGTGCTGCTGCGCGCGCTCTTTCCGTGCGCGGTGCGCGCGCGGCGCGCCACCTTCGGCATCCAGTTCGGGCACGTGGAGCGCGCCACGCACGACAACACCGGCTGGGAGCGCGCGCAGTTCGAGGTGCCCGGCCACAGCTGGATGGACCTCTCGCAGCCGGGCCTCGGCGTGGCCGTGCTGGATGACGGGAAGTTCGGGCGCAGC
The DNA here is from genome assembly GCA_945877905.1 of Phycisphaera mikurensis NBRC 102666. GTDB lineage: Bacteria > Planctomycetota > Phycisphaerae > Phycisphaerales > SM1A02 > UBA966. The sequence continues at coordinate 6,076 of CAMDUT010000014.1, read as the reverse complement.
GCGCGCCACGGCACGCTGGGCCTCAGCCTCCTGAAGGCGCCGAACTTCCCCGACCCGACCGCCGACCGCGGCCGGCACCGGTTCACGTACTCGGTGATGGCGCACGGCGGGTGCTGGCGCGCGGCGGGCGTCGACGCGCAGGCCGAGCAGCTGAACCATCCGCTGGTGGGCATGGAGCTGCGCGGGGCGGATGGGGGCGACGGGCGCGCCGGCGACGGAAGCGCCCCGCGCTCGGACGGGACCGGCCCCCGCGACGGCTGGCAGGGCGTGCGCGTGTCGTGCGCGGGCGCGGGGCACCTGGAGGTCGCGGCGCTCAAGCCTTCGGAAGCGCCGGGCGGCTGCGCGCTGCGCGTGGTCGAGGTGCGAGGCGGTGCGGGCACGGGCGAGGTGCGCTGGGGCTTCCCGGTGCGCGACGTGCAGGCGACCGACCTCTTCGAGCGCGCCGCGGACGTCGCGGGATTCGAGCATGACCCGGCCGCGGGCGTCACGCGCTTCGCGGTGCGCCCGTTCGGAATCGTCACCCTCCGCGCGCAGTTCACCGGGGCGGGCGCGTGAGGCTCGCCGCGCTCGACTGGGCGATCGTCGCGGCGTTCGTCGCGGCGCTCGCCGCGAGCGCATGGAGCATGCGCCGGTTCGCGGGCAGCGTCAGCGGGTTCCTGAGCGCCAACCGCCTGGCGGGCCGCTACCTGCTGACGGTGTCCTACAACATGGCGCAGGTGGGCGTCATCACGCTGGTGTGGTACTTCCAGCTCGGCTACGACGTGGGGTTCACGCAGTACTGGTGGGGGTACCTGGAGGGCCCGTCGCTCATCGTGCTCGCGGCCACGGGATGGGTGATCTACCGGTTCCGCGAGACGCGCGCGATGACGCTCGCGCAGTTCTTCCAGATGCGGTACTCGAGGCGGTTCCGCGTGTTCAGCGGGGTGGTCGCCTTCATCTCGGGCATCCTCAACTACGCGATCTTCCCGGGAGTCACCGCGCGGTTCTTCGTCGCCATGCTGGGTCTTCCCGACCAGTTCGGCTTCCTGGGCGCCTCCGTGCCGACGTTCCCCGCGGTGATGGCCGCGCTGCTGGCCTTCGCCGTGTTCATGGTGTTCGCGGGCGGAATGCTCGCGGTGCTGGTGACCGACTTCTTCCAGGGCGTCTTCTGCTTCTGCACGTTCGTCACCCTGTGCTGGTGGGTCTTGCTGCGGTTCCCGTGGCTTCAGCTCGAGGAGACGATGATGATGCTGCCCGCGGGCAAGAGCATGCTCAACCCGCTGGGGCTCGCCGACGAGCAGAACTTCAACGTCGTCTACTGGCTCATCAGCGCGTTCACGCTCTTCTACGCGTGCCGCGCGTGGCAGGGCGACCAGGGCTACAACAGCGCCGCGCGCGACGCGCACGAGGCGCGGATGGGCCAGCTCCTGAACGGGTGGCGCTACCGCACGCTCATGCTGGTGACGGTGCTGGTGCCGCTGGCGGTGCGTGCGTTCCTGACGCACCCGGAGCACGCGGCCGCGTCGGCGGGCCTCCAGGAGATGATCGCCGCGCAGCCGACCGAGGCGCTGCAGGCCGAGATGCGCGTGCCGCTCGCGCTCGGGGTGATGCTGCCGACGGGGCTCCTGGGCCTGGTGGTGGCCGCGATGCTCGGCGCCGCGGTCAGCACCGACGAGGCGTACCTGCACTCGTGGGCGAGCATCTTCGTGCAGGACATCGTGCTGCCGTTCCGGCGCAGGCCGATGTCGCCGCGCGCGCAGCTCGTGCTCCTGAAGTCGGCGGTGCTGGGCGTGGCGATCTTCGCGTTCGCCTTCAGCCTCCGGTGGCAGCCGGGCGAGTACATCGCGATGTACGGCGCGCTCACCGGCAGCATCTTCGTGGCCGGCGGCGGCGCCGCGATCATCGGGGGCCTCTACACGCGGTGGGGCACGGCGGGCGGAGCGTGGGCCGCGATGATCGCGGGCATCGGGATCTCGGTGCCGGGGCTCGTGGTGCTGAACGCGCCGACCGCGTGGGTGGACGCGATGGCCGCACCGGACCCCGCCGCGGGCGCGACGCTCGCCGGCGCGTTCAACTGGGTGCGCGCGAACGTCACCGGCATGGAGCTCAGCTTCGTCGCCATGATGGCAAGCTGCGCCGGCTACGTGGTCGTGAGCCTCGCGGGCGGCGTGAAGCGCTTCGAGCTCGACCGCATGCTGCACCGCGGCCGGTGGCGCGTCGAGGGCGATGCCGCGGCCGAGGAGGCGCCGCGCACCTTCATGGAGAAGCTCGGGTTCGACCGGCAGTACCGCGGGTGGGACCGCTTCGTGGCGTACGTCACGCTTGCGTGGCCGCTCGCCTTCACGCTGCTCTTCGTGATCGGCACGCCATGGCTCCTCTGGCGCCGCGCGCAGGGCGAGCCGGTGGGCGACCGGGAGTGGTCGGCGTGGTGGCAGGGGTGGTCGTGGTTCATCCTCTTCGCGAGCACCGTGGTGGTCGCGTGGTTCACGGTCGGCGGCATCCGCGACTACGCGCGCCTGCGCCGCGACCTGCGCGCGTTCCGGCCCGACGATTCCGACGACGGCTCGGTGCGGTAGCGTCCGTCGTCGATGATCGTCGTCCGCCCCGATGAAGCCGCGTGGACCGTGACGAGCACCGCGTGCACGCACGCGGGCGCGCCCGCGGGAATCGTGGGGCGCGCGTTTCCCGCGACGGTGCCCGGGTGCGTGCACCTGGACCTGGTCCGCGCCGGGGTGATCCTGCCGGTGGACCAAGGTGACGGCGAGGCACGCCAGGAATGGGTGGGGCACGCGGACTGGGAGTGGCGCGGGTCCGTGGCGCTGGATGCCGCGGCCCTGGCGCACGAGCGCGTGGACCTCGCCTTCGGGTCGATCGACACCGTGGCGGAGGTGTTCGTGAACGGCACCGCCGTGGGCACGAGCATGGACCAGTTCCTGCCGGCGCGGTTCGACGTGCGGGGGGCGGTGCGCGAGGGCGCGAACGAGGTGCGGGTGCGCGTGCGCGCGCCCGTGTCGTACGTGCGCGCCGAGGAGGCGCGCCTGGGCCCGCGCCCGGTGAACGGCGACTGGACGCCGTACCCCTTCGTGCGCAAGAGCGCGTGCAACTTCGGGTGGGACTGGGGACCGCGCGTGCCGACCTCGGGCCTTCCCGCGGAGGTCCGCGTCGAGTGCTGGTCGGGTGCGCGGCTCGCGTCGGTGCGTCCGCTGGTGGTCGCGTGCGACGCGCGGCGCGCGCAGGTGGACGTGCACGTGGAGGTCGAGTGGGCCGATGCGTCGCGCCCGGCGCACGGGATGCTCGCGCGGTGCGAATTGCGGATGCCGCCGCGCGCGCCGGGCGAGGAGGAGCCGAGGCGCGCGAAGGAGGCGAAGCGGCCTGCGAAGCTCGGGGGCGTCGTCGCGCTCGGAGCCGAAGGCCGCGCGCACGCGTCGATCGAGGTCGACCGCCCGCAGCGCTGGTGGCCCCGGGGCATGGGCGCGCAGCCGCTGCATGCCTTGCACGTGGACCTCGTGGGCGCGGACGGCCTGCCGTTCGAGCCGGCGGGCGCGCGCCAGAAGGCCGTCCGTCGCATCGGCCTGCGGACCTGCGAGCTCGACACGTCGCCCGACGAGCACGGCTCGCGCTTCGAGTTCCGGGTGAACGGCATGCGCGTGCCGGTGACGGGCGCGAACTGGATCCCCGCGTCCATGTTCCCGGTGGAGGGCCGCGACGACGCGCGCATCGACCGGCTGCTCGACCTCGCGGTGGACGCGAACCTGAACATGCTTCGCGTGTGGGGCGGGGGCATCTACGAGCACCCGCGCTTCTACGAGCGATGCGACGAGCTTGGCATGCTGGTGTGGCAGGACTTCATGTTCGCGTGCGCGACCTACCCGGAGGACGCGCCGATGCCGGAACTCGTCGACCGAGAGGCGCGCGCGCAGGTGGCGCGCCTGAGCGCGCACCCGTCGATCGTGCTCTGGTGCGGCGGCAACGAGGACGTGCTCGCGTGGCAGTCGTGGGGGTTCCGCGAGCGCCTGGCGCCCGGGCAGTCGTGGGGCATCGGGTTCTGGCAGGACGTGCTGCCTCGCGCGTGCGCCGAGCTCGACCCGACGCGCCCGTACCGCGTGGACAGCCCATGGTCGGGTTCGCTCGAGCGGCATGCGAACGACCCGGACCACGGCGACCGGCACACGTGGGACCTGAAACTCGACGCGTACCGGTCGATGGTGCCGCGCTTCACGAGCGAGTTCGGGCACCAGGGCCCGCCAACGCTGCGGAGCATGCGCGAGGCGCTGGGCGACGCGGCGCTGCGCGTCGGGTCTCCCGAGCTTGCGCTGCGCCAGCGCGCGTGGGGCGGCGACGACGCGCAGTACGCGCCGTACCTGGCCGCCGCGTTCCGCCCCGCGCGCGACTTCGCGGAATGGGCGTGGCAGGCGCAGGCGCTGCAGGCGCGCGCGATGGAGACCCAGGTCGCGTGGCTGCGCGCGCACCCCGAGCGCAACGCGGGAAGCCTGTTCTGGCAGCTGAACGACGCGTGGACCGGGCACAGCTGGAGCGTGGTCGACGCGCGCCTGCGGACGAAGCCCGCGTTCCACGCCGTGCGGCGGGCGGCCGCGCCGCGGCTCGTGACCGTCCAGCCCGTGGGCGAGCCGGGGCTCGACGGCACGCGCGCGTTGCGCGTGGTGCTCGTGAACGACGCGCCCACGCGATGGGCCGCGCGCGTCACCGTGCGGCGCATCGACGCGGATGGGCGCGTGATCGCCGAGTCGGGCGCCGCGACGAAGGTGGAGCCCTGGGGCATCGACCGATCGATCGACGTGCGCGCGCTGGTGGGCGAACCCGGCGACCCGACGCGCGAGGCGATCGTCGCCGACGTGCGCGTGCACGACGACGACCTGCGGGGCGACGTGCCGATGCCGGACCGCCTGCCTGCGCGGGCATGCTGGTGGTTTGCGCCGGACCGCGAGCGTCCGGCGGCCGATCCGCGCGTCGACGTGCGCGTCGAGGGGTCCGTGGGCGCATGGGTGGCTCACGTGCACGCGCGCGGGCTGGTGCGCGACCTGTGGCTCGAGCCCGAGGGCGACTGGGATGAGTGCACGCCGAACCTGCTCACCATGCTTCCGGGCGAGCGCGTGCAGGTGGCGATCCGCATGCGCGGCGATGACACCGACGCTTCCGCGCCGCACGTGCGCGTGCTGGCCGGGTCCTGAGGGGTTCCCGATTCAGTACGAAATTCCGCCGAGATCCCGGGCCTCGCGCGCGGGCCGGATTACCGTGGCGCGCGCAAGGAACGATCGAGGAGGTCACCCATGTGCTTCAGAACGGATTCGGCGGAGGCGCGCGCGCGGGCCGCGTCGCCGGCGGTGTCGCGCCGCCGCGACTTTCGCGGCGGGATCGCCGCCCACAGGCTCGACGAGATGGCGCGCGAGATGCGGGCGCAGCGCGCCCGCCAGCTGGAGGAGCGCGAGCGGCGCATCGACCGGATGGTGCGCGAGGCACGTGACCGCGGCGCGGACCCGGATCGCGTCTTCTGGTCCATCGTCCATGACACCGAGGAGGCGCCCTTCAGCACGGGTCGGGCGCTCCTCTTGATGCACCGGATCGTGCCGGTGCCCCCGCAGGACCTCGCGACCCCCGAGGAACTGCACGACGAGCTGTGGACGGTGATCGAGGGCCTGGGGTCCGAGGGCGTGAACCTGTTCCGCACGGACCACCTCTCCGACGCGGACCTCTACGGGCGCCTCTACTACCGCATCCTCGATGAGCCGACGCGAGTGATGCCGCCGAAGTCGCAGGCCGTCGAGTACATCGACTGCCTGCACCCGCTCGACGTGGAGTCCGGCGGATGGGGTGCGTGGCTCGCCGAGCGCGACGGGTCGGGGCCGCCGGTGCCCCGCGAGTCCGACGAGGCGCCCGGCCGCGGACCGATCTGTCCCACGCGCCCGGCGGACCGGGACCGGTGGCTCGCGGGCTGAGGAGCGGCTAGGCTCGCCCGCATGAGATTCGCATCCGCCGTCGCCTGTCCCATGCTCGTGCTGCTGGGCGCGTGTTCCTCGACCCCCAAGCCCGTCGAGCCCGACCCGGCGGTCGTCGGGTCATGGAAGGCGACCACCGACGG
>CAMDUT010000013.1 GCA_945877905.1 Phycisphaera mikurensis NBRC 102666 | reverse complement strand
CCCGGCTGGCCACGCTGGGCGCGGCGCTGCTGCTGGCCGCCCCGGAACGCGCCGGGGCGCCCGCGCGGCGCACGGTGCTGGTGCTGGTGCCCCACCTCGAATCGAGCCCGTTTCCAGTGGACGCGGGCGGCGTGCCGATGCAACAATCTCCACGATGAGCGACGCACCGCACGCACCGACCGACGGCACCGCCCGCGTCCGCGGGCGACGGCTGCGCGGCCGCCTGCGGCGCCGCGCCGACCGGGCGATCCCCGGGCTCAAGGTGCTCCCGACCATGATGACGCTCGCGAACCTGGTGTGCGGGTTCGCGGCCATCTTCTACGCCGCGCGCGCGGGCGAGGCCGGCGGACCGACGCCCTTCGGGTGGCACCCGCTCACCGTGGCCGGCGTGCTCGTGTTCCTGGGCATGGCCTTCGACGCGGTGGACGGGTCGCTGGCACGGCTCACGCGCTCGACGAGCGACCTGGGGGCCCAGCTCGATTCGCTCGCCGACGTGGTGACCTTCGGCGTCGCGCCTGCGTTCATGATGCTCCGGCTGGTGAGCCTCTACTACGGCCCGGGCGAGCACGGCCCTGCGGAGACGATCCTCGGCCCGGACGCGGGCAACCTGTACGCGCGGCTCTGCTGGTCGGTGGCCGCGATCTACATCTGCTGCACGGCGCTTCGGCTCGCGCGGTTCAACGTCGAGACCGCGAGCGCCGACGAGGACGACCACCTGTGGTTCAAGGGCCTTCCCTCGCCCGGCGCGGGCGGCGCGGTCGCGAGCCTCGCGCTCCTCCACCAGCACCTGGTGCTGGTGACGTGGAAGGACGAGCTGCCCGCGGGCTTCGGCCGCGCGAGCGCGCTGCTGATCCCGCTGGCCACCATGCTGTGCGCGTTCGCCATGGTGAGCCGCGTGCGCTACCCGCACTTCGTGAACCGCTACCTCAAGGGCCGCAAGTCGGTGCCCGCCGTGGCGTTCGCGCTGATGGTGGTGGCGGTGGCGGTGTGGTGGTTCCACGAGGCGCTGGCGCTCGCGCTGACCGGTTACGCGCTCAGCGGGCCCCTCGGCGCGCTGCTGCGCCGCCGCCCGGAGCCGGAGCCCGCGCCATGACCTCGCTCGCGCACTCGGTGCCGGACGCACGCGGGAGGTTCGGGCGATTCGGGGGCCGCTACGTGCCCGAGACGCTGGTGCCCGCCCTCGAGGAGCTGGCCGCCGCGTACGACGCCGCGCGCGCCGATCCGGCGTTCCGCGCGGAGCTCGACGCACTGCTTCGCGACTTCGTCGGCCGCCCGACGCCGCTCTGCGAGGCGCCGCGGCTCACGGCGCACGCGGGCGGGGCGCGCATCCTCCTCAAGCGCGAGGACCTCGCTCACACCGGCGCGCACAAGATCAACAACACCGTGGGCCAGGCGCTCCTCGCGCGGCGGATGGGCAAGCGCCGCGTGATCGCCGAGACCGGGGCGGGCCAGCACGGCGTCGCCACGGCCACCGCGTGCGCGCGCTTCGGCATCCCCTGCGAGATCTACATGGGGGCCGAGGACATTCGGCGCCAGGCGCTGAATGTCTATCGCATGCGGCTCCTCGGCGCGAAGGTGAACGAGGTGGCCACCGGGAGCCGCACGCTCAAGGACGCGACCAACGAGGCGATGCGCGACTGGATGGCGTCGGTCGGGGAGACCCACTACATCCTCGGCAGCGTCGTGGGGCCGCATCCCTTCCCGCGCATCGTGCGCGACTTCCAGTCGGTGATGGGGCGCGAGTGCCGTGCGCAGTGCCTGGAGCGCCTCGGGCGCCTGCCCGACGCGGTGGTGGCGTGCGTCGGAGGCGGATCGAACGCCGCGGGCATCTTCTGGCCGTTCGTCGACGACCGCTCGGTGCGCCTGGTGGGCGTCGAGGCCGGCGGCCGCGGGCCGGGCGCCGGCGACCACGCCGCGCCGCTCTCGCACGGGACCCCGGGCGTCCTGCACGGCTCGCTGAGCTACGTGCTGCAGGACGCCTCGGGGCAGACGGCGGACGTGCATTCGTGCAGCGCGGGGCTCGACTACCCCGGCGTGGGGCCCGAGCACAGCCACTGGAAGGACACCGGGCGCGCCGAGTACGTGGCCGCGACCGATGCGGAGGCCCTGGCCGCCTTCGACCTCCTCGCACAGTCCGAGGGAATCATCCCGGCGCTCGAGACGAGCCATGCGGTCCATGCCGCGGTGGAGCTGGCACGAACGATGCCGCGCGACGCCGCCATCGTGATCAACGTGAGCGGCCGCGGGGACAAGGACGTGAACGAGGTCATCCGCCTGCGCGGCGGGGCCTGAGCGCCCGGCGCACCGGACGTGCCGATCCACGGGGAGCCTCGACCGGGGAGGGTTCCGCGATCACGCGGGCCGAACATCGGGACATCGAGGCAGGCGCGCGCGTTCCCGTTGAAACGCTCCCGCGCCGCCGCGAGGATCGGCCCGATGCGCCGCCGTGGCCCGCGCGTGGCGGGACGGCGCGCGCCGCACCAAGGAGACATCGATGCACCCCACCGCCAGGACCGTCATGCTGTCCGTCCCCCTCGCCGCCCTCGCCATGGCCTGCCCCGCGCACGCCATGATCGTGCTCGGCAACGGCCAGTCCGTCAGCATGGCCGACATCTTCGCGTCCGGCAGCGACCGCAAGGTGATGATCGACGACAAGATCTTCACCTTCGAGTCGATCCGTTCCTCCGTCTTCAGCACCTCGCAGTTCCAGGTCGTCGGCTTCATCTCGGCCGGCACCAACCAGTATGGCCTGCACAACGTCGGGTTCGACATCACCGGGCCCTTCGGCGACGGCACGCCCGGCGACGGCACCTACCACGAGATGAACCTGCAGTACTCGGTGGAGGTGGCGCCCGAGTTCTACGCGCGCGACGTCCGGCTGTGCGACGTCGAACTCGTGTTCAACGGATCGGCGGGCGGCCCGGGCTCGATCGCGAGCGTCGACGAGACGGTCTGGGACCTCGACGCGAACCGGTTCCTCGGGAACCTGCGCGCGTACGACTACGCCGGCGACGAGCAGGAGACGCAGCTGAACGACTACGCCAACTTCTGCGAGATCTACGGCGTGCACGGGTACCGCGCGTTCGAGATCAACAAGGACATCAAGTTCTTCGCCAACACCCCGAACTCGTTCTCCACCGCGTCGTTCGTGCGCCAGGAGTTCAGCCAGATCATGGCGCCCGCGCCGGGCGCGATCGCGCTGCTCGCGGCGGCCGGCATGATCGGCGCACGCCGTCGGCGATGAGTCCCGCGGGGGCCCGCGCGGGGATCGTTCCCCGCGCGGGTTTCCCCTCGCCGCGGCGCCGAACGGCGCGATGTGGGGCGAAGCGCGGCCCAAGGCATTGAAACTCGGGGGGGCGCGGCCCACCATCACGGCCCCGGCCCGGAGACCGCGCACGTCGCCCGGGTTCCGGCGGCCGGATGACCAGGAGACTCACGATGAAGACCCACGCACGCGCGTCCGCCCTCGCCCTTCCCGCACTCCTCGCGATCCTCGCGCCGATGACGGCGGCCGAGGCGTCGATCGTCCTGAACAACGGCGAGTCGGTCAACCTGGCCGCCCTGCTGGCGCCGACGAGCGACCGCCAGTTCATCGTCGGGGACAAGCGCTTCACGTTCGATTCGTTCGGATCCGACGTGTTCGACCCGGCGAACTTCAACGTGATCGCGTTCGTCTCGCAGAACCCGAACCAGTACGGCCTGTACAACATCGGGTTCGACCTCGTGGGGCCGTTCGGCGACGGCACGCCCGGTTCCACGGACCTGCACGAGATGAACCTGCAGTACACGGTGGAGGTGCTGCCGGAGTACTACGCCATGGGCGTGCGACTCTGCGACGTCGGACTGACGTTCAACGGCTCGGCCGGCGGCACGGGCTCGTTCAGCCGCGTCGACGAGACCGTGTTCGACCTCGACACCAACCAGTTCCTCGGCCAGCTGTCGGCCTTCGACTTGGCGGGCCCGCCGCGCGTGACCGACCTGAACGAGCACGTCGACTTCTGCGAGGTCTTCGGCGGACCGGGATACCGGGCCTTCGAGGTCAACAAGGACCTCAAGTTCTTCGCGGCGACCGCGGCGAGCTACTCGACCGCGTCGTTCGTCCGGCAGGAGTTCAGCCAAGTGCCCGCGCCCGGGGCGATCGCGCTGCTCGGAACGGCCGGGCTGCTCGCCTCGCGCCGGCGCCGCTGACGGCCGGGTCGTTGCGTGATTCCCTTCACCTTCGCCACGGGGGCGCCGGTTCGCCGGCGCCCCCGTGTGCATGATTCCTGCGTGCCGGCTTCGCCTGCAGCGGGAACCACCCATGCGCCGATATCCTCCGGGCCGAGCCGACACGGAGCGTCGCCGATGAAGATGTCACGCCTGCACCACGTGCCCGTCGCGGCCGCCATCCTGGCGGCGGCGGGGATCTCGCTGTCCGCACCCGCCGGCACGAAGGCGCGCGGCCCGGCCGCGCCCGCTCCGTCCCGCCAGTCGGCCGCCACCGCCGCGGCGACGCCGGCGCAGGTCGCGGCCCGCGTGCAGGAGGCGATCCGGGCGAGCGGGCTCGCGGCCGACGCCGTGGGCGTCTCGATCCGCGACGTCGCGACGAGCGCGCTCGTCGCCGACGCGCGCGGCGGGACCTCGATGGTCCCGGCGAGCAACATGAAGGTCCTCACCACCGGCGCCGCGCTCCACGTGCTCGGCGCCGACTGGTCCTTCCGCACCCGGCTCCTGCGCGACGGCGAACGGCTGACCGTGGTGGGCGACGGCGACCCGTCGCTCGGCGATCCCGCGCTCGACGGCGCGCGCACCACCGAGCAGCTGATGGACGGATGGGTGGCCGCGGTGCGCGCCGCCGGCGTCCGCCGAGTGCGCGAGCTGGTCGCCGACGACCGCATCCTCGACCGGGAGTTCACGCATCCCTCGTGGCCGGCCGACCAGCTGAACGCGTCGTACTGCGCGCAGGTGGCGGGGCTGAACATCCACGAGAACCTGCTGGGGTTCGTGCTCGCGGCCTCGGGCGGGAGGCCCGCGGTCGTTCGCACGGAGCCCGCGAGCAGCTGGGTCAGCGTCGAGACCGGCCGCGCGACGGCCCGCTCCGGCAAGGGCACCGAGCAGACGATCGGCATCGCGCGCACCGAGGACCCGTGGCGGTTCTCGCTCCGCGGGAACATGAAGGCCGTCCCGGCGCAGCCGATCACCGCGTGCGTGCAGGACCCGCCCCGCTACTTCGCGCTGTACCTGGCCGATCGACTGCGGGCCGGCGGCATCGCGGTGGACGCCGTGCGCACGGCGGCCCCGTCCGACCCGGCGGCGACGGGCGCGGACGCCGCGCCGCCGATCGAGCGCACCCTGGCGCAGGTGATCGCCGAGTGCAACACCGAGAGCCACAACCTGTACGCCGAGGCGCTCCTGAAGCGGATCGGCGCGGCGCGCTCAGGCCGGCCGGGATCGTGGACGAACGGCGGGGAGGCGCTGGCGGCCGCGGTCGACGAGCGCCTCGGGAGCGGCATCGCGGCGCGCGCGCTCGCGGTGTCCGACGGCAGCGGGCTGTCCCGCGACAACCGCGTGGCCCCGGGGCTGGTCACGGCGTGGCTTGCCTCCATGGCGCGTGACCCGAAGCTGTCCGCGCCGTACCTGGCGAGCCTCGCCGTGGCGGGACGGACCGGAACCGTCGCGAAGCGGTTTCCCACGCTCGATGCCGGCACCGTGTTCGTGCCGTGCAAGACGGGCTACATCAACGGCGTCAGCTGCCTGTCGGGCTGCGTGGGGCGCCCGGGCGCCGTGCCGCGATACGCATTCAGCGTGATGTGCAACGACCTCTCGAAGGCCCGCAACGACGTCGCGAAGGCGAAGGACCTCCAGGAGCGGATCGTGATGATCCTGGCAGGCGCGCTGTGACGCGGCTCGGGCGCTGGCTCTCGCCGGGCGTCCGGTTCGACGAATCGCGCGCGACCTGGATCTGCAGGAAGTGCGGGTATCCATGGATCGCGCCGCCCCAGGCGCGACCCGAGGGCCGTTTGGCGCCGCCGACCGCGCCACCCGAGTTGCGGTGCCCCGAATGCGGAAGCGCGGTGGACCCGGCGGCGCGGCGCGGGTTGAGGTGGTCCCTCCCCGGGGTCTTCACGCAGTGGCTGATGCGTGCGCCGTCCGTGCCGATGCTGGTGGCCGGGCTGGCCGCGGCCTGCGGACTCTTCTACGCACGGACCGTGCCGGTCGGGTTGTTCGGCCACGAGCTCTTCTCGTTCGCCGCGCTGGGCGGCCTGGTCGTCCTGTACGCGGCCGGGGCGGTCGTCGCATCGATCCTCGCGGCCCGGCGGGGCCGGCTGCGCGACGCGACGCGCCAGCGAGGATGGTGGTTCGTGCCGCTCGCGTGGGCCGGGGCCGCGGCCATCGCCTTCACCCCGGCACCCATCGAGGCAGGGTTCCTGGTGCATCGCGGCGCGCTCGACGCCTTCGTCGCGACGTGGAAAGCCGGCGACGTCGAGGCGTTGCGTGCGGGAAGCCCCGCGGGCGGCGCGTACGCCCGGCTCGGCGCGGGCCAGATGCACGTGCTGTTCGAGGGCGACCGGCCGATGCGGCCGCTCGACGTGTGCCAAGGTCGGCTCCGCAGGGCGGTCCCCCTGGCCGAGCATTCCGACCCGAAATGGGACGGCCTCGTGGTCGCGATCCCCGGCACCGGCTTCCTCTTCGAGCTCGGCGGATACGTCTACCTGCCCGACCTTCCCCCCGGCGACATGCCGCCCGGCACGCTGTCGCCCCTCGGCGACGGCTGGTGGCAGGGCATGGTCTGGCAAGACTGAGCGTTTGCGCCCGAAACGCCGGGGCGGCCGCCGGCCCGGCCTACACTGGCCCCGATGCGGACGGAACCGCACATCGCGACGCAGGACGCGCCGCGCGGGCCCATGCCCGCGCTGGACGACGCGGTCCTCGAGGACGTGCGCCGGATCTGGGGCTTCGATGCCCTGCGTCCGCTGCAGTCCGAGGCGATCGCCGCCGGGATCGCGGGCCGGGACAGCCTCGTGGTGATGCCCACGGGCGGCGGCAAGAGCCTCTGCTACCAGGTGCCGCCGCTCGCGGCCGCCCGCGCCGGCGACGCCCGCATCGACGTCTGCGTGAGCCCGCTCATCGCGCTCATGAAGGACCAGGTCGACGGCCTGCGCTCGAACGGCTACCCGGCGGCAGCGCTGCACTCGGGCATGGCGCCCGACGAGCGCGACGCCGTCCGTCGCGCCGTGCGCGCGGGCGAGGTGCGGCTCCTCTTCGTGTCGCCGGAGCGCCTGCTCGCGAACGGGTTCGACGCATGGCTCGGAACGGTCGGCGTGCGCGCGATCGCCATCGACGAGGCCCACTGCATCAGCCAGTGGGGCCATGACTTCCGCCCCGAGTACCGCCAGCTGGCGCGGCTGCGCGCGTCGTTCCCCCGGGCGAGCCTGCATGCGTGCACCGCCACCGCCACGCCGCGCGTGCAGCAGGACATCGTCTCGCAGCTCGAGCTGCGAGACCCGCTGCTGCTCGTCGGCAGCTTCGACCGCCCCAACCTGGTGTACCGGGTCGAGCCGCGCGCCGACGGCCGGAAGCAGCTGCTGGAGGTGCTCGGGCGCCACCGCGGGGATGCGGTCATCGTCTATTGCCTGAGCCGCAAGGAAACCGAATCCCTCTCGGAATTCCTCCGGAAGGAGGGATTCCATGCCGGCTGCTACCACGCGGGCCTCGCCGCCGAGGAGCGCCACCGGGTGCAGGAGGCCTTCGCCGAGGAGCGGCTCGACGTGGTCGTCGCGACGGTGGCGTTCGGCATGGGAATCGACCGGAGCAACGTCCGGGCCGTGGTCCACATGACGATGCCCAAGAGCGTCGAGCACTACCAGCAGGAGACCGGGCGCGCCGGGCGCGACGGCCTCGAGAGCGAGTGCGTGCTGTTCCACTCGTACGCCGACGTCGTCAAGTGGCAGTCGATCATCGACTCGAGCGCAGACGAGGCGCGCGCGCGGCTCGGGGAGAACGGCGCCGACGACGCCGCCTTCGAGGCGCTCGACGACTCCGTGGCGCAGGGCCGCGCGCACCTCGAGGCGATGCAGCGCATGGCCGGCACCGCCGTCTGCCGCCACAGGTGGATCGTCGAGCACTTCGGCCAGGAGTGGCACGCGCGGCCCGCGGGCTGCGGCGCGTGCGACGTGTGCCTCGGCGAGGTCCGCATGATGCCGGACTCGACCACGGTGGCCCGCAAGCTCCTGAGCGCGGTCGTGCGCACCGGGCAGCGCTTCGGCGCGGCATACGTGGCGGACGTGGTCCGCGGCGCCGAGACCGAGGAGGTGGCCCGGCGCGGGCACGCGTCGCTGCCGACCTACGGCATCCTGCGCGGCGAGGACCGCAACGCGCTCATCAACTGCGTGTTCCAGCTCGTCGAGCACGGGCTGCTCGCCCGCACCGAGGGCGACCACCCGGTGCTGGTGCTCACGGCCGAGGGCCACCGGGCGCTGCGCGGCGAGCTCGAGGTCGCGCTGCGCGCCCCGCCCCGCGGGCGCGGCCGCAGGCACGCCACCGCGCGCGAGGTGCACGGCGCCCACGAGGTGGACACGTCGCTCTTCGAGCGGCTGCGCGCGCTGCGGCGCGAGCTGGCCGCGCAGCGCGGCGTGCCGCCCTACGTCATCTTCAGCGACGCGACGCTCCTCGAGATGGCCGCACGGCGCCCGTCGACCCTCGCGGAGCTCGCCGGCATCAAGGGCGTGGGCGAGAAGAAGCTCGCCGACCTCGGCGAGACGTTCCTCGCCGCGATCACGACAGGTTGAGCTCGATCTCGATCGTGCCGTTGATCCGGTCCTGGCGGATGCCGACCTTCTGCTCGCGCGCGAGCTCGAGCATGGCGAGGAAGAGGCCGATCGCCTCGCCCCGGGACTTCCCGGTGAACACGTCCTGCAGCGACATGCGCTTCTCGGGGGCGCGCTCGAGCCGGTCGACGAGGTCGACCTGGTGCAGCGAGATGGGCGTGTCGTCGTACTCCACGCGGTGGTCGCCCACGCGCGAGAGGTCGATGCCCGCGACGATGCGCTCGTAGGCCTCGATGAGGTCGAGCATGTGCACGTCGTCGAGCTCGACCTCCCTCTCGGGCTCGTCGGGGAGCTGCGCGCCGCGGCCGGTGACGGCCCAGCGCTGCGCGAACTCGGCGCGCAGCCGTGCCAGCTCGTCCGCGGCGGTGCGGTACTTCTGGTAGGCGAGCAGCTGCTTCACCAGCTCGAAGCGCGGGTCGGTCTCGTCGAGCGCCCCCGCGTCGGCGCCATCGCGCTGCGCCAGCCGCTCGGCCGGGGCGAGCGTGCGGCTCTTGATCTCGACCAGCGTGGCCGCCATCACGAGGAACTCGCCGGCGACGTCGATGTCGATCGAGTCGAGCTGCTTCAGGAACGCGAAGTACTGGTCGGTGATCGCGGCGATCGGGATGTCGACGACGTCGACCTCCGCGCGGCGGATCAGGAAGAGGAGGAGGTCGAGCGGACCCTGGAAGCGGTCGAGGCGGACCTGGTAGTCGTCCTGGAGGGGCACGCAGGGAGCGTACCGCAGGCCCGGTAAACTTCCGCCATGGAACCGCACCCGGCCCCCGCCCGACCCGTGCCCGCCGACCGCGACGAGCCCGGGTTCGTTCGCGAGGCGATGCTCGCCGAGGCCGACGCCGTCCGCCGGGCCGCAGAGCGCGCCGCGGGCGAGGACGCCGCCCGCTGGGCCGAGGCCGTCGGCATGCTCGACGCGTGCACCGGGCACGTCGTGGTCTGCGGGATGGGCAAGAGCGGGCTGGTCGGCGCGAAGATCGCCGCGACCATGTCGAGCCTGGGACTGCCTGCGCATTTCATGCACCCGAGCGAGGCGCTCCACGGCGACCTCGGCCGCGTGCGGGCGGGCGACGTGGCGGTCCTCCTGAGCTATTCGGGCGGCACGGAGGAGCTGGTGAACCTTGCCGCCATCCTGCGCACCGACGGCATCCGGCGCGTCGGGATCAGCTGCAACCACGGAACCCACCTGGCCCGCCTGACGGACGTCCACCTGGCGATCGGCGACGTGGTGGAGGCGTGCCCCCTGAACCTGGCTCCGACGGCGAGCACCACCGCCATGCTCGCCATGGGCGACGCGCTGGCCCTGGCCGTGAGCCGCCGCCGCAACTTCGCCGCCGACGACTTCCGCCGACGCCACCCGGGCGGCGCGCTGGGGGCGGGCCTGCGCGGCGTGACCGAGGTCATCCGGTTCCGTGTGGGCGAGTCGGCCGCCACCGTTCCCGAGCGTGCCACGGTCGCCGAGGCATTGCGCGCGGCGGGCGGCGGGCGGCGCGCGGGCGCCCTGCTCGTGGTCGACGCGAACGGCCGCCTCGCGGGCATCTTCACCGACGGCGACCTCCGGCGGCACATCAACGAGTCCGGCGCGGACGCGCTCGGCCGCCCGATCCGCGAGCTCATGACCGCACGTCCCTCGACCCTCTCCGCGGACGCGCTGGTGCGCGACGCGGTGCAGCTGGTGCGCGAGCGGCGCCTCGACGAGATCCCCGTGGTCGACGCGGACGGCCGGCCGATCGGGATCGTCGACGTGCAGGACCTGGTCGCGATGAAGGTGATCGAGGCGGCGGGCTGAGGGGCTGGCGACGGCCCGCGGCCGGCCCCGGGGCTCAACGTCCGCGCTTGAGGTCGTCGAGCATGCGACGCAGCACGCGCACGCGAAGCAGGCTGCGGACGCGCGTGACCAGCTCGAGCTTGTTCACGGGCTTCGTGATGAAGTCGTCGCAGCCGCACTCGACCGCGCGCTCGAAGTCGCCCACCTCGTGGAGCGCCGTGACCATGATGACCACGGTGTCGCGCAGCGCGGGGTTCTGCTTGATCTTCTGGCAGACCTCGAACCCGGACATGCGCGGCATCATCACGTCCAGGAGCACCAGGTCCGGGCGGAACCGCTCCGCCTGCGCCATGGCCTCGACGCCGTCGACCGCGGTCGCCACCTCGACGGGGAGCGTCTCGAGGTAGGCGGACACGAGCTCGGTGTTCTGCGGGTTGTCGTCGACCACCAGCACCTTCGAGCCGCGGATGTCGACCGGGCCCGCGCCGTCCTCGAGCACCGCCATGGGGTCATGCTGCGCGCTTTCCATGCAGGAATCCTAGCGCGTCACAGGAGCACGCGCGCGAGCAGCTCCACCGGATGCAGCGCCTCGCGCGCCGCGCCGTCGTGGATCTGGTGACGGCAGCTGGTGCCGGGCGCGCAGACCGCGGCGTCAGGCCGCGCGCGCACCGCGGGCAGCACGCCCTGCTCCGCGATCCGCATCGAGAGGTCGTAGCGGTCCTCGGTGAAGCCGAAGCTCCCGGCCATGCCGCAGCACCCGGTCGAGAGCACCTCGAGGTCCTTGCCGAAGTAGCGGCGAAGGAGCGCCGCGCTCGACTCGGCGCCCCAGAGCGCCTTCTGGTGGCAATGCGCGTGGAGCGCCACCCGCCCCGCGTCGAACGCGGGCCGCTCCGGGCGCGACGGATGCGCGTCCCACGCCCGCTCGAGGAACTCCTCGACGAGGAACGCGCGCGACGCGAGCTCGCGGAGCCTGCCCCGGTCGACGCCCATGCGCAGCTCGAGCCATTCGTCGCGGATCGCGCTCATGCAGCTCGGCTCGCATCCGACGACGGCGACGGCGCGCTCGCGCTCCATGACGGCCATCAGGCCCTCGGCGGTGGCGCGGCACTCGCGCGACGCCTCGGCGAGCATTCCGGTCGAGATGAGCGAGCGCCCGCAGCAGCCGAGCTCGGGCAGCACCACGCGGTAGCCGAAGGCCTCGAGCACCTCGACCGCCGCCCGGCCGATTCGGGGCTCGTTCCACACGGTGAAGCAGTCGGGGAACAGGACGATCGCGGGTGCGCCGGCGGGCGCGCGCGACCCGCGCCGCGCGTACCACCCGAGGAGCGACGGCCCGTACTGCGGCATCGAGCGCCGCGGGTCGATTCCGAGGGCCCACGCCTGCATCGCGCGCACGAGCGGCACGCGGTTCGCCAGGTTCACCAATGGCCAGAGGCGCGAGAGCAGCCGGTTGCTCGCGCGCACGCGGCCGAAGACCTTCGCCGCGAACGGGACGCGGCCGCGGCGGGCGAAGCCCTGCGCGGCGTACTCGGCCTTCAGCTTCGAGATGTCGACGTTCGACGGGCACTCGCTCTTGCAGGCCTTGCAGCTCAGGCACAGGCCGAGCGTCTCCTGCACGTCGGGACTGTTCCAGTCGGGGCGGCCGTCCCCGCCGAGCTGGCCCGTGATGGCCAGGCGCAGGTGGTTGCCGCGGCCGCGCGTCGAGTGGCGCTCGTCGAGCGTCGCCTGGTACGAGGGGCACATCGTGACCGTTCCCTGCAGCTTGCGGCAGAGACCCGCCCCGTTGCACATCTCCACTGCGTGATCGAATCCGTCCTCGTGCTCGTAGGTGAAGAAGGTCTCGGTGGCCGGCACGTGCGCGTCGCGCCCGCCGGGCGCGATGCGCAGGTCCTCCACCGGCATCGACTCGCGCGCGAAGTCGACCTTGATTCCCGGGTTCATGAGCCCCCGCGGGTCCCAGATGGCCTTCACGGCGGCGAGCGCGCGGCAGACGGGCTCGCCGAAGTACCGCAGCTGCAGCGCCGTGCGCGAGCGGCCCGAGCCGTGCTCGCCGCTGAGCGCGCCGCCGTGGCGGACGACGAGGTCCGTGACCTCCTGGCCGATCTCGACCATCCGCCGCCGGTCGGCCGGGTCGCCGAGGGCGAGCATGGGACGGATGTGGAGGCATCCGACGCTCGCGTGGGCGTAGAAGCTCGCCCGCGTGCCGTGGCGTGCCAGGATCTCCTTGAACTCGCGGATGAACCCGGGCAGCCGCGACGGGTCGACCGCCGTGTCCTCGACGAACCCGAGCGGCTTGCGCACGCCGGGGACGCCGTGGAGGAGCGGCTCGCCGGCCTTGCGCAGCTTCCACGCCTCGGCCATGCGGCGGGCGTCGGTGTACTGCTCCATCGGCTGGCCCGGCAGGCGCGCGCGCAGGTCGGCGAGCTTCGCGTCGACCTCCGCGGCGGACTGCCCGAAGTACTCGACGTACATCACCGCGCCGAGCTGCGTGCCCGAGGGGCGCGGCATCAATTCGACGTAGGCCGCGTACTCGCGGTTCTGCCGGGCGAGGTCGATGATCACGTCGTCGATGAGCTCGACCGCCGCGGGCCCGCTCGCGATCATCTCCGCGAGCGCCGCGAGGGCGTCGTCGACGCCCGCGAAGCCCATGATGGCGAGGCCCTTCGCCTTCGGCGTGGGCACGAGGCGGACCTCGGCGCCGACCACCGTGCAGAGCGTTCCCTCGGAACCGCAGACGACGTGGGCCAGGTTCACGCGGTCGAACGTGCCCGGGGTCGACCGCTCGAGCCCGTCGAGGAAGAGGTCGAGGTTGTAGCCGTCCACGTGCCGGAGGATGCGGGGAAAGCGCGCGCGGATCTCGTCGCGCAGCGGAACCAGCGCGTCGCGCATCGCCTCGGCGATGGCGCGCTGGCGCGGGTCGCGGTCGCACGAACCCTCCTCGAGCCGGTGGACGCCGCCGTCGGCGAGCACCACGTCGACCGCATGCAGGTTCTCGACGGTGCGCCCGTACATGATGCTGCGCATGCCGGCCGAGTTGTTGCCGATGGCGCCCCCGACCGCGTTGTGGCTCGAGGTGGCCGGGTCCGGCGCGAAGAAGAGCCCCAGCGGCGCGAGGTCCAGGTTCAGGCGGTCGATCACCACGCCCGGCTCGACCCAGGCACGGCGGCGCTCCGCGTCCACGCCCGTCACGCCCCGGCAATGCGCGCCGAGGTCGACGACCACCGCGGAATTCACCGTCTGGCCGTTGAGGCTCGTACCCCCGCCGCGCGGGAGCACCGCCACGCCGTTGGCCATGCACCACCGGACGGCGCGGACCGCCTCGGGGACGTCCTTCGGCACCACCGCCAGGATCGGGTCGACCTGGTAGATGCTGGCGTCCGTGGCGTAGAGCAGCCGCTCCGCCCGCTCGGCGCGGACGTCGGAACAGCCGAGCGAGGCGAGCGCACCGGCGATCCGGGCGCGCGCCTCGCTCGTGGCTGCGTCGTGCTGCGGCAGCGTGATCACTGCCACGGCGTGCTCACTTGCCGGCGCCGAGCGCCTTCATGACCTCGGCCTTCAGCGTGTCGCCCATCTTCGGGTCGTAGCCGATGTGGGTGGACACGAGCTTGCCGTCGGGCCCGATGACGATGCACGCCGGGATGCCCTGGAACCCGTACTGGCCGATGAACTTCGCCTCGGTGTCCAGGAGCACCTGCATGGTGAAGCCCTGCTTCGTCCAGAAGTCGCCGACCGCCTTGACGAGGTCATCGCCCTTCGTGCGCTCCCACACGTTCACCGGGTGGACGACGACCTTGTCGTTGCCCTTCATCTCGTCGGCGAACTTCTGGAGGCCGGGAAGGCCCTTGCGGCACGGGCCGCACCAGGTGGCCCAGAAGTCGATGACCACGACCTTGCCCTTGTAGGACGCGAGGTCGACCTTCTTGCCGTCGAGCGTGACGAGCTCGGCCAGCGGCGCCATGTCGCCGACCTTGACCTTCGCCTCGGGCTCCTCGGGCTCGCCCATGTCGCCGGCGTCGAACAGCTCCTCGACGCCCTTCACGGCCGTGCGCTTGCCGCCGTCGAAGGTGATGGGCTTCTCGAGCGCGCCGGCCTTGGGCTCGAGCGCGACGTTGAACCCGATCTTGATCTCCTCGGGGAGGCCCTCGGGCGTGATCACCATGCGGTACATGGTGACGAACGAGGTCTTCGGGTCGAGGCGCACGAGGCCCTCGGCGCCCTGGCCCGCGAGCAGCACCTCCTGCGCGCCGTCGCGCTCACGGAAGCCCTTCACCTCGATGGCCGCGGGGGCGCCCATGGCGAACGCGTCGGTCACCGGGCGGCCGGCGATCGGCTGGCGGAGCGTGAATCCCGGCGCGGGGACCGCGAAGCCCGGCAGCATCTGCGCGAGCGTCGAGTTGACGTTGCCCTCGATCTTGCGGGCGATGTACTTGTCGGCGGGCTGGTCCGGCACGAAGTAGACGGTGTCGCCGGAGGAGACCACCTGCAGGCTGCCCATGGTCAGGCGCATGTCGGTGCCGCTGCCGAAGGACATCTCCATGGTGTCGGTCTGCATGCCGTCGGGCATCTGGACCGTGATCTTCGCCTTGTCGGTGAGGCCGGGCGCCGACTG
Organism: Phycisphaera mikurensis NBRC 102666; assembly: GCA_945877905.1. Taxonomy (GTDB): domain Bacteria; phylum Planctomycetota; class Phycisphaerae; order Phycisphaerales; family SM1A02; genus UBA966. The sequence continues at coordinate 13,729 of CAMDUT010000013.1, read as the reverse complement.
GTAGGCCTTCTGGCACGCCTCGAGCGCGGCCTTGCCCTTGGCGACCTGCTCCGCGGCCTTCTCGGCGTCGGTCCAGCCCATGGAGGGGGACTCGACCTTCGCCGGCGCGGGCATCGCCTGCATGGCCTCGCCGGCCGGCGCGCCCTTCATGGCGTCGTCCTGCGCGAGCGTGGCGGGGGAGATCAGGCAGAGGACGAGGCCGGTTGCGGCGGCCGAACGGTGGATGCGCATGGTGGCTCCTGGCGACGGGTCATGCCGCGGTCACGTCCGCGTCGCATGCCCATTGCCCAAGTGTACGCCTGCCGAAGCGCCCGCGCGGCGCGCCAGTTCCGGCGCGATCGCGGCCAACGGCACGAGCACGAACGGCCGTTCCCCCATCCGCGGGTGCGGGACCGTGATCCCGTCGGCTTCGATGCGTGCCGTGCCCCCCGGCTCGGCATCGCCCCACGCGAGCAGGTCGAGGTCGAGTGTGCGCGGGCCGAACCGGACCTCCCGCGCGCGGTCGCGGCCCCGCTCGCGCTCCACGGCCAGCAGCGCGTCAAGCAGGGCGCGCGGCGCGAGCGAAGTGCGGACCTCGGCCACCGCGTTGAGGTACGGGCCCTGCCCCGGCGGCCCGACGGGGTCGGTCTCGATCACGGGCGACCGCGCCACCACGCGCGTGCGTTCGATGCGCCCGAGCGCGTCGAACGCATGCCCGACGTGCGCGGCGCGGTCACCGACGTTGGAGCCGACCGCGACGAACGCTCGCACCTCGCCCTTTGGCGCGGCCCACGCGTCGAGCAGCTCGGGCCGCGTCATGCGCGCTCCCAGATCATGGCGGCATCCTCGCCGCGGAGCGCCCATCGCACCAGCTGCAGCGCGGCCTTGGCGGCGCGGTCGCGCACGATCTCGCGACCGCCGGGGAACTCGAAGCGTCGCGCCGCGGTGCGCCCGCGGCGTGCGTCGTGCACGCCGATCCACACCGTGCCGACGGGCTTCGAGTCGCTGCCGCCGCCGGGCCCCGCGATGCCGCTGATCGAGACGGCGATGCCAGCGTGCGCGCGTTCCGCGGCGCCGCGCGCCATGGCCTCGACCGTCTCGCGGCTCACCGCGCCGTACGCCTCGAGCGTGCCGCGTGGCACGCCCAGTTCGCGCTCCTTCAGCTCGTTCGAATACGAGATCCAGCCGCCCGCGAAGGCGTCGCTCGAACCCGCGACGGCGGTGAGCATCCCGCCGACCATCCCGCCCGTGCAGCTCTCGGCGACGGCCAGCATCACGGCCGCCGCGCGGCATTCCTCGAGCACCGAGCCCGCGAGCGAGCCGCCCTCTCCCGCGAACGCCCACGGCTGCGCGACGGCTGCGCACGCCGCCGCCTCGGCCTCGGCGCGCGCACCCGCGCCGGGCCCGCGCGCGACGACCTGGATCGAGACCACCGAGCCGCTCGCCGTGGTGCCGACCTCGGGGTCGCGGCCGCGCGCCATGCGCTCGCCGAGGAGCTCGGCGAGCGCGCTCTCGCCGATCCCGAAGCACTGCACGGTGCGCTTGGCGAGCATGGGTGCGCCCGCGGGCCGCACCGCGGGCAGGACGTCGGACTCGAACATCGGGACCATCTCGCGCGGCGGACCGGGGAGGAACCACGCGCTGCACGCTCCGATCGACGCGTGCAGGCCGGGCGCGGTGCCGCCAGGGTTCCGCACGATCCGCGCGCTGCGGGGCCGCATCGCCTGACGGAGGTTGATCGAGGCCATCGGGCGGCCGCGCCCCGCGAACCATGACTCGAGGTCGGCGCGCGCGACCGGGTCTTCCACCATCGGCGCGCCGCCGTCGACGATGGCATTGAGCGCGGGACGCGTGAGGTCGTCGTCGGTGGGGCCGAGCCCTCCCGTGGACACGAGGACGTCGCTTCGCGCGGCGAGCTCGCGCATCGCCGACTCGATGGCGCCGAGCTCGTCCCGCACGGTGCGGTGCTCGACCACCTCGAGGCCCGCGTCCCGGAGCGCGGCGGAGAGCGTACGCGAATTGGTGTCGAGCGCGGTCCCGAGGACCAGCTCGTCTCCCACGGAGAGGATGGCGGCGCGCGGCGGCGTGTTCATGGCCCGTCCTCCGCGACGGCAAGCACGTCGCGCATGGTTCGTTCGAAGTGCGCGGCCCACCGGACGCGCAGCGCGTCGGCGGGCGACTCCGCCTCGGCCCACAGCCCCTCGCCGCGCCAGGCGCCCCGGAGCCACCCGTCGCGCACGGCGGCGCGGCCGGCGGCGTAGGCGAGCGAGACCGTCGCCCCGCCCGGGCCGTCCGCCACGGGCATCGCGTCGAACGCCTCGAGCATCGTGCGGAGCGCGGGATCTCCGACGTCCGCCGCGGTGACCAGCCCGCCGCCCGCCGGATACGCGGGATGGCGGACGATGGCCTCCCACGCGCGGCGCAGGAGGATGCGCGTGTCGATCGCCATCGCGGAGAAGAGCGGCGCCACGAACGCACGCACGTTCGGGTCGGCACCCGGGATCGCCCGCGCCGACACCCACGGGTCGTCGCGATCGATGAACCGCGCGCGGTCGCGTTCCCACACCGCGCGGCTCACGGGCAGGCGGCGGAGCGCGAAGCGCCTCGGGCCACCGGGCGTTCCGGGCGCGAGCTGCCAGAGCCGCTGCCCGTCGGGCGAGAGCGTGAACTCGATGAAGCGCCGGCCGAGCTCCGGTTCGGGCGCGCCGCGCAGGAGCGCGATCGGGTCCGCCTCGATCGCGGTGCGGCCCGGCGGGTCCAGGTACCCGAGGCGACCGGGCGACCCGCCGTCCGCGATCGCCTGTTCCTGGAAGCGGCCGTAGAAGTCGATGCAGATCGCCTCGGCGGCCTCGCCCTGCGAGACGTCGATCGGGCCTCGCGTGCCGCTCGCCGACACCGTGCGCGCGTTCGCCGCGGCGCGTCGCAGGATGGCCCAGCCGCGGCCCCATCCCTCGTGCTGCAGGATCGCCTCCATCGCGGTGGCGACGCTGCCGGACTGCGCCGGGTTCGAGAGCGACGTGAGCCCGACGAGCCGCGGGTCGGCAAGCGACTCCCACCCGGATGGCTCGTCGACGCCCGCGTGCGCGAGCGCCTCGCGGTTCCACACGATGCCGAACGAGCTGAGCGCGGCGCCGAACCAGTGGCCGTCCGGGTCCACCACCGGCCGCCCACCGAGCGTGCCGTCACCGTAGATCGAGCGGAGCCACGCCTCGTCGAACGCGACGGGCTCGAGGAGCGACGCGGTCCGCGTCGTGCCGCCCGACTCCGCGGAGAGCGGACGCTTCAACTGCTCGAACTCCCACGACCCGCCCCCGAACACGACGTCCGCGGTTCCGCCGACGGAGCGCCCCGCGCGCAGGGCCGCGAGCGCCCCGGCCTCGAGCATCCGGCGGATGTCGCTCGCGCCGCCCGGCGTGTTCCAGAGCACGGTGACGCGCTCGCCGTGGACGCGCTCGTGCCATCGCTCGAACGCCTCGCCGAACTCCTGCCTGATCTGCTCGTGGTGGGGCGACACGACGATGACGGCGCGGCCCTCGCCGCGGACCGGCACCGACCCGCGCCGCGCGGCCACGGGCACCGCGACGAGCACCGCGAACGCGGTCGCGAGGAACGCAGCGGCGCGGCCGTGCCTCACGCGCGCGCTCCCAGCCCCGCGGCGACCTGAGCGCGCAGGTCCTCGGCCGCGCGCCGCACGCATGCGCGCCAGTCGCGGTCGCCGGGGCCGAATGCGTAGATCACCGAGCGGCTCGCGGTGACGAGCGCGCCGCGCCCGTCGCCGCGGAAGCACGGGAGCACGTCGTCGACGCCCCCGCCCTGCGCACCGAAGCCCGGGACGAGGAAGAGCTGCGCGGGCATGCGCGCGCGCAGCGCCGCGGCGTCCGCACGCTTCGTGGCGCCGACCACCGCGCCGAGGTTGCTGAAGCCGCTCGCGCCGACCGTCGCGGCGCCCGCGGCCGCGACGAGGTCCCCGACCGCCTCGGCCACGGTGCGCCCGTCTGCGAGCCGCAGCGACTGCACCGCGTCGCCCGAGGGGTTCGAGGTGCGCACCAGCGCGAAGGCGCCGCGGTCGTCCGCGACGAACGGAAGGATGCCGTCGGTGCCGAGGTACGCGCTGACGGTGGTCCATCCCGCCGGAAGCGGGCCATGGGCCGACGCGGCGTAGTGCTCGGCGCTGATCCCGATGTCGCCGCGCTTGAAGTCGAGGATCACCTCGAATGCCCCCGCGGCACGCGCATGCGCGAGCACCCGCGCGAGCGCGGCGACGCCGTCGGGACCATGGCGCTCGAAGCACGCGGCCTGCACCTTGACGGCGGGAACGATGCCCGCGACGGCGTCGAGCACGCCGCACGAGAACGCCTCCACCGCGGCCGCGGCGGCCGCATCCCCCGCCGCGGGCCGCAGCTCGGCGGGCATGCGCTCGGCCACGGGATCGAGCCCAACGCAGACCGGGGCGCCCGCGGACTCGATGCGCGAGAGGAGCCGGTCGGCGGCGTGGGAGGGAAGCATCGCGGAAGTCTACGAGCGCCGGGGCCGCGCGGCCGTCGGTGCGGCGCCGCGCACGGTGCGCCCCGCGGCGGTTCCTACACTGCCTGCATGGATGCCGGCCCGAACGAGCCCCGCCCCGTGCGGATCGACCTCGACCGCGAGCGCGGACTCGAGATCGAATGGGACGACGGCCGCCGGAGCTTCTACCCGGTGGCGCACCTGCGTCGCGCGAGCCCCAGCGCCGACGCGCGTGCGCTGCGCGACGAGATGGCGCGCAACCCGCTCACGGTGCTTCCCGCCGGGCGCACCCCGGGCCCGCTGGCCGCGCTCGGCGCGGAGCTCGTGGGCAACTACGCCATCCGAATCCGCTTCAGCGACGGGCACTCGACGGGCATCTACAGCTGGCGCTACCTGCGGTCGATCGACCCGGCGGCGCCGGCCGGGACCGCGGGCCCATGAACGCGCCCGAGATGCGGCCCGACGCCGCGCTGCGCCCGCCGGCCGAGGCCGGCGTCCCGCACCCGCGGCCCTTCGGGATCCGACTGCGTCCGGGCGACGCGGGCCTGAGCGCCGCCGTCGCGCACGTGAGCAACGTGGAGTACGTGCGCTGGGTCGATCGCGCCGCGGAGCTGCACGCCGACGCGCTGGGCCACACGCGCCACGGCATGGCGGCGGCCGGGCACATGTGGTTCGTCGCCCGGCACGAGGTCGACTACCGCGCCGAGGCGTTCCCCGGCGACGAGCTCGAGGTGTTTACGTGGGTGTCCTCGATGGAACGGACCACGTGCGTGCGCGAGACGCTGGTATGGCGCGGCCGCGACGGGCGCGCCGTCTGCCGCGCGCGCACGCGATGGGCGTTCGTCGACCTCGGCACGCGCCGGCCCGCGCGCATCCCCGATGCGATGGCGGCGTCGCTCGAACCCCTGGAGCGCGCCCCGTGCACCTCGCGCTCGTGATCGACGGGACACGGCTTCGCCAGGACGGCGCCGCGGTCGAGCGGCTCGCGGTCGCGCTGGTCTCGGAGGGCGTACGCGTCCGGAGGATCGTCCCCGCCGGCGCCGCCGACCCAGCCTACGGCCGGCTGATCCCGCACTCGACGTTCGACTTCGCGAGCTCGGCGCTGTTCCGCCGCTCGCGGCTTGGCACGCTCAGCACCGAGCTCGAGGCGGATCGCCCCGACGCGTTCGTCAGCTTCGGCCCGCGGGCATTCGAGGCGGCGGCCGAGCTGGCCGAGGACCTCGACACCGGGCTCGTCGCGATGGCCTCGCGCCTCGCGGAGATCGACGCGACGCCGCTGCGCCGGCACGCGGACCGCGTCGACCTCGTCGCCGTCGCGACGGCGCCGCTCGCGCCCCGCGCCGCGAAGGCGGTCGGAGAGGCCCTGACGACGGTGCTGCCGCTCGGCGTCGCGGCCGCGCCCCGGCGGCATGACCCGGTCGCCGCGGCGCACGGCATCGCGATCGCCGGCACCGGCCGCGACGACGGCGCGTACCGCGCGGTCTTCCGTGCGCTTGCCGACCTCGCGCCCAACGTGCCCGAGCTGCAGGTGGCCATCGAGCTCCCGGAGGGGCACGACCCGCACCTCTGGTCGCTGGCGCGCGAGCTCGGCATCCAGCGCTTCCTGAACGGGGTCTCGAGCCTGGAGTCGATCCGCCCGATCGCGCTGAGCTGCGGCACCATGCTGCTTCCCGAGCCCCTGGGCGGCACGCGGTCGGTGGTGCTCGAGGCGATGGCCCTCGGCCGCACCGTGGTGGCGATGGACGACCCGCAGGCGGATCACCTCGTCGACGGCGTCACCGCCCTCCTGGCGCAGGAACGCGACGCGCGGGAATGGGCCGCGCTCCTCTCCCGCGCGCTCGGCGACCGCGCGCTCGCGGCCCGCATCGGCGCCGAGGCCTCGGTCCGGACGGTGGCGCGATTCGGGTCCGCGACCTGCGCCATGCACCTCGCCACGGCCTGCGAACACGCGCTGCGGGGGCCGTCCATCCCCTTCCCGGGACCGGCCGGGCCCTGAACCCACGCCTGACGAACGTTGCGGTTCAATGCGCGCATGCCCGTGCCCGGCCCCCTCGTTCCCGTCTTCACGTTCGCCCTGGCCGCGCTCGCGGCGCATGCGCCGGCCGACGCCGACGCGCGCGACGGACAGGTGATCGCGTCCGCGCCGCGCCCGCGGGTGCAGCGCATCGCGGTCCTGCCCGACCGCACCACCGGGCGCGACTGGGGACTGCCGTACCTGGACGCGGCGGTCGAGGACCTGAACGTGGTCCGCCCCGACGCCGTGTTCAACGTCGGCGACATGATCCAGGGCTACACGAGCGATCCCGCGCGATGGGAGCAGGAGGCAGCGGACTACCTCGCGCGCGTCGGCCGCATCGCGGCCCCGTTCCACCCGACGGCCGGCAACCACGACGTGATCTCGGGCACGCGCGTCGGCGGCGACGACGCGTTCGCGAAGCTGTACCGGCAGCGCTTCGGCCCGCTCTGGTACTCCGTGGACCTCGAGCTCGCCACCGTCCTCGTCCTCTTCAGCGACGAGGCGCTCGACGGCCGCAGCATGCGCGTGGGCGACGCGCAGCTGGCGTGGCTCGGGACGGAGCTCGGGCGCGCGAAGGCGCGCGGGGTCGCGATCATCGCGCTCATGCACCGGCCGCTCTGGCGCTACCCGCAGGTCCGGTGGGAGTCTCGGGTGCAGCCCCTCCTCGAGCGCGCGGGGGTCGACGCCGTGATCGCCGGCCATTTTCACTCGATGCAGCGCGACGCCGACGTGGGCGGCGTGCAGTACCACATCCTCGGCACCTGCGGCGGGATGATCGACCAGCCGCCGCTCGCGGGCCAGCTGCAGCACCTGACCTTCGTCGACCTCGTGGCCGACGGCACCGTGCGCGTGTGGCACCAGCCCGTGGGCCTGGTGCTGCCGCACGACTTCGTGCGCCGGCAGGACCAGGACGTGGTGCACGCGCTTCGCGAACCGAGGCCCGCGGTGCGCGCGACGGGCACGGTGGTCGATCCCGCGACGCTCACCGCGCCCGCGCGCGCCGTCGTCACGATCGAGGCGCGCAACCCGACGGACGTCCCGATCACCGTCACGATGGACCCACCGGGGCTCGTGCGCACCGCCGCCGGGTCCGTCGCGTGGTGGACCCGCGGGCGCGGGGGCGCGGGTGCGTTCGGGGCCGGGGCGAACGGGTGGACGAGCCACACGCTCGCGGACGTCCACAACGAGCACACGATGTCGACCGCGACCGCGATCGTCGCGCCCGGTTCGCTCGAGTTGCGCGTTGCGCCCAAGGGCGACGCGCGCGCGGAGCTCGCGTTCACCGTGATGCCCGCCGGCGGCCCGGTGCTGCCGCCGCAGCTCGACCTCTACGCGACCTTCGTGGACTCGCACGGCCGGACGGTGCCCGTGTACCTGCCCACGCGCGTGCCGGTCGCGCGCGTCGTGCCGCTGGCCGGCTCGCGCGAACAGGCCCCCGCCTTCCCGGCGGTCGCGTGGGAGTATTCGCCCTACGACACGCGCGAGGCGAATCCGGAGCTTCGGTGCTGGCTCGACGGCGACGCGCTGTCCGTCGAGGTCCGCGTGCCGGACGCGACCCGCACGGGCGCGCCGCAATGGTCAGCGCCTGACGCCGCGCGCATGAAGGACCCCGCCGCCGACGCGGTGCGTGCCGTGGTCCGCTCGCGGGACGCCTCGGGGCGCGAGTTCACCGAGGAGTTCCTGCTCGAACCGTTCACCGCGGGCTGCACGCTCCCGGCGGGTGCCCGGGCCAACGTCGACGCCGATCCGTCGGGGCCGTGGACCGTGCGGCTTTCGCTGCCCCTGCACGGGCGAACGCCCGCGGGCCTGCAGGTCGGCGTGGCCGACAACGACCGCACGTACCACACCCAATGGCGATGGCTCGCGCCCGGAGGTGCCGGAGGCTGGTGGCCGCTGGCGAAGGGAACGGGCGCAACCGCCCCTTGACGGCGCACGAAGGGATCTGCGACACTGACGTCCGCGCGGCCGTGGCTTCCCGCCACCGCGCACCGGAACCCTCGCCCGTCGAGTTGCGAGCGGACCCATGAACGGAGGACTGCCAATGAAGACCATCGCAACCATCGGAGCCGCCGGCCTGCTGCTGGCCCTCACCGCATGCGGATCGGGCGCACCGTCGTCGAAGCCGGTGCCGAAGAACGACGCCCCGCCGCCGGCGGGCAGCATCGAGAGCCCGACCTCCGCGATGAAGAAGCGGATGGGCTCGGCGGACGGCGCGGCGGCACAGAACGCCGACTCGGGCACCGTCAAGAAGCCCTGACCTGCGGGGCCCGGCCCCGAGGCGGCATGTCGCAACTTCGCGCACGCCCTGGCCACGCCGGGGCGTGCGTCGTTTTCCGGGGCGCGCCTCGTGGTCCGCGCGTCAGCCCGCGGTCATCAGGTCGCGCAGGATGCCGAGCCCCTCGGCGAGCACCGACGGCTTCGTGGCGAAGCTGAGCCGGAAGTGCGTGTCGCGGCGCGAGAACACGCCGCCGGGGATCACGAGCACGCGACGGTCGATCGCGCGCTCGACGAACTGGTGCCCCGTGAGCCCGAGCCGCTCGGGCACCTTGACGAACGCGTAGAACGCGCCGGAGGGCCGCGCGAGCTCGGTGACGCCGGCGAACGCGTCGACCACCATCTCGCGCCGCCGCTCGTACTCCGCCACCATGGGCGAAAGGTCGACCCCGAAGCTCGGCAGCACCCCCCACTGCGCCATGCTGGGCGCGCATACGTAGGTGTACTGCTGGAACTTGGCGATCTCCTGGACGATGGCCTTCGGCCCCGCGACGTATCCCATGCGCCAGCCGGTGCAGCCGTAGGTCTTGCCGAAGCCGCGGATCAGGAGGCACTGGTCGGAGAAGCGCGCCGGGCTCGGGCAGCGGCCGCCCTCGCGGGCGTCGGAGAAGCAGAACTCGTCGTAGATCTCGTCGCTGATGAGGAGCACGCCCTTGCGCGCGCACAGGTCGACGAGGTCGCGCTGCTCGGCGCCCGAGAGCACCGTGCCGCACGGGTTGCTCGGGCTGCACGCGAGCACGGCCTTGGTGCGCGGGGTGATGCAGCGCTCGACGCGCTCGGCCGTCATCCGGAAGTCCGGGTAGGTGTCGCAGCAGACCACGGTGCCGCCGGTCATCTTCCCGAGCTGCGCGTACATCACGAAGTACGGGTCGGGGATGACGATCTCGTCGCCCGGGTCCAGGAGCGCCATCGCGGCGAGGACGAGCGATCCGCTGGTGCCGCTCGTGACGATCAGCGACCGGTGGTCGCCCGGCCCGTCCCAGCCGACGTCCTTCGCCAGGTGCTTCCAGCACGCGTCGATCAGCTCGGGGATGCCCTGGGTGACCGTGTACGCGTTGCGGTCCGAGTCGATCGCCGCCTTGGCCGCGTCCTTCATGGCCTGCGGCACCGGGAAGTCCGGCTGACCGATCGAGAGGTTGATCGGGTCCTTCATCTTCGCGGCAAGGTCGAACACCTTCCGGATGCCGGAGGCGTCGATCGAGCGCGCGCGCTGCGAGACGAGGGAATGCGACAACTGGCCGGGGAGGCCACCCGACGTGTGGGCGGTGGTCATCGGGTCACTTCTTCGCCGCCGCCTTGGCGGCCGGGGCCGCGGCCTTCGCGGCGGGGGCCTTCGCACCGCCGGCCGCGGGCTTCGCGCCCTTGGCATCGGCGGCACCCTCGGCCTCGGCCTTCTTGGGCTTCTTGCCGGCGGCGACCTTGATGCTGCGGACCTTCACGAGCCCGAGCGCTCCCTTCGCCGTGTCGAAGCGCTCCTCCTCCTTGAGCTTCGCGATGCGCTCGGCGCGGGTCAGCACGTTGCGGTGCTGGTTGAGGGCGCCGGACTTGGTCTTGAGGCTGCGGTGAAGGCTCATGGGGTTCGTCTCTCGGTTCGTGTCAAACGGTCACTGGAACTTCTCGGGATACGCCTGGCTGAAGTCCTGGTTGATCCGCGGTGCGGTCTTCTTCCACTTCTCGCCGACGGACTTGATCTTCGCCTCGAGTGCCTTGATCTCCGGGCTCGCCTTGTCCTTGGCGTCGGCGTAGCCGGGGAGCACGATCACTTTGCGAAGCAGCGCAGTATTGTCGGGAACGAGGTGCGCATCAAGTCCGTTCAGGCGGCAGAACTCCACCATCTCGGCGGCGCGTTCGCTCGAGGGGTGCCCGAGCACGAAGTAGCGCATGCCCTTGACCCGGGGATCGCCGTTGTTATCGGTTGTGACCGACTTCGCCGTCGGGTCGGCCGATGGGGCGCCGCCCGCGGATTTTCCGCCGAGGGACGGAATCTTCGGGGCCGTGCCGCCGGCGGATGCCGTCGGCTCGCTTCGCCCCGCGGAGGCGGCGGACGGCGTCGCCGATGCCCCGCCCGCCGTGGCGCGACCGCGCTGCACGCCGATGCCGTAGGCGATCGCGATGGCGATGACCACGCCCACCGCGATGATCACGAGCCTGGCGAACGAGATCGTGAAGCTGTCGGGAATCCCCGGCGCGTGCCCATGCCGAGCGGAGCCCGGCGCGGCCGGGCGCGGCGCGGGCGCGGCCCCGCCTGGCTGCCGCATGAGTTCGTAGAGCGCCGGGGCGCCTCGTCGTGCCATGCGCGGGAGTTTAGTGGATCGGCGCGCCCGGGACCGCCGCACCCCACGCCGCGAGCGCACGCCCCACCCCCTCCACGGGTTCAGCCCACTGGCGTGCGTCGATGACCGGAAGTCCCGTCGAGCCGGTGAGCTCGATGGCCACCCGAAGGGCCAGCAGGTCGATCCGGCCGCCGGGGTCGCCGGGCGGCATGCGCATGCCGGTCCGTGACAGGTCGCTGATGCGCACGGACACCCCGCGCGCGCCCGCGCGGGCGAGGTCCGCCGCCGGGTCCGAACCCTGGGCCAGCGAGCCGGCCGCGTCGATCGATGCGCCGATCGGGGGCCACGGCGCATCGGCACCGCCGCCCGCGTCGGCGATGCGCACGCCGTGCCGGTCGGCCGCGGCCGCCATCGCCGCGACGGCCTCGGCGCGGCGCGCGCGGCACGCGGCGTCGTCAGCCGCCGCCACGGGAAGCTCGAGCGTCACGGGAACGCGCCCGAGCTCGCCAGCGAGCTCGCACGCGGCGACGACCGCGTCGATCGCCCGGTCGGCGTGCGCAGGGTCGACGAAGTGCGACGGCGGGATCCAGACGTCGAACCCGGAGGCCACCAGCTCGTTGCGCGCGAGCGTGGCGACGAGGTCGCGCCGCGCGCTCGCGCCGAGTTCGCGCGGTCGCATGCCGGGCTGCGTGGCACTGAGCTGCGCTCCGCGCGCGCCGAGCGCGCGAAGCACGGCGAACGCGCGCTGCGGGCTCCCCAGCGGCGCGATCGTCACGCCCACCATGGACTGCATCCGGTGCACGTCACCCATGCCGGGAAGCCTAGCGCGTGCGTGCCTACACTCGACTGCCCATGGCCAAGCGAGCGAAGCGAGCCACGCGCGCCCCGGGGCCCGCCGCCAGACGCGGTGAAGCCGGCCCCTCGGACCCGGCGCACCCGGAGATCCCGTTCAAGCTCCCGAGGCCCTCGCCGGCGCGGCGCGAGCGCGCGCGGGCGCTCCTCGCGGCGCTCGACGCGCGCTACCCGGAGGCCACGTGCCGGCTCGACTGGTCGAGGCCGCATGAGCTGCTCGTCGCGACCATCCTGAGCGCGCAGGCGACCGACGAGTCGGTGAACGCGGCCACGCCCGCGCTCTTCGCGCGCTTCCCGGCACCCGCGGACCTCGCGCGCGCGACGCCCGACGAGATCGCCCCGTACATCCGCACCATCGGCCTCTGGCGCAACAAGGCCCGCGCCGTGCATGAGTCGATGGCGGCGCTGGTCGAGCGCCACGGCGGCGACGTGCCCCGCGACATGGATGCGTTGCTCGCCCTCCGAGGCGTGGCGCGCAAGACGGCGAACGTGGTGCTCGGCAACTGCTTCGGGATCCAGGCCGGCGTGGTGGTCGACACGCACGTGGGGCGGCTTGCCAAGCGAATGGGGCTTTCACGGCACGACGACCCGGCGAAGGTCGAGCGCGACCTCATGGCGCTCTTCCCCCGCGAGCGGTGGTGCGACCTCAGCCACCTGCTGATCTTCCACGGTCGCGCCGTCTGCCGCGCACGCGGCAACACGTGCGGGTCGGACGCCATCTGCCGAACGTGGTGCTCGGAGGCGACGCAGGCGGCGCGCGACGGGGGCGCGACGGCGCGCCCCGCTACTCGACGTCCCCGCGGCCCTCGAACTCCGGCGCCTCGCCCACCGCGACCGGCTTGAGGAGGATGAACCCGCCGTGCAGCGTGATCACGGCGGCGCCGCCGCCGATGCGCTCGGGATACACGTAGAGCGGCGGCCCCTCGAAGCGGAACGCGTGCCGCACCTCGATGACGCCGGCGGCCGCGCGGGCGCGGGACGCGTCGGTCGGCGGCTTCGGGCGCCCCTTCTCATCGAGCTCGGGCGCGGCCTCCACGCGGCGAAGCACGTCGAGGCCGCGGTCATGCCCGATCCACACGTCCCCGTCGACGAGCGCGATGCAGGTGACGTGGTGCGAGCCCTCCGGGACGAACCGGTCGGTCGCCGGACCGTGACGGATCTCGACCGCGCGGCGCACCTCGTTGCCCGCCTCGTCCTTCTCCTTGAGGATGCGGGCCGAACCCCACGCGGCCGTCACCTCGGGGTCGACCGCGGTGACAAGCTCGGTGGTCTTGTCGGTCACCTCGGGCTCGCTGCCGACGCGCCACATCCAGAACCCCTCGCGCCCGCCCGCGAGGATGCGGCGGCCGTCGCTGATGGCCACCTCGAGCAGCCCCGGCTGGCGGTCGACGTTGTAGAACGTGTCCGCGTCGCGCTTGCCCTCGGCGCGATGGCGGTACATGGCCCGCCCGAACGAACCGCACACCGCGTAGTGGTTGGGGCGGAGCGCGCCGATGTCGCGCCCGCCGCGGAGCGCGATCTCCTCCCCGTCGACGAGCTGCGTGCCCTGGATGCGCCAGGTGTGGATCGCGCGGTCGTTCAGCGCGAACAGCCGATCGTCGAGGACGCGAACCGAGCGCACGAGTCCCGGGATGGCCTTGTGCGAGGTCTCGGCGAACGCGGCGGTCATCAGCCCGACCGTGGCGCCGTTGGATCCCTGGAGCGCGAAGGAGAATCCTCCCTCGGGACCGGTGCCCGGCGGCAGCGGCGCGATGTCGGTGGCGGCGCCCAGGTAGCGGCCCTCGGGGATCGTGACCAGCCGGCGGCCGGCCACGGCGACCGGACCCGCGGG
>CAMDUT010000012.1 GCA_945877905.1 Phycisphaera mikurensis NBRC 102666 | reverse complement strand
CGCTCTGGCAGTGACGGTTCGCGGACCCGCGAAGCGCATCCAAGACCGCATCCCTTGCCCGCCCGGCACCCGCCGGGCGGGCATTTCGCTTGCGCGGGGCCCGGACGCGGCTTACAATCATGCCGTGCGGTCGTCGCCCGCCCATCGCCTGCTGGCCGCGCTCATGGCGCTCTGGCTGCCGTTCTGCTGCTGCCAGGCGCGGGCCGCGGCGCGCACCGTGGTGCATGCGATGCACTGGGGCGAAGCGACGGCCTCGTGCGTGGACGACGTGCCGGCGTGCTGCCGGGCCGAGGTTGCGCCCGTCGCCGGGTGCTGCGCGATCGGGGACGCCGACGTGCATGACGGCGATGCGCCGCCCGCGCCGGCGCCATGCGACGACTGCGCGGCGTGCGGCTCGCTGAAGGCGAAGGCCGCCGCGCCGGGCGTGCCCGGCGTGGAGCACGACTCGGTGGGGGTGCCAGACCCGGCGCTGCGCGCCGTGCCCGCTTCCGACACGCAGGCGACGCCGGGCGCGCACGCATCGTGGCCCCGCTCCCACGCCCCGCCCTGGAAGCCGAGCGGGCGTTCCGCGCTCGCGCTCCATGCGCGGCTCGTGATCTGAACCCGTCGATCCGCCCGAGGACGAGCACGGCGCGCGCCGTGCGGCGGTGGCATCGACGGAGGCTCACGATGAATCGACAACCGACGCGTGCGGCGCAGGCCCTGGTGGCCGCGCTGGCGACGATCACGGCCTGGGGGTGCGGCACGGCACCGGGCCCGACGATGGCGGAGGTGGTCCCGGACCTCGACGCCCGCGTTGGCCACGGAGACGGCGCGCTCGCCGGTGCGCACGAACGTGCGTGGGACGCGCCCGACGACCGGTGGGACTGCGCGCGGCCGCTGGACGCGCGCACGGCGGTGGACCTGGCGCTCGCAGGCAACCGCGCGCTGCGAAGGGTGGTTGCCGAGGTGGAGCGACGGCGAGCGTGGACGCAGGACGCGCAGCTGGCGCCGAACCCGGTCGTGAACGTGGCGGGCGGCATTCCCGTGGACATGGGCGTGGTGCCGGTGCTGGCGATGGTCGGGCAGCAGGTCGACTGGCTGTGGAAGCGCGACGCGATCGTGGGCGAGGCCGACGCGCAGCTGCGTGCCCTGCTCTTCGAGGCCGCGGCGCTCGCGGTGTCGACCGCGGCCGAGGCGCGCTCGGCGTACGTGGCGACCGCGGGCGCGATCGAGGTCGAGGCGCTGGCCCGCCGCGACGTGGAGGTCGCAGAGCGCATCCTTGCGGCGACGCAGGCCGCGTTCGACGCCGGCGACGCCACCGCCGCCGCGGTGAACGAGGCCCGGATGAACGCCGCCGAGGCGCAGAACCGAGCGATGGAGGCATCGCTCGACCTCGTGGCGCAGAAGACGCGGCTGCTCGAGGCGATGGGCCGCGGCGCGGACGGGCTCGGGTGGGTCACCGCCGACGCGGGCGCGCGCGCGGCGCGAGATGCATGCGTGGTCACGGCGCCCGACGCGTTCGACGACGACGCGCTCCGCGCACTGGTGCGCGAGCGGAGGCTCGACCTGCGCGCGGCGGAGGCCCGCGTCGCCGGGGCGGAGGCTCGCGTGGCGCTCGCGCGGCTCGCGCGGCTGCCGGGCGTGATGCTGGGCGCCGGCTGGGAGCGCGACATGGAGGACGACTCGGCCGTGATGCTGCAGGCGCAGCTCACGGTGCCCCTCTTCAACGACGGACGGTTCCGCGTGGCCGCCGCCGAGCGCGACCTCGAGATCGCGCGGCTCGACGCGGACGCCACCTGGCAGCGCGCGGTCATCGATGCGCGCCGCGCGCTCGAGCGGGTTGCCGCGGCGGAGCACCACGAGGCGACGCTGCGCGGGATGACGCTTGCCTCGTTCGAGGGCAACCGAGAGATCCTGCGCGCGGCGGTGGAGGCAGGCGACCGGCCCGCCGTGCAGCTCTGGCGCAGCGAGCACCAGGAGAACCACATCCGCATCCAGCTCGCGCGCGCCGAGCGCGACCGCGCGCTGGCGGCGCTCGGGTTCGAACAGGCGCTCGCGGGCGCGCGCCTGCCGGCGATGCAGGGCGGCGGGCTCCCCGCGCTCGACCCGGGCGGCATGGGCATGAGCGGCGCCGGCGGCGGCCTCGGCCCGATCCAGACCTTCGACTTCGCTTCGCTGGAGACCATGCAATGAACTCGATCCCCATGCCGTCCCGCCACCTCGCCACGCGCGTGGCGCTTCCCGTGGCCCTCGTCGGCGCGGCGGCGACGCTGCTCGCCTTCACCGGGTGGAACGCCCTCGTGCCGGTCGCGGAGGCGCACGTGCTTCCCGTGCTCATGCGCGAGACGCAGGTCGACGCCGGCGCGGCGAACGCCGCCGAGGGATCGCCCGTGCAGGCGCCGGGGTGGGTCGAGCCCGCGCCGTTCGCCGTGGGCGTGCGCGCGCTGACGACGGGCGTGGTGCGCGAGGTTCGGGCGCTCGAGGGCCAACCGGTGGCCGCCGGCGACGTGATGGCCACGCTCTTCGACGAGGAGCAGCGGATCGCCGTCGCGCAGGCCGAGGCCGCGCTCGCCGAGGCGCGCGCACGGCGGGACGAGATGGCCGACGAGCTCGCGCGCAAGCGCAGGATCGTCGACAAGGGCGCCGCGAGCGCCGGCGAGGTGGCGCGGCTCGAGCGACGCGTGGACGCGATGGACGCCGGCGCGAAGGGAGCGGAGGCAGCGCTCGCGATGGCTCGGCTCGCGCTCGAGCGCACGTCCGTGCGTGCGCCCGCCGACGGCACCGTGATGGCGCGGCGCGCCGTCCCGGGCGGCGCCGTGGGGATGGCCGACGCGATGCCGCTCTTCGAGCTCTATGACCCCGCGCGGCTGCAGGTGCGGGCCGACGTGCCGCTGGCCGAGGTCGGGTCCGTGGGCATCGGCGACCGCGCCGAGGTGCGCGTCGACGCGTTCCCCGACCGCACGATGCGCGGCGAGGTGACGCGCTTCGTGCACCAGGCGGACGTGGCGAAGAACACGGTGCAGGTGAAGGTGCGGCTCGACGACCCCGTGCCCGGCCTGAAGCCCGACATGCTGGCGCGCGTGCGCGTCTTCCCGCGCGCGGCCATGGCCGCGGGGACCGCCGCGCGCACGGTGACCCGGACCACGACGTGGGCACGGGCCGAGTGCATCGCGGGCCCGCCAGGGGGCGAGCGCGTCCGCGTGGTGGCGGGAATCGACGGCGGCCGCGGCACGGTCGAGGAGCGCGCCGTGCGCGTGTCGGGGGCCGCGCAGGGCGGCTGGGTGCCCGTGTCCGAGGGCCTGCGCGCGAGCGACATGCTGCTCCGCGCCGACGACCCGCTCGCAGCGGGAACGCGAGTGCGCGTGTCGGACGATTGGCGCGAGGCCGCGGAACGGAAGGAGGCGAACCATGGCGGCGATTGAGTGCATCGCATTGCGCAAGGACTACCGGCGAGGCGACGAGGTGATCCACACGCTGATGGACGTCGATCTCTCGATCGACGCGGGGGGCTTCGTGGCGCTGATGGGGCCGTCGGGTTCGGGCAAGACCACGCTCCTGAACCTGCTCGCCGGCATCGACCGCCCGACCGCCGGGTCGATCATGGTCGACGGGCAGGAGATCACGCGGCTGGGGCGCGGGGCGCTGGCCGCGTGGCGGAGCACGGCCGTGGGCTACGTGTTCCAGCTGTACAACCTGGTCCCCGTGCTCACTGCGTACGAGAACGTGGAGCTCCCGCTGCTGCTGCACCCCCTGTCGCGCGCCGAGCGGCACCGGCGCGTGGCCGAGGCGCTCGAGCTCGTGGGGCTGGCCGACCGGCACGCGCACCTGCCGCGCCAGCTCTCGGGCGGCCAGGAGCAGCGCGTCGCGATCGCGCGCGCCATCGTCGCGCGGCCGAGCCTCCTGCTGGCCGACGAGCCGACCGGCGACCTCGACCGTGAGAGCGCGGCGCACGTGATGGACCTGCTCGCACGCCTGAACCGCGAGCTCGGGCAGACCATCGTGATGGTGACCCACGACCCCGCGACCGCCGGGCGCGCCCGCCGCACGGTGCACCTCGAGAAGGGCTCGATCGTGGACTCGCCCGCCCGCGAAGGGAGCCCGGCATGAGCGCGCTGCTCCGCACCGTCCCCTATGCCTGGCGGAACCTCGCGCGCAGGCCGCTGCGCACCGGGCTCACGGTGGCCGGCATCGCGGTGGCCACGTTCCTCTTCGCGTTCGTCGAGAGCATGCGGGAGGGCGTGAGGCGCGCCACCGAGGCGGGCGCCTCCGAGACGACCCTGGTCGTGTACCGGCAGAACCGCTTCTGCCCCTTCGCCAGCCAGCTTCCGCAGAGCTACGCGTCCGCCATCGCGCGGATCCCGGGCGTGCGGGCGGCGGTGCCGATCAAGATCGTGGTGAGCAATTGCCGCGCGTCCCTCGACGTCGTGACGTTCCGCGGCGTCCCCGAGGAGGGGTTCCTCGACGGGAAGATGCGCACGGCCCGCATGGTCTCGGGGAGCGTGGAGGCGTGGCGCTCCCGCGGCGACGCGGCCCTGGTCGGCGCGGCGCTCGCCGAGCGCCGCCGGCTGCGGCCCGGCGACCGGTTCACCGCCGCGGGCGTCAGCACGTGGGTCGCCGGGGTCTTCGAGAGCCCGGACGTGCAGGACCGCAACGTCGCGTACGTCCACCTGCCCTTCCTGCAGGAGACCGCGCAACGCGGCGGCACGGGCGGCATCGTGACGCAGTTCAACGTGGAGGTGGACGACCACGCGTCGCTCGAGCCGGTCGCCGCGTCGATCGACGCCGCGTTCGCGTCGGACCAGTTCCCGACGACCACACGCCCTGAGTCGGCCTTCGTCGCGCGCGCGGCGCGCGACGTGCTTGCGATCGTCGACTTCGCGTCGGTGGTCGGGTGGGCCAGCCTCGCGGCGGTCTTCGCGCTCATCGCGAACGCGATCGCGCTGGCGGTGCGGGACCGCGTGCGGGACCACGCGATCCTGCAGACGCTCGGCTTCACGGGGGGCACGCTCGCGTGGACCGTGCTGCTCGAGGCGACCATGCTCGGGCTCGCGGGCGGCGCCATCGGCGCCATCGGGGCCTACGGCGTGCTTCGCGCGGCCGGCATCAACTTCACCATGGAGGGCGTCTCGATCGAGGTGACCGCGGGGCTCGCGGTCACGGCCGCGGGCATCGGCATCGCGGCGCTCCTCGGCGCCGTGGCCGGCATCGCGCCCGCGTGGGGCGCCGCACGGCGCGAGATCGTCCAGGGGCTGCGGGCGGGATGAACCCATGACCATGCGACTCCTGCCCTTCACCTACGCGGCGCGGAACCTCGGCCGGAGCACGGGGCGGCTCGCGATGTCCGTGGGAGGCTCGCTGCTGGTGTCCCTGCTCGCCATGGGCGGCACCGCCTTCGTCCTCGGCATGGACGGCGCGCTGCGCGCGAGCGGCCTCGACCGCAACGTGGTGCTCCTGGGCGCCGGAAGCGAGGAGAGCGCAGAGCGCAGCGAGATCGCGGCCTCGACGGCGGGCGTCGTGGTCGCGAGCCTGCGCGGCATCGCGTCGATCGACGGGCAGCCGCTCGCGAGCCCCGAGGTGAACGTTGCCCTCGCGGTGGACGCGCGCGCGACGGCAGGCGACGGCGAGGCACCGGACGCGGGCGGCCTCGTGCGCGGCGTCACGCCCATGGCATTCCTGGTTCACCCGCAGGTGCGCATGCGCGCGGGCCGCGCGCCCCAGGCCGGCTCGGACGAGGTGGCGCTGGGCCGGAGCGCGGCGCGCGCCGCGGGAATCGACGACGCGTCGCTCGCGGCCAGGCTCGACGCGGGCGGCGAACCCTCGACCGTGCGCGTCGACGGCCGGCCGTTCCGGGTCGTGGGGCTGTTCGACGCGCCGGGCACCGTCATGGACGGCGAGGCGTGGATGCCGCTCACCGACGTGCTGGTGCTGACGCGCCGCGAGACGATCTCGGCGGTCGTGCTGACGCTCGCGCCCGGCGCGACGCCCGGGCAGGTCGATGCCTTCGCGCAGCGGCGGATCGATCTCGAGCTGAGCGCGATCCACGAGCCCGCGTACTACGCCACGCAGGGGGCGTTCTTCCGGCCGGTGCAGGTGATGGTGGCCGCGAGCGCCGGGCTGGTCGCGCTCGGCGCCCTGCTCGGCGGGCTCAACACGATGTACGGCGCGTTCGCGAGCCGCATCCGCGAGCTCGCCATGCTGCAGGTGCTCGGCTTCGGGCGTGCGGCAATCGTCGTGAGCATGTCGCAGGAGGCGCTGGTCGCCTCGATGGCCGGGGCGCTCGCCGCGGCCGCGCTCGCCGCGGCGTTCCTCGACGGCATCGCCGTCCACTTCTCGATGGGCACGTTCGCGCTCCGGGTCGACGAGCGCACGGTGGCCGTCGGCCTCGCCGCGGGACTCGTCACGGGGATCGCCGGGTGCGTGGCACCCGCGGTCCGCTGCCTCCGCATGCAGATACCCTCCGCCCTGAAGGCGGACTAAGCGCCCGGACACGGGCAAAGGAATGGGACCATGGAACGACTCATGAACCGCAACGCGCTCCGTCCGCTGGCGCTCGCACCGTTGGTCATCGCGCTCGCGGCGTGCGGCGGAGGCGAGCACGACGGGCACGCGCACGACGGGCACGCGCACGACGGGCACGCGCACGACGGGCACGGCCACGGCGACGGCGGTGCGCCAGTCGCGGCCGGGCCCGTGGCCGGCACGACCGCGCCTCAAGCGGTGGGCGATTCGCACGGCATCTCGCACGTGTCGCTTCCCGACGGCCTGGTGACCCGCGGCGAACCCACGGGGACCCCCGTCGCCGCGTGCAAGGCGTCCGCGAAGCAGGGCGACACCGTGACCGTGGTCGGTCGCATCGGCGGAAGCCGCGTTCCCTTCACGCACGACGTCGCCATGTTCACGATCGTGGATCCGTCGCTCAAGAGCTGCGCGGACGGTCCCGACCCGGATCACTGCAAGACGCCGTGGGACTATTGCTGCGAGGACCGCGCCGGGCTCAAGCGCGGCATGGCGACCATCGAGCTCGTCGACGCGCAGGGCGTGCCGTTCGGGTTCCCGGTGCGCGGCGCCGCGGGGCTCGAGCCGCTGGCCACGGTGGCCGTGACGGGCACGGTGGTCGAGAAAAACGACGCCGGGCTGATGGTGGTGCGGGCGACGAGGGTGGTCGTGAAGTGAGAATCGGGCGTCGGTGCGCAATGGTGCGCGACCCGCGCCGTTCTCCCCGTGTCCCCGGCACGGCGGACCCGGCAATCGCCGGAACGAAAGGACACTGAATCACGATGAGCATTCGCACGACCCTGATCGCAGCACCCCTGTTCGCACTCACCTTGGCCGCGAGCGCCGTGGCGTTCCCGCAGGACGGCGGCCCCGGCAAGGCCCCGCCCTCGCAGGGGCCCGGCCAGGGCGGACCGGGTGGCCCCGGCGGTCCCGGTGGCCCCGGTGGCCCCGGCCCGGGCGGACCCGGCGGCGGCGAACGCAAGCGTCCCGTCTTCACGGACCTCGACAAGAACGGCGACGGCTCCATCACCGCGGACGATGTCTCGCCGGAGCAGTGGGAGCGGATCAAGAAGCTCGACGCCGACGGTGACGGCAAGGTCACCAAGGACGAATTCGAGAAGGGCCGGCCCGGCCGCAAGCCCGGCGAGCCCGGACGCCGTCCCGGCGGCCGAGGTGGCCAGGGCGGCCCGCAGGGCCCGGGCCAGCAGGCACCCGGCCAGCAGGCACCCGGCCAGCAGGGCGGCGGCGCGAAGTGAGCTGACTGACGCCTTCCCGACCATGAACCCAACGGCGCGGCCGTCCCCCCTGCGGGACGGCCGCGCTGCTTCACGTGGCCTGCGGATTCCGTTCGCTTCCACGCCCGCAGGAGTTCCGCTCAGTGCTCGAGGTAATCGAGGTCGCGGTGGAACGTCTCGTCGAGCGCGAGCGCGCACAGGATGCCTACCGCCACGCAGCAGATCCCGAGCACCCACGTCGCCTGCGCCGCGCCCATGCCGGGCTTCATCGCGAGCCAGATCGACGTGATCGGGACCGCCATCGCGCGCACGAAGTTCGGGGCGCTGGTGGCGGCGGTGGCGCGAAGGTTGGTGCCGAACTGCTCGCTCGCGGTCGTCACGAAGATCGCCCAGAAGCCGGTCGCGGCGCCGACGACCGCCATCATCGCGTAGAACCACTCCGGGCCCCGCGGCGCAAGTGCCGCGAAAAGCGCGATCGACGCCGCGAGGAGCGCCAGGAACCCGATGATGGTGCGCGTGCGGCTCTGCAGGAGCTGCGAGACGGTGCCGCTGATGACGTCCCCCACGACGACCCCGCCGTACGCCCACGCGATGACCAATGGCGGCTCGATGGGCGCCGCGATGCCCATCGACCTCCCGATCTCGGGGGCGAACACGAACATCACGCCGCCAACGAACCAGATCGGCATCGCCGACATCACCACCATCGCGAAGCGCAGGAACCGGCGCGGCGGCCAGAGCAGCTGCAACGGGTTGCCGCGGTGCACGGCGGCCGTGCGCGTGCCCTCGAAGAGCCCGCTCTCGGCCACGCCCACGCGCATCGCGAGCAGCGCGAGCCCCATCAGCCCGCCGACGAGATAGCACCAGTTCCACGGCACGCGCGCGCCCACGATGCCGGCCGCCACCGCGCCCGAGAGCCCGACCGTGGCGACGATGGTGGTGCCGATGCCGCGCTTGCGCGTCGGCAGCAGCTCGGCGACGAGGGTGATGCCCGCGCCGAGCTCGCCCGCGAGCCCGAACCCCGCGACGAAGCGGAGCACCTCGTACTGCCACACGTCGGTGACGAACGCGTTCAGGATGTTCGCCGCCGAATAGAGGAGGATCGACCCGAAGAGGGTCTTCAGCCGCCCGAGGCGGTCGCCCATCATGCCGAAGGCGATGCCGCCGAGGAGCATGCCGACCAACTGCACGTCGAGCAGGCGCTTGCCGACCCGGGTCAGCTCGTCGGGGTCGGTGATCCCGAGCGCCTTCAGGCTCGGGATGCGCAGGATCGAGAAGAGGACGAGGTCGAAGAGGTCGACGAAGTACCCGAGCGCCGCGACCGCGACCGCCAGCACGGTGCGCCGGTCGAGCGGGCGGTCGTCGGACGGCGAGGCTTGGCCGGGCGATGGCATGGGGCGGAGTCTAGGGAGCGGCGGCGGCCGCGCGGCGGCGGCCGCCCGACGCCACGAACCGCGCCATCGCCTCGAGCGTCGCGGGGGACGCGTGGTGCTCGAGCCCCTCGGCGTCGCGCGCCGCGACATGGTCGGGAACGCCGATCGCGCGCAGGAACGCGAGCACGCACTCGTGCCGGTCGCGGGCCGTGCGCGCCATGCGGGCACCGGCAGGCGTGAGCGTGGCCGGCCCGTACGGCGCCTTCGCCACGAGTCCCGCCGCGACGAGGCGCTCGAGCGTCCGCACGACGGTCACGTGCGAGACCCGCATGTGCCGCGCGAGGTCCGTGACCCGGCACGTTCCGTTCGCGCGCGCGATCGCCTCGATCGCCTCGACGTAGTCCTCGGCCGTCTCGGTCGCGTGGTCGCGGCGAACCTTCGGAAACGCCGCCGCCGCGGCCGCGGCCGCGGGTGATGCCTCGGATGCCGGGCTTCGTGCGCGTCGCCGCATGCGCTACCATTTGTAGCCGAGGCTACACCCGTGTCAAGCGCAATCGAACGCATCCTCGCGACGGTGCTCCTCGGGGCGATCGCGTGCGCGTCGGGCGCCTGCGGGCGCGCGGACGGGTCCGCCGACGCCGGGCCGGGCGACCGCGTCGTCGTCGCCACGTCCACGCCCTGCGCGGACCTTGCGCGCACGGTGTGCGCCGGCGTGCCGGGACTGCGGATCGAGGGCCTCATGCCCGCGGGCGTCGACCCGCACCTGTGGCGCCCCACCGCGGGCGGCGCGCGCATCCTCGCCCGCGCGGACGTGGTGGTGGCGAACGGCCTTCGCCTGGAGGGCCGCATGGCGGACGTGCTCCCGAAGCTCGCGCGCTCCGGATGCACCGTCTTCGAGGCGTCGTCGGCGATCCCGATGGACCGCTGGCGCACCGCCGAGGACGCCCATGGCCAGGCCGACCCGCACGTGTGGATGGACCCGGCGTTGTGGGCGCTGGCCGCCGAGGGCCTTGCGTCGTGCATGGCTCGCGAGGATCCGGGCCACGCGGACCGGTACGCCGCGAACGCCGCCGCCTTCGGCCTCCGCTGCGGGCGCGTCGCCGAGCGCGTGCGCGCCGCGATCGCCACCATCCCGCCCGGGCGACGCCTGCTCGTCACCGCGCACGACGCGTTCGGCTACTTCGGCGCCGCGTTCGGGATCGAGGTGCGTGGCGTCCAGGGACTCTCCACCGAGTCCGAGACGGGGCTCGCGAACCTCCGCGCGCTTCTCGACGAGGTGGTGGCCCGCGGCGTCCCGGCGGTGTTCGTCGAGACGAGCGTGCCCGACCGGGCGGTGGCGGCGCTGGTCGAGGGCGCGAGGGCACGAGGCGCGAGGCTCGAGACGGGCGGGACCCTGCACTCGGACGCGCTCGGCGTGCCCGGCACGCCGGCCGGGGACTGGGAGGGGATGATGCTCGAGAACGCGCGCACCATCGTCGGAGCGCTCGGCGGCGACGCCTCCGGGCTCGATCGGGAAGGGACCGCGCCATGACGGCCGGCGACCCGGCCGTCGCGGTCGCGATCGATTCGCTCGCCGTCGCGTACGGCGGCCGGACGGTGCTGCGCGACGCGACGCTGCGCATCCGCGCAGGCGCGATGACCGCGGTGGTGGGCCCGAACGGGGCGGGCAAGAGCACGCTGCTCCGTGCCGTGATGGGCATGCTGCCCTTCACCGGGTCCGTGCGCGTCCTCGGCGGGCCGATCGATGCGTGCCGGGCGCGCGTGGCCTACGTCCCGCAGCGCGCGGCCGTCGACTGGGACTTCCCGATCACGGTGCGGCAGGTCGCGGAGATGGGCGCGCACGCTCGGCTCGGGTGGTTCGGGCTGCGGTTGGGCCGCGCGCGTCGCGAGGCGCTCGAGGCGCTCGCGGACGTGGGGCTCGCCGACCTCGCGGCGCGGCCAATCGGCGAGCTCTCGGGAGGCCAGCAGCAGCGCGCGTTCATGGCGCGCGCGCTCGCGCAACGCGCGGACCTCGTGCTCCTCGACGAGCCGTTCGCCTCGATCGACGCGACCACCGAGCACGACCTCCTCGCCCTGCTCTCCGGGCTCAGGCACCGCGGCACCACGGTGGTGGTCGTCCACCACGACCTCGAGACGGTCCGCGAGCGCTTCGACGACGCGGTGCTCGTGCGGGGGACGGTCATCGCGCACGGCGCGGCCCGCGACGTGATGACCGCCGCATGGCTCGCCCGGACCTACGGCGACGCACCGCACTCGGGGAAGGCGACCGCATGACCGCCGCGCTCGCCGGGCTCCTCGGGGACCCGCACGCGCGCACCGTGCTCGCCGCCACCGCCACGCTCGGCGCGTCGTGCGGCGTCGTGGGCACCCTGCTGGTGCTCCGTCGGCGCGCGCTGCTCGGGGACGCGGCGGGGCACGCGACGCTTCCGGGCATCGTGGGCGCGGGGGCGCTCTCGCTCTCGCTCGGCGGAACGGGGCGCGAGCCATGGGTGCTGGTCGCGGGCGCGGCGCTCGGGGCGCTCGCCGGCATCGCGGCGGTCCACTGGATCCGCCGGGCCACGCGGCTCCCCGCCGACGCCGCGATGGCCATCGCGCTGGGCAGCCTCTTCGGGCTCGGGACCGCCATGCTGAGCGCGCTCCAGCAGGTCGAGGGCGGGCACGGCGCCGGGCTCGAGTCGCTGGTCACGGGCGACGCCGCGACCCTGGTGCGCTCCGACCTGCACGTCGCCGCCGCCGTGGCCACGGCGAGCGTCGCGCTCACGGCCGCGTTCCGGCACGACCTGCGCGCGCTCGCGTTCGACGAGGACTTCTCGCGCTCGGTCGGCCGGCCCGCGGGCCGGCTCGACGCGCTCGTGTCGGCGCTTGCCGTCGCGAACATCGTCGCTGGCATGCGCGCCGTGGGCCTGGTGCTCTCGGTGGCGCTGCTGGTGATCCCAGCGGCCGCGGCGCGCCCATGGTGCCGGACGATGGGCGCCATGACGGCGCTCGCGGCGGTGCTCGGCGCGGCGGGCGCGGTCGCGGGGACGGTCGCGAGCGCCGCGATCGAGGACGCCCCGACGGGTCCCTTCGTCGTGCTCGCGTGCGCGGCGATCCTCGCGGCATCGCTCGTGGCGGCGCCGCGCGCGCGCGGCGCGGGCCCGGGGGCGACGGCATGAGCCGCGCGCACGCCGCGATCGATGCGCTCCGCGCGTGGACGCCCGAGGTCGACGGCTGGATCATCGCGATCGGCGCGCTCGCGGCCGTAGCCTGCGCCGTCCCGGGCACGCTGCTCGTGGCGCGCAGGCAGTCGATGGCGGCCGACGGGATCGCGCATGCCGTGCTTCCGGGGATCGCGGGGGCGTTCCTGCTCTCGGGGACCCGCGACCTCGCGTGGATGGCGGGCGGCGCCGCGGTCGCGGCCGTCGCGATGTCGGCGGGCAGCGCGTTCCTCGAACGAAGGCTGCGCGTGGAGCGAGACGCCGCCCTCGGCATCGCGTACACGGCGCTGTTCGCGCTCGGCCTGGCGCTCGTGGTCCGCGCGGCCGACGGCGTCGACATCGACCCGTCGTGCGTCCTGTTCGGCGCCATCGAGTTCGCGCCGCTCGACCGCGTCACGGCCGGTGGACGCGCGGTCCCGCGCGCGGCGCTCGTGATCGCCGCGACGGCGGGGGCGAACGTCGCGGTCGCGGCGCTCGCGTGGCGGCCCATCCTCGCGTCGAGCTTCGACCGCGGGTTCGCGCGTGCCGCGGGCGCGCGCCCGGCGGCATGCGACGCGATCGTGGGGGCCATGGCGACCGCCACGTGCGTCGCGTGCTTCGAGTCGCTCGGGAGCGTCATCGTCGTCGCCATGCTGGTGGTGCCCGCGTGCGCGGCGCGGCTCGCCTGCGCGCGGCTCGTCCCGATGGCCGCGCTGGCCGCGGCGTTCGGGTGCGGGGCGACGGTGCTCGGGCACGTGGCCGCGTGCGTCGCGGCACCCGTCGCCGGCCTCGACGCCTCGGGGGTGCGCGAGCTCTCGACCGCGGGCTGCGTGGCGGCCGCACTGGGGGCGTGCTTCGCCGGCGCGGCCGGGGCGCGGGCGGTCATGTCGCGGAATCGTCCGGTTGACGGCGCGCACGCGGCGTCCCTACCTTGCGCCCCATGAAGCGCCCCGTCCGCATCGCCGTCATCGCCGCCTCCGGCCTCCTGGGACTTGCGGTCGTCGCCTATGCCGTCCGCAACCACGTCGCGACCGCGATCGCGCGCGGCGCGGCGTCGGGCGTGCTGAACGTCCCGGTCGAGATCGGCTGGGTCACCATCGACGTCTGGGGCGCGGCCGTCGTCGTCGAGGACGTGAAGGTCGGCAACCCGAAGGGCTTCGAGCCGCCGCACGCGCTCGTCGCGCGCCGCATCGCGGTGGACGTCTCGGGCGAGAGCTCGACGAGCAGGCTGGTGGTGGACGCCATCGAGCTCGACGGCGTGGGCGTGTGGTTCCTGCTCGACGGCACGCGCAACAACATCGCCGAGCTGGTGAAGGGCCTGGGAGGCGGCGAGCGAAAGGATCCCGAGGGCGCGAAGCCCGCCGCGGGAGGCCCGGGCATCGAGGTCCTCATCCGCCGCCTCACGCTCACCGACACCGAGGTCCACCTCTCCGAGAAGCCGTCCGGCAAGGACGTGCCCGTGCTGGCGAAGCTCGCGAAGGTCGAGGCGCGGGACATCTCGAGCAAGGCCTCCAGCGGGGACCTCGCGGCGCAGATCACCGGCGAGGCCTTCGAGGCAGTGATGGGAGCGGTGGTCGCCGAGATGGGCACGCGGCTGCCCGCGGCCGTCGGCAAGGGCGTCACCGACGCGCTCGGCCAGGCGGGCACCGTCATCGGCGAGTCGCTGAAGGACGCGACGAAGGGAGTCGGCGACGCGCTCAAGGGCGTGGGCGACGGTCTCGGCGGGATGTTCGGCGGGAAGAAGTGAGCCCGCCCGTCAGTATGACGGCCGCGCGGGAAGGTCGAGGCAGTCGAGCACCAGGTCGTCGGGACCCGGCTGCGCCGGCGGCACCTCGGAGGTGAGGAGCACGCGCGCGCGGGGAGTGGCCGCGTCCAGCCACTTCGACGACTCCGCGACGTCGACGGCCTGGACGGCCGGGCACACGTACTGCCCGTAGGTGCGTCCGTTGAGGCAGGGCGCGCCGAAGTACACCACGAGGTCCCGGCCCGCCGCATCGGCATCGCGCGCGCGCGTCGCGATCCGGTCGTTCAGCGTGCGCGCGACGGCCCACGTGGCGCGGAAGTGGCCCGCGCGGCCGGCGAGGCCGAGGGTGCCGATCGCCATGAGCGCGGACAGCCCGAGCACGGCGACGCCGCGCCCGATCGCGACCTCGTCGCGAGCGGCGGGCGACCACAGCGCGCACGCGCACCCGGCCACCAGCACCGCCGTGGCGGCGTTCGCGCCCATGCCGTAGAGCTCGCCCACCTGCCCCATCGGGAGCGTCGGTGCCAGGCTCATGGCGGCCACCAGGAGCAGCAGGAGCACCCTGCCCCATCCGTCGCGGAGGCGCGGCGCCCCCTCGACGCCGCGGTTGGTCCACGCGAACGCCGCCGCCACCCCGATGACCATGAGCGCCGCGAGCACCGCGACGAACGGGAGCACCCGGAGCGCCGCGTGCGCGGCATCGTCGGTGAGCAGGTGGAAGGGGCCGTTGCCGAGCAGCGCACCCGCCGACATCGCCACGTTGACGAGGAGGTTCGTCCCGAGCTCCACCGAATAGCGACCGACATCGCCGTCCGTGGAGACCGAGCCGAGGCCGCCGGTCGTCCAGCGCATCGCGGCGTGCGCGGCGGGAACCGCGATGCAGGGCAAGGCCACCCACGCCGCACGCCATGACCGGTCCCGGGCCGACGCGACCGAGGCGACCGACGTCGCCGCGCACGCGAGGGCGATGCCGAGGCCCCAGCCGTACATGTTCTCCTTGGCGAGCACGCCGATCGCGAGCGCGACCACGAGCGCCGTCATCGGCGCCGTCGAAGGGACCCGGCCGCGCCCCTGCGCCACTGCCCGCCACGCGAGGAGCGACGACCACAGCCCGAGCGCCGCGGTCCACGTCTGCGAGCAGGTGTCGGCCTGCCATGCCGAGACCGACGCCGCCGGCGAGAGCATGGCGAGCGCGACCGCGATCGGGGCGGCCGAGGGCCTCGCCGGCCACGCGACCCGGGCGATGCACCCGACGGACGCGCAGTACGCGAGCACTCCCGCCGCCTGCACCCATGGCACGGCGCCGGGCGACAGCGACCACGGGTCGCACGTCCATCCGACGGCGTACTCCACCGGACGGAACGTCGGGAGCGTCGTCCATGCATGCGCGATGCGGTCCCACAGGCCGTCGCGGCCGATGATGCGCACGAACTTGAGGTCGTCGTTCATGGCCACGAGGCCGCCGACCCACGGCCACGCGATCACGAACGCGGCGAATGAGCCGGCGATCGCCCACCAGGCCGCGCGGATTCCCGCGCCGACGCCCGCGGCGGGTGCCGGCCGGGCGCGATGCAACCCGTCCTCATCCATTGCGACGCGCGAACTCGTCCATGAAGGTCGCGAGCAGCTCGCAGCCCTTCGCGGGGAACGCGTTGTAGACGCACGCGCGGATGCCGCCCCACTCGCGGTGACCGCGCAGGCCGCACAGCCCTTCGCGCTCGGACTCGGCGACGAAGCGGTCGACCAGCGCGTCGCTCGGCAGCTGGAAGCTGATCGACATGTCGCTGCGGCAGTCCGCGCGCATCGACGGGCGGTAGAAGCCGCCGCTGCGGTCGATGGCGGCGTAGACGTGCGCGGCCTTCGCGCGGTTGCGGGGGCCGAACGCGGCGGGGCCCCCGTGGTCGGCGGTCCACCTCGCCATCAGCCCGATCACGCGCACGCCGAAGGTGGGGGGCGTGTTCGGGCGCGATTCGGTGCGCGCGAAGTGCGCGTAGCTCAGCATCGGCGGCAGCGACCGGTCGGCGCGCTCGAGCAGCGCGCGGCGCACGAGCACCATGGTGATTCCGCTGGCGCCGAGGTTCTTCTGGCCGCTGGCGAACACCAGGTCATGCGCCGCGAGGTCGTACTCGCGCGAGAAGATGTCGCTGGTCGCGTCGCAGAAGAGCGGCGCGGCCACCCGCGGCGGCCGCGCGAACTGCGTGCCCTCGACCGTGTTGTTCGAGCAGTAGCTGAGGTACGCGGCGCCCGAGCAATCGGCGATCTCGGAGTCGCCGGGCACGTGGTCGTACCGGACCGCCTTGCCGTCGAAGACCTTGCGGACGCGTCGCACGCACGACGTCTCGTGCTCGCCCTTGTGGGCCCACAGGCCGGTGTCGGCGAACGCGGCCCATCCGTCCTTCGGCACGAAGTTCAGCGCCATCAGCGAGAACTGCTGCATCGAGCCGCCCGGGACGAAGAGGGTCGCCCAGTCGTCCCCGAGCCCCGCGCAGGCGTCGACCGCATCGAACGCCTCGGCCAGGATCCGGTCGTAGGCGGCGCCGCGGTGGCTCTGCTCGAGCAACCCGATGCCGGTGCCGAAGAGGTCGAGCATCTCCTCGCGGAGCTGCAGCAGCACCGACTCGGGCATGGTCGCGGGCCCGGCCGAGAAGTTGTAGACCCGGCCAAGGGAGGGCGAGGCGGGCGGTTCAAGGAAGGCGGAGGCGGCGTGTGGCATGGGGGGATCCTCGCGGCAAGCCACCAATCGTAAGCCGGACCACCGAGCCCCACGAAGGGCCGAAATGCGCCATAACCTTGCGCGCTCGCGCCAAGACCCGCGAACAAACCCGTTCTGAATGCGCATCGATGGGAGCGACGCCCCGCGCACGCCGCCGGATTCGCAATTTCCCGCGGGAGAATGGCTTGACCTGCCCGGAAGTCGCGGCACACTCCGACCGTGGAGCGTGGTCCGTTGCTGGACCGCGTGGAGTGCGGGAACTAGGGAAGTCCGAACGGGATCGTCCTGAGCGCGTGAACTCAGGTCGCGAAGTCCCCTGCGGTGGTTCCCCATGCCTGCCCTGCCAAACAAGAATATTTCGTCCCAGCCTTCGCTTCCCGAGTTGTTCGAGGGCATCTACGCGCGGCTCAAGGAGCTGTCGTCGATGTTCATGCGGCACCAGCCCGTGGGCCACACGCTGCAGCCGACCGCCATCGTGCACGAGGCCTTCATGAAGCTCGCCGAGCGCGACGTCGAGGAATTCGAGGGCGAGGAGCACTTCTTCGCCACGGCGGCCACGGTCCTGCGCAGCGTCCTGGTGGACCACGCCCGCCGGCGCCGCAGCAAGAAGCGCGGCGGCGGGAAGCGCGCGGCCGACGTCGCGGCGTTCGATCCCGCCGACGCGGGTGCGGACGTGGCAGGCGTCCTTGAGTTCGAGGACGCGCTGGCCACCCTCGCGAAGATCGACGCGCGGAGCGCGAAGGTCGCCGAGCTGCGCGTGTTCGGCGGGCTCTCCATGGAGCACGTGGCGCGCCTGAACAGCACGAGCATCCCGACCGCGGAGCGAGACTGGCGCTTCGCGCGGGCGTTCCTCGAGAAGCAGTACGGGCGCGCGTCGAGCGCGGCCTCGCTGGCCGCGGATGCCACGACGGAGGCTGCGTGAGCGCAGCCCCGGCCGAGCGCTGGACGGCGGTGCGACGCGCGTTCGACACCGCCGTGGAGCTGCCGCGCGAGCAGCGCGACGAGTTCCTGGCGACCGCGGACTTCGACGACGACACCCGCGACGAGGTCCGGATGCTCCTCGAGGCGAGCGACTCCGCGATGGACTTGCCGGCCGATCGCGCGCCCACCCCGGCCTCGAGCGTGCCCGAACGCATGCCCGAGGTGCTCGGCTACCGGCTCGTCCGGCGGCTTGCCCACGGCGGCTCGAGCCGCGTGTTCGAGGCCGAGAGCCTGGAGAACGGCCGGACCGTGGCCGTCAAGGTGATCAACTCGTGCGCCTCGTCCTCGGGGCTGCACCGCTTCCGCCAGGAGTGCCGGGTGCTCTCGCGGCTCAGGCACCCCGGCATCGTGCAGCTGTTCGAGACGGGCCACACGCCCGACGGGCACGTGTACCTCGCGATGGAGTTCGTCCGCGGGCGCTGCATCGACGCGTGGGCGTCGGCGGAGTCCGCCGCGATCGCGCGCCGCACGGGCGCGATGATCGAGGTGCTGGGCGCTCTGGCGCATGCGCACGCGGCCGGCGTCGTCCATCGCGACATCAAGCCCCACAACATCCTGGTCGAGGACTCGGGGCGCGTCCGCCTGGTGGACTTCGGCGTGGCCCGCCTGCACCGCGACGACGGGCAGCGCACGGGCTTCCACACCGAGACGGGAAACCTCGTCGGCACCTTCGCGTACATGAGCCCCGAGCAGGCGGACGGCAAGTCCGGCCGGATCGGCCCGGCCACCGACGTCTACCAGTGCGCGGTCGTGCTGTACGAGCTGCTGACCGATCGCCTGCCGTACGAGATCGAGGACCGCGGCGCGATGGCGCTGCTGAAGGCCATCCTGTTCGATCGCCGGGTCCCCGCATCCGAGGCGAACCCGCTGCTCGATGAGCGGCTGGCGGCGGCCATCGACCGTGCGCTCGCACGCGACCCGGCCGAGCGCCCGCAGTCGGCGACGCTCTTCGCGGACCAGCTTGCGGCCGCGATCGCCTGATCAATCTCCTGATTCGCCGCGTTCAGCCCGGGAGTAGGGTCAGGCCGGCTGAGCGATCGCGCCGACCGCGTTCGGGCCGAATCGCACCACGCACGGGCCCGCATCCGTGGACGCCTGCAGCAGGTAGCGGCCGGGGGCGATCACCATCGGCGTCATCGACGCGTCGCGCGCGCACAGGTCCGGGATCACGGAACGGCCGAACGCGTCGAGCAGGCAGGCCTCGGCGGCGTCACGGGCGCACATCGCCCATGCATCGATGGCGAGCGCGCGCATCCCGCCCACGAGCAGGTCGACCTCCAGGCTCGCGCGGTCCGGCCCGACGAGCACGACATCGACGCCGGTCGGCCCGAAGTCCACGCGTGCGAGCGCGTTCGAGCGTGGCGAGCGAACGACGAAGCGGCGCGCGGCCTCGTCGATGCGGAGCAGCTCCCGCCGGATCACGGGGACGCCGTCGACCAGGATGGATGCCTCCGCCGCGACGAACGCGAGGCGCGAGTCGGCCAAGGGGTCGAAGTTGGACCAGGCGGCGACGGTCACGGGAAGATGAACGGCAACTGAACCGATCTCCCATCACGTTCACCCCCCGAAATGCGTCAATGGTGGCGTTATCGGTTGTGCGGGCTCCGGCGCCTGCGCCGCGGGGGCCCGTCGGCATTCGCTCGGGATTTCGTGATGGTCCGACCCCGGAACCTGCGTTCTCGGGTTGGGGAAGAGCCCATCACGTCCACTCCCTTCGCGCGCCTGGCAGGGCCGCGGAGAAACAGATGCCCCTTGGAGTCACGCCTCCAAGGGGTTTTTCGTGTCCATGGTCCGGAATGCCCCCGGATTGCATGACTGTTTCCTTGCCGGGGTGCCGATCCGAACCGAAGATGGCGTCTGTCGCCGTCAGGTCGCACGGCCGCTCGTTCGCCGCTATCGTCGGCCCCATGGCCAAGAACCAAAGGAAGCCCATGACCAACAGCAAGAAGCTCAACGCCGCCGACCTCGCCAAGGTGCAGGGCGGCAAGATCTCGAAGTCGACCGCCGCGCGGGTGCCGACCGCCGCGAAGGGCCGGGCCGCCGGATCCGCCGTCAAGGCGAGCAACCTCGGTTCAAAGCGCCGCTGACGGCGCGTTCGGACTCGACCACGTGAATCACCCGGCCCCCGGCGCAGGCGCGCCGGGGGCCGTGCGTTCCGCCTCGAGCAGCGGCGGCACGTCGAGGAACGCCTCCGGATCGCTGCCCGGGTCGCCGGCCTCCGGAGCGGGAAGCGGGATGTCGGAGTCGATCGAGAGCCCGGCCTTGCCCGGGAGCAGCCCGGACGCGTCGGCGAGGTCGAGCAGCGCGATCTGGTAGCCGACCTCGGCCATTGCCTGCGCGCGCTGCGCCTCGGTGAGCTGCGTGAGCGACTGGGTCAGGTCGGTGATGGTCGCGAAGCGCCGCTCGTACAGCGCGCGCACGCCGTCGTAGGCGCGCGTCGCGAGGTCCACGGCCTGGCGCGTCGACACCATGGCCTGCCAGCCCGTGCCCGTGCGCGAGACCGCGTCGAAGACCTCGCGCGTGATGGTCTGCCGGCGGTCCTGGCTCGTCGCGAGCTCCTTGAGGCGGCGGTAAAGGGCCATCCGCAGGTCCGCCTTGGCGGCCTCGTTCCCGAGGGGCACCTCGAGCCGCACGCCGCCGTTGAACGAGAAGACCGTCGACGCGTCGGCGCCCGTGTCGCTGACCGCTCCGCCGAGCGACTGGCCGAAGCCGACGGGGGCGGCGGTGCCGAACGCGTCGAGCC
The DNA here is from genome assembly GCA_945877905.1 of Phycisphaera mikurensis NBRC 102666. Taxonomy (GTDB): domain Bacteria; phylum Planctomycetota; class Phycisphaerae; order Phycisphaerales; family SM1A02; genus UBA966. The sequence continues at coordinate 9,561 of CAMDUT010000012.1, read as the reverse complement.
GCGGGAGCAGCCCGTTCTGGGCGACCTGGATGCCGAGCGTCGACTCGGCGATCGCGAGCTCGGCCTCCATCATGTCGCTTCGCTGGCGCAGCGCGGTCTCGAGGACCGACTGCGCGACGAAGCGGTACTGCCGGTCCTCGGGCGGAGAGGAGAAGCCGAGCACCACCGAGTCGTCGAGCGGCACGTCCTGCCGGTTCATCGCCTGCTTCAGCTCGCGCGAGCGGGAACGGAACAGCTCGCTGGCCGCGATCACGTCGTCCACCTGGCTCACGGCGAGGTAACGCGCCTTGATCACCTCGGTCGTCGCGGCCATGCGCGATTGCGCGAGCCGCTCGGCCACGGCGACCTGCTCGACGGCGCGGCGGTACCCGTCCACCGCGATGTCGAAGGCGCGCCGGGCGCCGTACGCGCGCCAGTACGCGCGCTCGGCGTCGGCCAGCAGGCGATGCACCATGAGCCGCGTACGCACCTCGACGCGGCGCTGGCCAAACTCCGCGAGCAGGATGCTCGACTCGTTGACGAGGCGGCCGCCGCCGCGCAGGAGGGGCTGGTTGAGCGACACGCGCGGCACGCTCTGGTAGCCGTTGCTGTCCTCGGGAACGAGGCTCGGGAACTGGTCGTCGAAGTACATCAGCCGCCAGTCGACGTCGAGCTGGCCGCCGTCGGCGAGCGGGATGTTGAGGTTCGGGCGCACCTCGGCGTTCCAGATCTCGGCCTGCAGCGGGGGCGCGAAGTTGACGTTCCGCCCGCCCTCGGCGCCGATCCCGAAGGTCCACTCGAACTTCGCGCGCTCGCGCAGCACCCGCTCGTTGGCGATGGCGGGGTCGATGCGCACGACCTTGATCCCGAGGTTGTTCTCGAGCGTCGCGGCGCGCACCGCGGCCAGGTCGACTTCCACCCCGCGCTGGCCCGGCTGCAACGCGGCGAGCTCCTCCGGCGTCGGCGGCGCCACGATGGAAGATGCCAGCGGGCCCGCCTCGCCGAGGCGCGAGACGTCGCCCGGCTCCATCGTGGCGAGGCGCTGCGCCACGTCGTCGGACAGGATGCCCTGCCGCTGGTACGGCGAATCGCAGCCCGCGAGCAGGACGGCGACGGCCATCGCCGCGGCGGGCGCGCGCGCGGCATCCGGATGGAAGCGGCGGGCGATCACGGCGTCGCCCCCGTGCCGGCGCCGGGCACCTCGAGCAGCTGGCGGCGGACCAGCTCCCGGAAGGGGCCATCGGCCGACACCAGCTCGTCGAAGGTGCCGGACTGCACGATCTCGCCGCGCGAGAGCACCAGGATGCGGTCGGCGCGCCGCACCGTGCTCAGGCGGTGGGCGATGACGATGCGCGTGACGGCAAGCGACTCGAGGTTCCGGGACACGTGGCCCTGCGAGACCTCGTCGAGCGCGCTCGTGGCCTCGTCGAACACCAGGATGCGGGGGTTCGTCGCGAGCGCGCGCGCGATCAGGAGCTTCTGGAGCTGCCCGCCCGAGAGCGTCTGCTCGCTGACGAAGGTGTGCATCTGCATCGGCATCGCGCGGATGTCGTCGGCGAGGCCCGCGGCCTCGGCGGCGGCCCACGCGTCCTCGGGGCCCACGAGCGATGCACCGACGATGTTCTCCATGATGGATCCGGGGAGCACCTTGCTGTGCTGGCCGACGACGCCGACCTGCCGGCGCACCGAGACGGGCTCGAGCTTCGAGAGGTCCTGCCCGTCGAAGAGCACCTTGCCGGCCGTGGGCTTGCGCAGCCCGAGCAGCAGCTGCACGAGGGTCGACTTGCCGCTGCCGGACGCGCCCACGACGGCGACGAAGTCGCCGGGCACGGCCTCGAACGACACGCCGCGCAGCACCTCGCCGGGCGAACCGGGATAGGCGAACCGCACGCCCTGCAGCGCGACCGCGCCCGAGAGCGGGCCCGCGGGCTCGGCGCGGTCCGAGGACTCGGGGGCGGCCTCGAGGATCGGGCGCAGGCGGCCCAGGAGCGGCGCGGCCTCCGAGAAGTCGCCGATGGCGTAGCCGAGCGCGGTGATGCCGGCGAGGGCCGCGCCGAACGCGGCGTTGAAGGCCATGAACGACGCGACGCGCACCTCCTCGGTGCCAGGCACGTGTGCGAAGCGCCACCAGAGGAGCGCCGCGGCCGCGAACGGGACCGTGACGCCCACGACGCGCAGCCACCCGCCGGCGAGCGCAGCGAGGTACATCGCGCGCCGCTCGGGCCGGTACCGCTGGAGCCACTGCACGAGGGCAGGTTCCTCGGTGCACGTGGTGCGGATGCGCTCGACGCCTGAGATGAGCTGCAGCGCGAAGCCACCGAGGCGGCCGCTCCGCTCGGCGGCATCGGTGGCCCACCGCCCCTGGCGCCGGGCCACCAGCGCGGTGACGGCGAAGATCGCGAGGAACGCGGCGAACGACGCCGCCCCGGCCACGGGATCGATCGCCGCCATCAGCACGAGGTAGGTGAGCGAGAAGATGCCGCCGACCACCGCGGACACCATCGACCCGGTGACGCGACGCTCCAGCTCCTCGAGCGCGCCGATGCGCTCGGAGAGCTCGCCCACGGAGTGCCGCTGGAAGAACTCGAGCGGCAGCCGGAGCGTGCGAAGCAGCACCGCCGATGCGCCGCGGATCGTGATGCGCCCCTCGACCCGCAGCAGCAGGAAGCTCGAGACGATTTCGAAGAGCGCGGTGGCGACGACGGTCGACCCGAGCACGAGCCCGAGCGCGACGAGCGACAGGGCGTCGCCGGACGGGATCACGCGGCTCACCAGGAGGCCGGTCGCGAACGGCACGGCGAGGTTCAGGAGGCTGGCGCCCGCGGCGACGGCGGCGGCCACGCTGAGGTCGGGCGCGCAGCCTCGGAGCAGGAACGCGAAGAGCGCACCGAGGGTCGTGGCCTCGCCCGGGAGCGGCGCCACGAAGAGCACGACCTCCGGGTCGATCGACTCCGCGAAGGCCGCGTCCACCGGCACCGGGCGGGGCTGGGCGCCCGGCTCGTAGACGAACGCCCGGTAGCCGCCCCATCTGCCCGGCACCAGGGCGACCGGCGCGCTTCCCTCGCGGAACGCAAGCATGGGGCCGCGGTCGGCGGCCCACCAGCCGCCCGGAAGCCGTGCCCGACGGCAACCGATGCGCGCGGCGACGGCGAACGACTCGGGCGCGGGCGTCAGCGGGTCGTCGGGAATGCGGCGCGGGATCACCGAGAGCGGCACGCCCGCGGCCACGGCCACGTGGCGGCACGCGCGCAGCATCATCGGGAGCGCCGGGCTCACGTTGAGGACCTCGTCGCGGCCCGCGAAGATCGCGCCGAGCATCTGGCGGAACGCACGGCGTCCCGCCTCGGGCTGGCCGGCCCGCTGGGTCACGGCACCGGAGACCGCCTGGCCGTCGTCCGCCACGAGCGCCCCCACGCGGAGCGCGAGGGCAAACAACGCGTCCGACGCGGCGGCCTCGGAGGCCCGGACGTCGGGCGGCAGCATCACGCGCGCGAAGGCGCGGCTCGCGGCCTCGACGTCGTCGGCCACCGTGCCGGCGAGATCCGCCGGGGCGGGCACGACCGTCGCACGCCCGTCGGGGACCGCGATCGCGGTGGCCCCCGTGCCGGCGAGCTGCGGCGCCATGGTCGGGATGAACCCGCCGGGCGCCACGGTCCCGAGGTAGATGCGGCGCCCGGCGGAACCGTCCGCGCGCAAGGGCGCCGCGAACACGTTCACCATGCCGTGCGCCACCGCCCACCCGGCGGCGGCGGTGCCGAGGTCGAGGTGATCGCGCCCGTCGACCGTGCGCTGGCGGCCGCCGTGGGCGACGAAGTCGCGCGCGAGGCCGGGCAGGTTCATCCCTGGCCCCCGCCGCGGACGAACGCGGCATAGGCGCCCTCGAGCGCGAGGAGCTCCTCGTGCGAGCCGCGCTCGACCACCTCGCCCGCGTCGAGCACGATGATCTCGTCCGCGTCGCGCACGGTGCTCAACCGGTGGGCGACGACGATGCACGCGCACCCGCGGCGCCTGAGCGCGCGGTCGATCTGCGACTCCGTGGTCGCGTCGAGGGCGGACGTCGCCTCGTCGAGGACGAGGATGGACGGCCGGCGCGCGAGCGCACGCGCGATCTCCACGCGCTGCGCCTCGCCGCCCGAGAGGTTCGAGCCGCCCTCGGAGACCGGCATGCCGAGCCCGCCGCGCGCGTCCGCGAGCCCCGCAAGCCCCGCGTCGGCCACCGCCTCGCGGATCCACTCGTCGGGGATCGACGGATCCCAGAGCGAGAGGTTCTCGCGCAGCGAGCCCTCGAAGAGGATGGGCGACTGCCCCACCGCCGCGATGAGCGTCGCTCGTTCGGCCCGGGAGATGGCGGCGAGCGGCCGTCCGTCGACGGTCACCTCGCCCGACCACGGCGCGTACAGGCCGCACGCGAGGCGCGCGACCGTGCTCTTGCCGGAGCCGGAGGCCCCCACGATGGCCACGCGGCGCCCGGGCCCCACGCGGAGCGAGAAGCCGCGGAGCAGCGGGTCCGCGGACTCGCTGTAGCCGAAGGTCACGTCGCGGAACTCGATCGCGTCGGCGCTCGCGGGCGCGGCGCCCGCCGGCGCGGCGGCCGCGGGAAGCGCGAGCGGATCGACCGGGTTCCGCATCACGTCGTCGATGCGCGCCATGGTGGCCCGGAGCTCCTGGATCTCCTGGCCGAGCGAGGCGACCTGGAGCACCGGGCCGAGCGCCGCGATGAGGAGCGTCTGGAACGCCAGCAGCGCGCCGATCGTCATGTGCCCGTGCATGACCTGCCACCCGCCGAAGGCGAGCACCGCGGCCGACACCAGGAGCGCGACGAGGAGCTCGGGGATCGCCTCGAGCACGGCGGTGCGCACCGCGAGCGACTGCACCGAGGTCGCGACGCGCGCGTTCGCCGAGGCGATGCGCGCGAACAGCTCCGACTCGCGACCGGACGCCTTGATGCCCTCGATCGCGGCGAGACCCGACGAGAGGGTTCCCGCCGCGAGCCCGACCTCGCGCTCGAGCGTGCGCGTCCCGTCGACGAGCCCGCGGCCCGCTCGGAGCACGAGGATGAGCACCACGCCGACCAGCGCCACCGCCACGCACGCCATGCGCCAGTCGATGGCGAACATCGCGGCCGCGAAGACCGAGGTGGTCACGAGCCCGACGGCCGCCGGGGCGAGCTTCGACGCGAGCATGTCCGCGATCCCCTCGACGCTCGACACGCGCTGCGCGATGTCGCCCGCGTACCGGTGGGTGAAGAAGTCGACGGGAAGCCGGAGCACGTGCTCCATGAGCGTGGCCGCGCCCGAGATCGCCATGCGCTGCTCGAGCTTCGCCAGGATCCACACCTGGAGCCACGCGAGCGCGCCCGCGGTCGCCATGCACGCCGCGACGATCGCGATCATCCACGGCAGCCAGCGCTGCGCCCCCTCCAGGAGCACGCGGTCGACGTACACGGCGCCGAGCGCGGGCAGCACGAACCCTGGAACCGCGGCCATCACGCCGCAGGCCGCGGCGGCGAGCACCACGCGGAGCGAGCCGCGCAGCCGCGCGCGCAGCGCTTCCGCGACGCCGGGGGGCCTCCCGCCCGGGAGGAATCCCGGGCCCGGCTGGACCTGCAGCACCACCCCGGTGAACTTCTCGTCGAACTCCGCGGGCTCGACCCATCGGTGGCCGAGCGCGGGATCCATGATCCGCCAGCCGCGGCTGCCCCATCCCTCGAGCACCACGAAGTGGTCGAACCCCCAGAAGAGGATCGCGGGCAGCCGGGCCTCGGCGAGCTCGGCGACCTCCACCGAATAGCCGTCGCACTCAAGCCCCCAATGCTCCGCGGCGGCCTTCAGCTGCAGCGCGCTGCTTCCGTCCCGCGAGACGCCGCAGACGCGGCGCGCCTCCTCGAGCGTGACGTGCCGGCCGAAGTGCGCGAGCACCGAGACCAGGCACGCCGCGCCGCACTCGGCGGCCTCCATCTGAAGGACGGCCGGGGCCTCGACATGACGCCGCCCCGCGGGGACGTGCGGAACCGTCCGGGCCTCAGCCACCGAGGACCTGCTTGAACCACGGCAGGAGCAGCGACACCGGAGGGACCTTCTCGGTCACCACGTCGACGTCGCAGAGCGTGCCGGGGCTGAGGGTGCGGGCGTAGCCGGATCCCCCGGTCCAGCGGAGGCCGCTCGGCGACGAGGGGTCCTGCTCGAGGTCGATGACCGCGGAGACGATGCCGCCGTACTTGCGCTCGATGTCCTGGGCCACCTCGGCGCTGTTGATGATGCGCATCAGCGACTCGCGCGTCCCGGTCACCGGTTCCACGTCGCGCACGGACGCCTTGATGACGCCGAATCGCTCGCGGTCGGCGATCGACGGCTCGACCTGCGCATCCATGCCGGCCTGCGCGCGCTTGCCCTCGGCGAGGGGGAAGAACGCGTAGCAGCGCATGCGGCCGTCGCCGGCGTCGGACACCACCGCGAGCGAGGCGCCGCGCCGGACGAGGTCCCCGGGGGACCGCAGGACCTGGAGCACCTTCCCGGGCCGGGGGGCGACCACGTGCCGTTCGGCGGCGAGGATCGCCTCGAGCTGGCGCGCCTCGGACTCGGACTCGGCGATCGCGTTCTCGCGCTTCTGGCGTTCCTGGCGGTGACGGGCCCGTGCCTCCGCGCGCTCGGCCTCGACGCGCTGCTGCTCGGCGCGCGCGTCGGAGAGCCCGCGGCCGATCTCGAGCTGGGTATTCACGGAGGCGAGGAGGTCGGCCTCAGCCAGCAGGCCCTGGCGCACGAGGTCGCGCCTGGACTCGATGGACCGCCCGAACTCCGCGTAGGCCTCCTGCGCGAAGCCGATGCGCGCGCGGCACTCGGCCTCGCGCGCGTCGAGCGAGCGGAGCGCCGCCGCGAGCACGCCGTCCTCGACGGCGACCATCGCCTCGTGCTGGGCGCGGAGGCGCTCGACGGTGACGCGGGCGTCGGCGAGCTGCACCTCGGCCGCGGGGCTCGCGATCACGGCGAGCACGTCGCCCTGTGCGACCGAGTCCCCGGCCTTCACGCGGACCTCGAGCAGCCGGCCGTCGATCGGTGCCTCGGCCGCGACCACCATCGATCCCTCGATGAGGATGCCGGTGCCGCGGACGGTGAGCGGGATGGACCCGAGGAAGCCCCAGCCGACGAACGCCGCGAGCATCATCGAGAGCGCGGCGAAGACGAGCCAGAGCCGGGGCGGCGCGATGGGCGCCACGACGTTGATGCTCTCCGGAGCGGACACCGACTCGACGGCGTGCTCGCGGAACATGGAGTCTTCACCGGCCATGGCTTCGACCGGGGCATCGTATCCAATCGGCGGGGGCGCGCTCAGTCGCGCGCGGCCCACCCGTAGGTCGCGTATTCATGGACGAACGACCCGTCGGGGCGAAGTTCGACGCGCCCGTACCCGGGCGCGATGCCCTGGACCGAGCCGCGCCACCACGCCCCGCTCACCGCGCCGTCGCAGACGTAGGCGACGCCGTCGATCCGGCAGTGGTCGACCAGGTGCGTGTGGCCGCTCAGGCACAGCCGGACCTTTCCCGAGGACTTGAACAGCTCGTGAAGCACCGTCGCGTCGGTGTGCATCTCGGCGAGGTTGATGATGGTGTCGGTCCCGTTCTGCTCGCGCGGCCGGGGCTTGCCGTACGTGATCGCGGTGAGCGACATGATGGGCACGTGGGACACGACGCAGATCGGGCGCTCGGCCGGGGTCTCGGCGAGCAGCCTCACCAGCCAGTCGTGCTGCTCGTCGTCGAGGAACGCGGTGTAGCCGTCCCCCTTCGGCTGGACGCTGTCCAGGCAGACGAAGCGCCACGCGCCGTGGTCGAACGAATGCCACGTGCGCGGGACGCCGAAGAGGTCGCACGCGAACCGCTTGCCCCAGTCGGCCTCGGTGCCGGCGGTCCCGCTCTTGCCGCGGTTCCACCCGAAGATGTCGTGGTTGCCCGTGACGTGGTGCACCGGCACCGAGCATTCGCGGCGAAGCGTGTCGCGGAAGATCCGGCGGAGCTCGTCGGCCCGACCGCGCTTCGCCTCGAACACGTCCATCACGGAGTCGCCGCCCGTGACGACGAGGTCGGGCTTCCACGACTGCGCATGCGCGAACGCGGCGGCCATGCCGGCCTCGGCGCCGCGCTCGGGCTGCACGTGGATGTCGGTGAGGTGCGCGAGGCGGATGACCCCGGTCGCGCCCGGCGCGGCGCCCGCCGCCGCGCGCGCCCCCGCCGCAAGCGCCCCGAGCCCGGCGGCGGCGAGAAACGTGCGGCGGTCAGGTCGCGGGCCGGGTGCGTGTTCGTGCATGCGGCCAGTTGTACCGCGCGGCCCGCGTGGGTTGCGTCCGTACACTCGCCCCCGTGGACCACCTGCGCCCAGTCGACCCTTCCTCGATCCGTGCGATGACGGCACCCCGCGAGGGCGAGGTTCGCCTCGGAGAGCGCGTGGGCACCGCGGACGCGGCGGGGACGCTGCCGGAAGGCACACGCGTCGCCGTGCTCGGGGTCCCCGAGGACGTCGGGGTGCGCGCGAACCTCGGCCGCCCCGGCGCAAGGCGCATGTGGCGGGCGTTCCTGCCGCGGTTCCTCAACATGCAGTCGAACGCGTTCCTCGACGGCGCGCGCGTGGCGATCGCGGGGTGCGTGGACGTGCGCGATGTCCGCCGCTCGGTGCGCGGGGTCGATCCCGGCGCGGGCGGGCCGAAGGCCCGCGCGGCGGCGCTGGCGGCGCTGCGGGACGCGACGGCGCGCATCGACGAGCGCGTGACCGACGTGGTCGAGGGCCTCCGGCGCCAAGGCGCGGTGCCCGTGGTCGTGGGCGGCGGGCACAACAACGCGTTCGGTGTCCTCGCCGGGTGCGCACGCGCGCGCGGCGGCGCGATGGCGTGCGTGAACGTCGACCTCCATGCCGACCTCCGGCCGCTCGAGGGCCGCCACAGCGGCAACGGCTTCACCGCGGCCCGCGCGGCGGGTCACCTCGGCCGCTACGCCGTGCTCGGGCTCGCCGAGGCGTTCGCGACGCAGGCGATCGTCGACGCGATCGAGCGCGACCCGCAGACGGTCGCGGTGACGTTCGAGTCGATGCTGCGCGGCCAGTCGACCCTCGCGTCGATGGCCGCCGCGGGGATCGCGCACGTCGCAGGGGCGCCGGCGACGCTCGAACTCGACCTCGACGCGGTGGCCCAGGCGCCCGCGAGCGCGGCCGCGGCGAGCGGGTTCACGGCGGCCGAGTTCCGTGCCGTCGCGATGCGGGTCGCGGCGGGCATCGACCTCCAGGCGGTGCACGTCGCCGAAGGAGCGCCCGGGCGAGGGCCATGGCCCGACGAGATGCTCGGGAAGCTGGTCGCGGAGCTCGTGCGCGACGCGGCCTGCGCCGCGTGCGCGCGGCCGTTCAGCGCGTGACCGCGGGCGTGAAGCGGAACGCGAGCCCGTCGAAGAGGCCGCGGTCGCTCAGCTTCAGCGCCGGGATCACGAGGAGCGCCATGAAGCTCGCCGTCATGAAGGGGGCCCGCAGCGTCGAGCCGAGCGACCTCGCACGCGCCGAGAGCCGCGCGTAGGCCTCGCCGACCTCCTCCGCGGGCCGGTCGCTCATG
>CAMDUT010000011.1 GCA_945877905.1 Phycisphaera mikurensis NBRC 102666 | reverse complement strand
CAGCCGCGCGCCCGGCGACATTGCCGAGCATGCCCGGGAATGGGGCAGTTTCCCCGCTTGACTGCGCCCCCCCCCCGGTGTATGTTCCATCCATGCCGTCCGGGGGCACCGCGTGCAATGAGCACCGCCCCGGGGGGATTTCCGGATTCCGAGGGTTTCATCATGGATCATCGCACCCGCGCCATGGGGCGCCTCGTGGCATGGGCACGCAACGCGATCGTTGCAGCCGGCGTTGCCGCCTCGCTTGCCGCCGCACCGGCACCTGTGCCCGACGACGCACCGCCTGCCTGGGAGTTCCAGTCGCGCGACGCCTTCCAACAGGCATGGATGACCTTCGAGGCCGCGGGCATCGACGTGCACGCGGCGCACGAACTTGCGCACCTGGCGGTCTTCGGCACGCTGCCGGTCGACCCGGACGCGATCGGGGTCGTCAACTGCCTCTACTGGAGGCTCAAGACGTACTGGTGCGACGCGGACGGCGCGTACTTCACGTCCACGAACGTGTCATTTCGTTGCGTCTCCGAGGCCACGCAGACGTGCCCCGCGTTCCCGTGCGATCCCGGAACGCGGGCGGTGCACCAGCTGATGACCGGCAGCACCTGCGCCGCGGGCATCCCCGCGCACACGTGCGTGTTCGTCGAGGTCCAAGGGCCGTTCTCCTCGAACCGCCCCGAGGTGTGCGGCAACCTCGTGAACTGCGCGTGCTGGCCGACGCTCTCGTGCGGCACGCGCACGTGCGTGCCGTGGACCGTCGCCGACCTTCCGGGCAAGTGCCCCGAGTGCGCGACGCAGTGAGTGGGCGGACGGGGCCGCGGGTAGCCTCCTCGGGAGTGGGCGATTCCGCGACGAACGACCCGGGTTCCGTGACGGTCGGCCGCGCGGCCGGGGCGCTCCTCGCCGCGGCCGTGCTCGTCGTGGGACCGTCGTTCACGGACGCACCAGCGCCGGCGACCGCCGTCGCGACCGAGTCGCGGGACGAGGCGACCGCGCGGCGCACCGAGCTGATGGCCGCGTGGTCAAGCTTCGAGAACGGCCTCGTGCCATGCGAGGAAGCGCACTGGCTCGCGCACCTGCTCGCCACCGGCATGCCCCCGCCGCCCCGGGAGGGCGCAGGGGCGGCGGCGCCAGCCGAGTGCGCGTACGTGCGCGTCGACGCGTTCTTCCTCGGCGAGGACACCGTCATCAGTGCACCGCTGGCCCTCCGGCCCGAGTGCCTGGAGGCGTTCGCGCCGCTCGCGGGCGGCGAGCCCTGCCCGGACGGCACCCGTGCCCTGTGGCGATTCGTCACCGAGGCCCTGTGCGACGGCGACCTGCCACCGCGCAGCTGCGCCTGGATCGTGGTCCGCGGCGCGTTCTGCTCGAGCGACCCAGGCGTGTGCGCGGCCATCCTCGGATGCGAATGCCTGGGGCTCCTCAAGGACGCCGCGCGCGAGTGCGCGCCGTGGTCGCAGGAGAGCGACCTGCCCATGCGCCTCGAGCCGTGCGGGGTGGGCCAGCTCCGGCCGCTTGCGCCGCCGCAGTAGATTTGCGGCATGAGCTCCGCCGACTCGATCAAGTCGGTCCTCGTCGAGGACCGGGTCTTCGCGCCCCCCGCCGACTTCGCCGCTCGCATGGGCGAGGTGCACGTGCCCGACATGGCCACGTACCGCGCGATGCACGAACGGTCGATCCGCGACCCCGAGGGCTTCTGGGGCGAGGTCGCGGGGGGGTTCACGTGGTTCACGCCGTGGACGCGCGTCGTCGAGTGGAACCTGCCCGACGCGAGGTGGTTCGTCGGCGGCACCACGAACGCGTGCTTCAACGCGGTCGACCGCCAGGTCGAGGAGGGCCACGGCGACGAGGTGGCCATCGTCTGGGAGGGCGAGCCCGTGGGCGCGGACGGACCCGAGGTGCGCCGGGTCACCTACCTCGAGCTGCGCGACGAGGTCGCGCGCTGCGCCGAGGCGCTCGAGGCGCTCGGCGTCCGCAAGGGCGACGTCGTCACCATCTACATGGGCATGGTGCCGGAGCTTGCGGTCGCCGTGCTCGCCTGTGCGCGCCTGGGCGCGCCGCACAGCGTGATCTTCGGCGGCTTCGCGGCGCAGGCGATCGTCGACCGCGTGCAGGACGCAGACAGCCGCATCATCGTCACCTGCGACGGCGCGTGGCGCCGCGGCGCGGTGGTGCCCCTGAAGGCGAACGTGGACGCGGCATGCGAGCGCCTGCCCGGCGTGCAGGGCGTGCTGGTGCTGCGGCGCACCGGCACCGAGTGCGCCATGAAACCCGGGCGCGACGCGTGGTGGCACGACCTGGTGCCCGCGCAGCCCGGCACGCGCGCGTGCGAGCCGGTCGACAGCGAGCACCCGCTCTTCCTCCTCTACACCTCGGGAAGCACCGGCAAGCCCAAGGGCATCTTGCACACCACGGGCGGGTACATGGTGTTCACCGCCGCGACCGCGCGCTGGACCTTCAACCTGCGGCCCGACTCGGGGCAGGTCTACTTCTGCACGGCCGACCTCGGCTGGATCACCGGGCACAGCTACATCGTCTACGGCATCCTCCCGAACCGCGTCCCGACCGTGATGTACGAGGGCGCGCCGAACTTCCCGGCCGAGGACCGCTTCTGGTCGATCGTCGCGCGCCACCGCGCCACGCACTTCTACACCGCGCCCACGGCGATCCGCAGCTTCATGCGCTGGGGCGACGCGCACCCCGCGAGGCACGACCTCTCGAGCCTGCGCGTCCTGGGCACGGTGGGCGAGCCGATCAACCCCGAGGCATGGGTCTGGTACCACGAGCGCATCGGCAGCGGGCGCTGCCCGATCGTCGACACGATGTGGCAGACCGAGACCGGCGGACACGTGATCACGCCGCTCCCCGGCGCGACGCCGACGGTGCCCGGCAGCTGCACCCTGCCGATGTTCGGGGTCGACGCCGCCGTGGTGGACGAGCACGGCAACGAGCAGCCCCCGAACGTGGGCGGGCTGCTCGTGATCCGCAAGCCGTGGCCCGGCATGCTGCGCGGCGTGCACGGCGACCGGAAGCGCTTCATCGACACGTACTGGAGCCGCGTGAAGGGCATGTACCTCGCGGGCGACGGCGCGCGCCGCGACGACCGCGGCTACTTCTGGATCATGGGGCGCATCGACGACGTGCTGAACGTCAGCGGCCACCGCCTCGGCACGGCCGAGGTCGAGAGCAGCCTCGTCGGCAGCAAGCTCGTGGTCGAGGCGGCGGTCGTCGGCATGCCGCACGAGATCAAGGGCACGGGCGTGGCCGCGTTCTGCGTGCTGCACCCGGACCACGCCCACGACGCGGGCGACGCGATGCGCCGGCGGCTCATGGAGCACGTGGCCAAGGACATCGGGGCCATCGCGCGGCCGGACGTCATCCGGTTCACCAACCTGCTCCCGAAGACGCGCAGCGGCAAGATCATGCGCCGCCTGCTGCGCGACGTCGCCGCGGGCAAGGAGGTCACGCAGGACACGACCACGCTCGAGGACTTCGGCGTGCTGGCGAGGCTGCGCGAGGGGGACGAGTGACGGTCAGTCGTCGATGCTGACCGCGTCGGGGTCGGCGAAGGAACGCAGCGACGAAAGCTCGGCACGGGCCGCGCGCTGGGTGCCGAGCGTGCGGGCCGCCGCGGATGCAACCGCCGCGATGCTCTCGCAGCGAACCACGCACGCGCGGACCGCGGACTCGCGCGCCAGCCGTCGTTGGGCCATGCTCGAGCCGGGCGGCGGGGCGAGGAGCTGGCTCGCCAGCCCGTCGAGCGCAGACTCGACCGCGAGCCGTCGCGTCCGCGCGTCCGAAGCCTCGATGAGATCGATGGACGTGCCCCATCGGCGGATGCTCACAGAGAGCGAGGGCAGCGCACGCTGCAGCCATGCGATGCGGCACGCGTGCCGGTCCCCGGGGGATGAGTCGAACAACTCCCCGGCGAGGACGGGGAGCCGCCCGGCGAGCCCGGAGAGTTCCTCGAGCGCGCGCGAGCGCGCGCGGGCGGCGGCCTCGCCGTCGGGCGTGGGGGCCTTGGGATCGATGCGCCCGCATGCCGCGACGAGGAGCGCGATGACCTCGCCGCGGGCATCCGAGTAGCGCCGGATCGCGTCCTGGGAAGCCATGCCCGAGGAGCATGCCGCGACGACCTCGGCGGCGTCGACCGAGGCCGAGAGGCCGAGCACGGGGTCCGCGAGCGTCCAGAAGCAGGGCATGTCCGGCACAGGGTTGCCCGGGTCGATGTTCGCCCACGGTCGGACGCAGTCGTTGGAGCCAGGGCGCGGCGCGGGCACGAGCGCCGAGATGCGATCGGTGCAGGAGGCCAGCGCGGCCGCGTCGCCGCGGATCCCCGCGGCGATCGCGTCGAGCTCGTCGCGGCCCGGGGCCGAGCCGTCCGAGGCGAGCGCGATCAGCCTTCTTGCCCGAGTCACCGACGCGCGCTCGAGATCGGCCGTGACGCACGATGCGTCGGATGCGAGGATGATGCCGAGGAGGGCCTCCTGGGCACGCACCCGCGCGCCCACATCGGAGGAATGTGGAGTGACGGGGGCGAAATCGAGCCGATGCGCGACCGCCGAGAGATCGATCCATGCGGATGCGACGGGATCATGCACTCCGATCGAGGCGGACGCATCCGCGACGGCCGTCGCGACGCATTCCTCGGCGGCCACGAGTTCGTCGGATCTCCAGTCGGGGTCGGCGGGCATGCCCGCATCGACGAATGCGCCGAGCGACACCGCGATCGCCTCCGCGCGCGCGGCCAGGGCCCGTTCGATGGCCGCGCCGGCCGATCTCGACGCGGGTGCCGCACCGCGGGCGACCAGCCGATCGACGACCGCGGGATCGGACTGCAGTTCCGCGACCGGATCCCGGGGTGGGATGCCGACCGCGGCGAAGCACAAGCCTCGCCTCACGACCGCGTCCGCACAGAGCCTCGCGCGTTCGGCGCGGACCGCATCGCCGTCGGCATGGAGCTGGATGATCGCCTCCAGCAGGTCGCGGGCCGCCCTCGACTGGCCGTTCCGTTCCGCGGCGAGCGCACGGCCCGCCGAACGGAACGGGGCACCGCCGCCGGCCGCCGGGCGCGATCCCGAGAGGCGCATGAACAGCGCATGCAGGTTGCGTTCGGCCGCGGTCGTCCCGCCGGACCGCGACGCGCTCCACTCGTCAAGGTAGTCCGCATGCATCGCGAGAGCGGCCTCGAGCGGTGCGGACTCCCCGCCGGCCAGCCTCGTGACCGTCACGACGTCCGCCGCCGCCACGCGGACCGATGAGGGCCCGAAGGCACCGTCGTCGGCCGCTGCACGGCATGGAAACCAGGCGACGGACGCGACCGCGGCGACGGCGACCATGCTGGCCACCCAGGTCATGGCTTCGCTCCTCCGAGCGCGGCGATGACCTCCGACCACTCAGAGGCGGTCGCGCGGCTCTCATCGATGACCACCCGCTCCGCCGAGAGCTCCCCTTCTCGGCTCTCCGGCCCGCAATCGAACCGCAGCTTCCGCATGTCGCGGCGGTACACGACCCGCTCCGGGCCGCCGGGCGGTGCCGCCGAGTCACGCCTGTGCTGCACGAACATGCAACGGCCCGGCAGCTCGATGCCCGAGGGCAGCATCGAGAAATCCTCCGCGGCCCATTCGATTCGATCGATGAAGCGGGCGTCCGCGATGACCTGGGTGCGGCGGACCGGCGCCAGTCCACGCGACGGGTCAAGCCACACGGTCATCGGACTCCCGAGCCCGACCTCGAGCCGAAGAAGGCCCGGACCCGCACCGGCATCTCGATCCCAAGATGCGGTCACGGCACCGGGTCCGTGGCCGGCGAGCGCGTCCGCCAGGTCGTGGAAATCGCCCTGCGCGGTGCCCCGCGACGTGTCCCCGAGCATCCCGGCGACGGCCTCCCACTCGGCCGGGTGCCGGTGCGCGCCGTAGTCGTGCGCGCGGCCGACCATCGGCTCGGACTGTCCGGACACCGCCGCCTCGACCGCGCCGTCTGTCGCCACGGCGTCCAGTGAGTCGCTGCTTGCGCCGACGGAGCACGAGGCCGTGAACCGAATCGGGCCGTCCACGAGCCGGCGAAGCACGCGGTCCTGGCTCCAGGGGTGGCCCTGGATCGCCGGGTCGGTGGACCGCACCAACTCCCCCGCCACCCACGTGGACTCGCGCATGACGCTGTCGGTGCGGTGGAAACAGCCACGCTTGAAGGCCACCGCGGCCCGGATGTCGGCGATGCGCGGGACGTCCCGCGGATCGGCGGACTCCCGTACCGCGCCGAGCCAGGCGAGCACCGAGCGAGCCTGCGAGGCCTCCGCTCGCATGAGCGCCTGGCAGCCGCCCAGCCGCCGGGCATAGCCCTCATGCGTGAACAAGGCGGACGATGCATCGGCGGAACCGAGCTCCGAGGCCACCGCTCGCGCATCCACCTCCAACTCGGGCGCGACTCCCGGAGGGAACTCCGGCCTCCGTCCGGGCACGGCCTCGCCAGACAGGGCTATCGCGCCCCACTCGACGGCATGCTCCGCACCCAGCGCACGAATGCGCACCTGCCCTTGCCGGAACCCCTCGTTTCCGGAGGGAATGATCGCGATCGTGACGCCGGTCAGGCCCCCTTGCGTCCTCGTGGAAACGACCCGCGCTCCCGCGGCGGAGACGTCTTCGGCGGGCACGAGGCCGGGCACCAGGATCTCCCGTTCCACGGGGGCGTCCCCGACGACGACCCCGAGAAACACCGAGGACGGATACGCGAGCATCCGGGGCTGCACTCTCGCACGCACCGCGACATCGCTGGCCTCGATCAACCCTCCCGCGGACGCGAGTCGCAGCGAGATGCGCGCGTCGACACGCCCCTCGGCGTGCGCCTCGGTCGCCATGAAGCGCACGGTCGTGCGCCATTGCCGCTCCACCACGCCGTCGGCCAGCTGCCTCATCCCCTCGGGCTGCTCGCACACCTCTGCGTCGAATCCCAGGCCTTCGATGCTCGCCGAGAGGACGGCATCGGACGGCGCAACCGTCCGCACCTGGAGCGCACGCTCCAAGGGAGTTCCCGCGGCGGTGCACCCGAGATCGATCGCGTCGGCGTAACGCAGCTCGATCCCGAGGACGATCGCCTCGACCGTGGCGACGGCCCATGGCGCCCCATCGGCGACCAGGGTCGCGCCGAACCCGAGGGTTCCGCGAGAGCTCCCGGGCGTGATCGCAAGGTCGACGTGGCCCGTTTCGTCGGGATCGAGCTGCTTCGGGAGAGCCAGTACGCGCGTGCAGGACGAGCACTTCGGCACCGCCCGATCGATGCTCACTCGCGCGGCGGAACGGTTCACGACGGGGACGCGCACGTCGAAGGAACGTCCGTTCGCGCCGGACCAGGGTCCGGCGGTCACCTTGAACTCGGGAACCTCTGCGGCTTGACCGGCGCGTGCCCCGGCGCAAACCGCCGCCGGGGCACACGCCATCAAGGCCGCCGCGACCAGGGCGCAGCGGGTTCGCATCATCGTCCTCATCGATCGGTCACTCCGCGGAAAGAGGACCCACGGGAGCAGGGGTCGGCGCGACCGGACGGCAGCGCGCCAACTTGAAGGACCCGCCCTCGATCTCGACCGTGCCGATGACCTCGCCGCGCTGGCACCGGCTTCCGGGCGCACAGATGTCGCCCATCGGAGTGCAGGTGCACTTGTAGAGCGTGTACGTCGGGCACAGGTCGGGCACGAGCCGCAACTTCCCGTTCGTCGGGTCCTGAACCCAGTTGGCGATCGACTTGGGCGGAACCCGGTCGTTCGTGGTGTCGTTGATGCAATTCTCGTAGTTCGTCACCAGGCCGTTGACGCAGTCGTTCGCAGGCTTTTCGCAGACCATCTTGGTCCCGGACTGCCGCAGATCACAGTTCGCGAGGCTCGGGCCCTGCTCTGCACTGGCGGGAACGACCACACCGACCGCGGCCGCCAGCAGCAGGACACCAGCGACCCGGACCTGGCCTGCAGCCGACCCCCACGCGCGACGAAATGTTGGACAAGACATGCCGATCTCCTCAGCGTTGCGTCCACACTCTGGAAATCTATCCCCCCGCGCGCGCGAGTCAAGCATCGGCCGATGAAATGGCGCGTCCAGCGCGACGTCCCCGCCACGCCGCGCTCACTGCCCGATCCACCACTCGACGCCGGGCGCGCCGTCGCACCACCGGCGCATGTCGCGCAGCTGCTCGACGGGCGCGAAGTCCACGCCGCCGTCGATGGTCGCGAACAGCGCCTCGCCGCCGAACCGCGCGCTCACCGAGCCGAAGTTCGCGGGGTTCTCGGGGTCGTACTCCGCGGCCCACGTCGACGTCGCGTTCGCCAGCCACGGCCCGTCGACGCGGAAGTACCCCTCGTTCAGTGCCCCGTCGGCGGTGGCGTTCGTGCGGCTCGAGACGAAGGCCATCGTGCGCCCGGGATGCTTCGCGGCCGAGAGCCGCAGCACGCACCACTTCGCGAACGGGTTGAGCGCGCCGTTCGGCAGGGTCTCGTCCACCGGGAAGCGCTGCTCGTCGCCGCCCACCCACGCGCTGTTGAGGCCGAAGCTCGGGTAGAGCGACGTGAAGTACATGAACTGGGTCGGGTCGCCGGCCTGCAGCTTCTCGAACGTGGCCGCGTTCTCGCCGCAGTAGATGCGCCGGAAGTCCTGGTCGAGCCACGGGGCGAGCCGCCACGGCCATCGCTTCGAGATCTCGACGTCGCCGCCGTACGTCTCCGGCGGGATGGCGTTCCCGAACTCGTCACGGGCGGGAAACCCGCTTCGGTACCCCGGAAGCACGAACCCGCGCTCGTCCGTGGCGTAGGAGATCCAGGCCACGATCGCACTCCGCATGGCGGAGGCCTCGCGCATGCGCGCCGCGCTTCGGCGGGCTCCCATGGCAACGGGCACGATGATCGCGACCAAAGTTCCGATAATGCCGATCACCACCAGGAGTTCCACGAGCGAGAAACCGCGGTTTCGCAGGAATCGCGCCTGTTCCGCGGGCCCGCCGCTCGAGTCGAGGCAATGATCAGGGATCCGGGGCGCGTTCGCCATCGTGCCATCCTAGTGGCACCTTCACCTCCCCGACGCCACGACCGACATGATTCGAACGAAGACCACCCCGGCCGCCACCGCGATGCGCCACCGCTCGATGAACGCAGTCCATGCCCTCGCGCTCGTCGCGGCGACCGCCGCCCCGGCGTTCGCCGGCGGCGCCTACCTGGCCGACTTCCCGTCGCCCGCGCTTGACCGCTGGATGTACCCGTTCAATCCGACCCCGGGCGCGCGCATCGCGATCAGCACGTTCGGCAGCACGCCCGGCGCACCCGAGTTCGACAGCCGCGACGGCCAGATGATCGTCGGGTTCGACACGTCCGCGCAGCTTCCGACGGGGCTCGGCGGCGCGCTCACCGTCACGCGTTGCGTGCTCGAGCTCGAGGTAAGCAACAACCTCGTCTTCACCTACGACCCGACGCCCGATCCGTGGCAGGCATTCCTCGCCACGGGCGATCCTGAGCGGCAGGCGGACATCGACGCCGGCCAGCCGGTCGAGTGCTTCGCCGTCGGGTTCCGCAACGGCTTCACCGCGCAGACGTTCGCCGAGAACACGCCGTACGCCCCCGCGGGAACCAGCGGGCTCCTGCCGGGCGTGCGCAACGCGTTCGCGGCCGGGTTCGACGCGCAGGGCGCCACGATCGACGTGTCGCAGAACCCGCGGCAGCGGTTCCAGGCGCAGCCGATGGCGATCGGGACCGTGGAGGGACTCACGCCCGGAAGCCTCGTGCCCGGCGGCTCGATCATGCGATTCGAGCTTGACGTCGACGACCCGTCGTTCCAGGCGTATCTGCAGGGCGGCGTCTCCGCGGGTCGGGTGCTGCTCTCCGTCTCGAGCCTCACCCAGGTCGTGCAGGGCTCCGGCCCGTTCCCCTCGTTCATCGCGAAGGAGCACCCGAACGTCGCGTTCGGCCTCTCGCGACCGGCCCGGCTGGTCATCGAGGCGACCGACGGCGCATCGTGCGCCAGCGCCGACCTCAATTGCGACGGCACCGTGAACGGCATGGACCTCGGCGCGCTGCTCGGCGCGTGGGGTGCATGCGATGCATGCGACGCCGACATCAACGGCGACGGCGTCGTGAACGGCATCGACCTCGGCGCGCTGCTCGGTTCGTGGGGCTGACCGCGCGGAGGTCAGACCGCGGCCGCGGGTGCGTGCTCGTGCAGCGCGCTGACGAACGCCCGCCGGGCCGCCGCCAGCGTGCGCTCGGCGTCGGCCAGCAGCCTCGCCACGACGCCCTCGGGCAGGTTCATGCGCACCGCGACCTGGTGCAGCTCGAGCCCCTCGACATGGCGCAGGCGCAGCGCCATGCGCTCATGGTGCGACAACAGCTCGAGCACGCGCTCGAAGAAGCCCGGCCCGAGCGTGGCAGGGCCACGCCGTGAAGTGAGTTCCATGATGTCCGCCATGCGTGCACTCCTTTGCACCGCTTCGGCCGAACAACCCGCCACGAAGAGCGTTGAACCAAGCGCGACCGGCCTTACTTCCGACGTCCTTGCCGGTGGCGTCCCCGAGGACGCTCCCTGACGCCGATCGCTTCTGAACGGAATGATAACACGGAACCGGACGCA
Organism: Phycisphaera mikurensis NBRC 102666; assembly: GCA_945877905.1. GTDB lineage: Bacteria > Planctomycetota > Phycisphaerae > Phycisphaerales > SM1A02 > UBA966. Next base: position 19,516 of record CAMDUT010000011.1, on the reverse strand, counting down.
GTCAAGGATGAGTCATGCCGCAGCAGGAAGGACCTCGATGTCCTGCGCGATCACGGCCACGGAATCCTCGAAGCCGGGGGCTCCGACCAGCGGGCCCGTGGCCGACACGATGAGCGGGTCGAACTGCGCGCCGGACTGCGCCTCAAGCTCGGCGAACGCCTCCTGCAGGCCCATCGCCGGGCGGTACGGACGCACCGAGACCATGGCGTCCAGCGCATCGGCCACCGCGACGACGCGAGCGTGAAGCGGGATCGCGGCGCCCTGGATTCCGTCGGGATAGCCGAGGCCGTCCCAGCGCTCGTGGTGCCAGCGCGCCACCGGCGCGGCGAACGCGAGCACCGGGATCTTGCGGAGGATCATGCCGCCGAGCACGGCGTGCCGGCGCACGGCCGAGGTCTCGGTCACGCTGAGCGGACCTTCCTTGCGGAGCGCCTCGGCGGGGACGAGGATCTTGCCGACGTCATGCAGCAGCGCGGCGATCCGCAGGTCGCGAAGCTCGCGCGCACCCATGCCGATCGACGAACCGAGCATGGTGGCGAGCGCCGCCACGCGCAGCGAGTGACCGGCCTGCGAGGGGTCGGCGGCGTCGACCTGCCCGACCAGCTCGGTGACAAGGTGCGAGAGCGGGCAGTCGGACTCGCTGAAGGTGCGCGCAGGCGGCACGGCGAGCGTGGCATGCGGCGCGGCATCGCGCGGCTCGACGGTGAACCAGGCCTGCGTGGCCAGCGGGCGCGCGCGGTCGGTGCGGGGCTCGGTACGGGCGTTGAAGCGGAAGTCGTTCATGTTTGGCTCCTTGTCGATGCGGCCGGGTCTGGCCGCCGCAACGCATCGGCGCCGGCGGGGGGCGACTGAAGCGAGGTGCGCGAATTTCGCGGGGATTTCCGCGATGTCCGGAAACACCGGGAATCCGCGGCACCTGCGGGGGTTTCCGCGCAGGGCGCACGCCCGGCAGGACTATGCTCCCCCGCCCGATGCGCATCGCCCCCGCCGTCACCGTGCGTCCGCCGAAGGCCCGTGCCGTCGAGGTGGCGTGCGCCCCGGATGCCCGCGCGGATGCCGCGGGCACCGGCACGGCGTCGTTTGCCCGCGTGCTCGGCGGCAGCATCGGCATGCCCGCGGTGCGCGCCGAGCTTGAGCGGCTCGAGCGGGATGGCGCGCTCGCCGCGGACCCCCAGCCGCGCATGTTCGTCTACCGCGCGGTGCACGCCGGCACGCGCTGGATGGGCCTCGTGTGCCGCGTGGACACGCGCGACCTGGTCACGCTGCTCCCGAACGCGGCAAGCGATGCCGAGATCGCGGTGGCGCACGGCGACCTCACGGAGGTCGGCGCACAGCTGGCACCGGCATTGGTGCAGGTCGAGGCCTCCGAGGACGTGGGTTACCTGATGGTGTGCGACACGAACGAGCGGCCGGGCTACCACTTCGTCGCGGCGGATGGTTCGACGCACTCGGCGTGGCAGGTGCACAAGCCCGAGGCGTACGCATCCGCGTTCGCGGAGCTCGACGCCGGGGAGATCCGTGCGGGTGGCGGCCAGGTGATGGCCGCGCACCGTGAGGGCTCGATGCCGCTCGTCATCCTGACGTCCGACGACGCGAGCGCCGCGACGGGACCGCTGGCCCCGCGTTCGGGCCTGTTCGTCATGCGGCACCCGCACCCCTGACGGGCGCGCTCGCGGCGGGGGCTACACTTCGGCCATGACCGCGTTCGTCACGCCCGGACCGTCCTCGTCGAACCTCGCGGGACCCGCCAAGGTCCTGGTGTGCGACCTCCTCGCGAAGCCCGGGCTCGACGCGCTGCGCGGCCTCGGGTGCACCGTCATGAACGACCCCGCCCTCGCCGAGGACACGCTCGAGCGGGCCGTGCGCGACACCGCGCCCGACGTTCTGGTGACGGGGACCACGCCGGTGACCGCCGCCGCCATCGAGGCGAGCCCGCGCCTCTCGATGATCGTGGTCGCCGGCACGAGCGTCGAGCACGTCGACATCGCGGCCGCCAGCCGGCGCGGCATCTTCGTGGCGAACTGCCCGGGGCGCAACGCCACCGCCGTCGCCGAGCTCGCGTGGGGGCTCATCCTGGCGTGCGACCGCCGCATCCCCGAGCAGGGCGCCGAGCTGCGCGCGGGCACGTGGGACCAGGCGCGGTTCGGCCGAGCCACGGGGCTGCACGGTCGCACGCTCGGCATCGTCGGGCTCGGCCCCGTGGGCCAGGAGACCGCGCGCATCGGAGCGGCCTTCGGGATGGAGGTCATCTGCTGGAGCCGCAACCTCACCGAGGAGAAGGCGCTCGAGCACGGGTGCGGGTATTGCGCCAGCCTCGTCAACCTCGCGAAGCTGAGCGACGTGGTCAGCGTCAGCGTGGGCGGCGGCGAGGACACCGACAACCTCATCAACGAGAAGTTCCTCACGGCGCTGCACCCGGGGGCCATCCTGGTCAACACGAGCCGCGGCGCGGTGATCGACCAGGCCGCGCTCGCGAACGCCATCAGGACGCGCGGCCTGCGGGTGGGACTCGACGTCTGGGCGAACGAGCCCGACTCGCCAACCGGCACCTTCGCCGACCCCATGGTGCACGAGCCCGCGGTGATCGGGACGCACCACGTGGGCGCGCTCACCGAGCAGGCGCAGCGCGCGGTGGCCGACGAGGTGGCCCGCGTCGTGCGCGCGTGGGCGGAGCGCGGGCACGTCCCCAACTGCGTGAACCGCGCGGTGGCGACGCCCGCGACCGCGATGCTCGCCGTGCGGCACCTCAACCGCCCGGGCGTCCTGGCGCACGTCTTCTACACCCTCGGCCAGGGTGCGATCAACGTCGAGGAAATGGAGAACATCGTCTACGCCGGCGGAGAGGCGGCGCTCGCGCGCATCCAGCTGGACCAGGCGCCGCGCGAGGAGCACCTCGCGGCCATCCGCACCAACCCGAACGTGCTGAGCGCCACGCTCAGCATGATCGCGCGCCGCATGTGAGGCGGCGGGGGCGCGCATGGAGATCGACGTCGCCGAGCTCCCGGTCGCGCTGCGCTACAACCTGATGATCGGATCGATCGTGCCGCGGCCGATCGCGGTGGTCGGCACGTGCGACGCGGCGGGGCGGCCGAACCTCGCGCCGTTCAGCTTCTTCATGGGCGCCGGCAGCGAGCCGATGACGCTCGTCGTGAGCGTGGCGAACCCGCCCGGCGGCACGGGCGAGAAGGACACGCTCCGCAACGCGAAGCCCGCGGCCGAGGGCGGGACGGGCGAGTTCACGGTGAGCGTGGCCACCGAGTCGAACATCCTGCGCGTGGTCGCGTGCGCGGAGCCGCTCGCGCACGGCGAGAGCGAGTTCGAGCTGGCGGGACTGACGCCGGTGCGGGGAAGCGCGGTGCGCGCGCCGCGGCTCGCGGAGAGCCCGGTGAGCTTCGAGTGCCGGACGCTGCAGGTGGTCCGGCTCGCGCCCGGGCGCGTGGGCGGCGGCAACCTGCTCATCGGGGAAGTGGTGCGGGCGCACGTGGACGACGCGCTGGTGGGCGAGCGGATGCACGTCGACCAGGGGGCGCTCGCGGCAGTCGGGCGGATGGGCGGGCCGGAATACTGCGCCACCCGCGAACGGAGCGTGATTCCCGCGGGGCGTGCGGCGCTGACGCACCCGGAGGCGTGGCCCCGAAAATGAGCCGGGATATCTTTTCCCATGTTCCGCGGATGACCGCCCGCCGAGCCGCACGGGGTCTCGACGGAAATTGGGAAAAGACATCCCGGCATTGATTTCGCCTCGTACACTTACGGTGTTCGAGTTCGCTCTTTGACAACTGGGGCCGTACCGGCATCGACCGGACAGGCAACGCCCGGAGTGGCGCGCCGTGGAGCATGATGGCCACGTAAAAAGCATGCACAATCACAACTGCCAACACGCAGTACGCTCTCGCAGCCTAATTAGGCCGCGCAGCGAGTCTCCCCACGCCTGACTAAGGGGGCCGCTGTCAAACATCAGGCTGGACCCAATGGGCTGACATGCCTCGGCGGGTCGAGATGACGCATGTCTCGGAACGGAGCGCCCCGCTGCGGGGATACGCCCGGACGACAATCAATCCGCAGACACGCGCGTAGAGGCTCCGTGCGGACTGTTTCGGCACAGGGGTTCGACTCCCCTCGGCTCCATTCACAATGATCCGCCACCTCCCGCGCGGCCCCGCCGCTTTCCTCCCCTCCACGGGGGATTCGGGAACCTCGGCCCAAGGCAGGGCGTTTCCTTCCGTACTCCATGAAGGATGCCCATGGCCGCCTCGCATGACCCGCCCTCCCGACCGGACGCCGCGAACGACGCGGCGTTCGTCGGGGTGCCGGCGTCCGACCGCGAGGCCGCCGTCGCATGCTGGGGCGCCATCTACGCCTACATCCGCAAGGCGGGGCGCCCCGATGAACAAGCACGTGACCTCACGCAGGGCTTCATCGCCGACGTGCTGCTCGGACGCGGCCTGCTCGCCAAGCTGGACGAGCGCCGCGGGCAGTTCCGGACGCTGTTGCTGAGCGCGGTCCGCAACTACCTCGCCGACGCCTACCGCCACGACCACGCCGCCCGGCGTCACCCGGGCGACGGGCGGTTCGTGGCCGCGCCCGGCGATGCGCACGACGACGGGCTCGTCGACCGCTCGACGCCCGCACCCGAGGCCGCGTTCAACCGCGCATGGGTGGCCGCGCTCGTCCGGGACGCGGCGGCCGACCTCCAGGCCGAGTGCCTTGCGTCGGGGCGCGAGGCCGCGTGGGACATCTTCGACCGCCGCGTGCTCCGCCCGATGCTCGAGGGCGCCGAGCCGCCCCCGTACGAGGCGCTCGTCGAGCGCTGGGGCCTGCGCGTGCCGACGCAGGTCTCCAACACCATCGTCACCATGCGCCGCGCCTTCGCCGCGCACCTCGTCCGCCGCATCGGCGCGCGATCGGGCGACGGTGCGCGCAGCGAGATCCGCGAACTGCTCATGCTCCTGGAAGGACGTTCCCCATGACCGCCGACGCACGACCCGACGACGCCCCCACGCCCGCCGAGGGCGCGCTCCGCGACACGCTCGCGTGGGTGCTGCGCTCGATCGAGCACCCCGCCGCCGCCGCGGGCGACTGGATCGCCTACGAGGTGGACCCGCATCGCGCCACCGCGGCCGGCCTCCTCACGGACGCCTCCGTCCCGCTCACGCGCCTGCAGCGCGCGCGCATCCTCTATGCGGGCCTGCGCTCGGACGGCGAGACCGCCGAGGAGCGCGCCGTCGGCAGCCGGCTCGCGATCGCCTGCGCCGCGGCCGCGTGGCTCTTCCACGGCGCCCGCATCACGAACCACGACGACGCCGCCCTTCTCACCGCGTTCCGAAGCGTGACGGCGGACCTGACGCTCGAGCCCGCGGTGCGCGAGATGGTCTGTGCCGCCGAGCGCAGGCTCGCGCGCGGCACGGCATGAGCGCGCCCGCGCGCGCCCCGGCGCTCACTGCACCTGCGGGCCCATCGCCCCGTCGTTGCCGGTGACCGGCTCCGACGACGGGTTGCGGGCGTCAAGCTGGTCCCAGCGGATGCGCGAGCCGCCGAAGAGCGTCCCCGTGGCGAACGCCGCGTCGACGAGCGCGATCTCATAGGCGGCCAGGGCGTTCACCTCGCGCGACTGCGCGTCCCCCAGCGTGTTGGCCGCGATCACGACGTCGATGCTCGTGCGCAGGCCCACCTCGAACTGGCGCCGCTCGGCCTCGTAGGCACGTGCCGCGAACACGGTCGCGAGCCGCGCGGCCAGGATCCGCTGCCACGCCGTGTCGAGGTTGTCGACCGCGTTCAGCACCTCCTGGCGGATGGCCAGGGACCGTGCGTCTCGGGACGCGAGGCGCTGCACGCGCTGCAGCACCGCGCGACGCGCCTGGCTCAGCCGGACCTCGTTGCTGATCGGGATCTCGGCGCGCGCGCCCACCTGGAACTGGTCGTCGTTGCCGATGTTCGAGAAGGCGTCGGAGAAGCCGTTGCCCTGCCCCTGCATCTGGTACGTGTAGTCGAACGTGAACAGCGGCAGCGCCGCGTTGCGCGTCAGCTCGACGTTGGTGGCGTCGACCGCCAACTGCAGCTCGAGCTCGAGCATCTCCATGCGGTCGCGGATGGCCGCGTCGGCCAGCGCGTGCGCGTCGAGCTGCAGCCCGACCGGGTTCGGCTGCGTCGCGGGCACGACGGCGGTGCCGTCGGACATCGGCATCGACGGGTCGTTGATGAGGCGCTTGAGGTCGCGCTGGCGCGTCCGCACCGAGGCGTCGGCGAGGATCACGTTCTCGAGCGTGGTGCCGACACCGCTCTCCGCGCGCATGACCTCGACCTCGGGCGCGTCGCCCGCGGCCACGCGCGCCTTGGCGCGGCCGAGCTGCAGGAGCGCGAGGTCGTACTGCTGCTGGCGCACCTCGAGCTCGCGCCACGCGCGGTAGTGGTTCCAGTACGCGCGGTCGGCGGTCGCAAGGATCCGCAGCGCCTCAAGCTTGGTGCGCGAGTCGGTGATCTGGCCCTGCAGCTTCGCGACCCGGATAGACGCGGTGTTCACCTCGACGCCGGCGTTGCGCAGGAGCGGCTGGCTGATCGAGAAGAAGAGGCTGCCTTGGTCGGGGTCGGTCACGAGCGAAGAGGCCGACGCCGAGTCGGTGTACTGCGGCTGGAACGAGAACGTTCCGCCGGTGGCCAGCGGCACGTTGAGCCCGACCTGGACCTGGTCGTCGAACAGGCCCTCGTTGTTCTGGAGCTGGGTCAGCAGGTTGTTGCCGTTGCGGCGGAAGTCGGCGAAGAAGAGGCTGTCGAACTTGGCCTCCTCCTGCGTGATGCTGGTCTTGGCGATGTCCGGCGCCACGAGCTGCACGCGCAGGTCGAGGTTGTTCGACAGCGTGAGCGCGCGCACCTCGGCGATCGAGAGCTGCCGCGTCTTGTCGTACTTCGTGGATCGGAATCCGCCCGCGGTCGCGCCGGCGATCGCCTCCTCGGCGGGGACGGGCGGCCCGTACTCGACGGCCGAGAGGTCGACGGGATCGAGCGCACGCAGCGTCGCCTCGGGCACCGTGTACGGCGTCATCTGGTCGCGGAACAGGTCGCCCTGGCAGCCCGCCTGGCCCGCCGCGAGGGCAAGCGCCGCGAGCGCGAGCGCCGCGGCCCGCGGAGCCCTCCGCGCCGTTGGATGGTGAACGCGACCGCTCATTCGTGCCTCAACGCCTCGATGGGATCGAGCCGCGATGCCTTGATCGCGGGGAACATGCCGAACGCCACGCCGACGCCCGCGCTGAAGACGAGCGACACCGCGATGGCCCAGACCGGGACATCGGCCTTCTCGAGGTTCGCGCCGGGGATGAACGTCAGGCCGATGGCCATGGCCTTGCCGATGACGAGGCCCGCCATGCCCCCGAGCACGGTGAGCGTCACGGCCTCGAGGAGGAACTGCAGCAGGATGGCCGTGCTGGTGGCGCCGACGGCCTTGCGCAGCCCGATCTCGCGCGTGCGCTCGCTCACGGACACCAGCATGATGTTCATGATGCCGATGCCGCCCACGAGCAGCGAGATCCCCACGATGCCGCCGGCGATCGCGGTGACGCCCGCGGCCATGCTCTTGAACTGGTTGATGTACTGGTCGATGGCGGCCACGCGGAAGGTGTCGGGGTCGCCGGGCTGCAGGCCGCGCGTGCGCCGCATCACGTACTCGATCTCGGCCTGCGCCTCCTCGGCGAACTCGGGGCTCCGGGCGATCGCGACGAACTGCATGAAGTACCAGCCCGAGAGCACCTTCTCGGCCACGCTGAACGGCACGAAGATCTCCGCCTGGCTCGAGTTCATGCCGAACATGCGCGCCTGCAGAGTCTCGACCACGCCCACGACCAGGAAGCGGCGCCCGCCGAGGAGCACGTACTCGCCGACGCCGCCGCTCCCGTCGCGGTCGAGCTTCAGCTCGTCGACCGCCGCCTGGTTCACCAGCGCCACCTGGCGTGCGGTCTCGACGTCGATGGCGCCGAACGGGCGCCCGCGCAGGACCTTCCGGCCGACGGCATCGTGCCACGCGGGCCAGATGCCGCTGACCGACATTCCCTCGATGAGCTCGGAGTCGCTCTCGACGCTCATCGGCACGTCGACGATCGGCGAGATGCCCTTCACGGACGGGCACTGCTCCATGATGGCGCGCGCCTCGTTGACGTTCAGGCGGCACTTCTCCCACGGGAACTTCGTGCGCGGCGCGTTGTCCGGCCGGTTCGGGAACACGTAGAGCCGCGCGGCGCCGACGCTCTCGAACTCCGAGAGCACCTTCGCCTTCAGGCCCGTGAGCGCCGCGATCACCGCGGTCACGCTGGCCACGCCGACGATGATGCCGAGCGCCGTCAGGAACGACCGGGCCTTGTTGGCCCAGATCTGGCTGAGGGCCATCGACACCGACTTCAGGAAGAAGAAGCCGGAGAACTTCACGCCGCCGCCCCCTGCGCCTCGAGCTGCGCCCGCTGGGTCTCGCGCGCGCCGGCCACGTATGGCGACACCTCGGCATCCTCCTCGGCGGGCAGGTCGCTCAGGATGCGGCCGTCGCGCAGGCGCACCACGCGCCGGCAGTGCGCCGCCACGTCGTTCTCGTGCGTGACGATGATGATGGTCTGCCCGCCGTGGTTCAGCGCCGTGAACAGCGCGAGGATCTCGGTGGTGGTCGCGGAGTCGAGGTTTCCCGTGGGCTCGTCGGCCATCAGGATGCGCGGGTTGTTCAGGATGGCGCGCGCGATCGCGACGCGCTGCTTCTGGCCGCCCGAGAGCTGGTTCGGGCGGTGGTCGACGCGCTTGCCCAGCCCGACGCGCTGCAGCGCCTCGAGCGCGCGCCGTCGGCGCGCCGACGCCGAGCCGCCGGTCGAGGAGTAGAGGAGCGGCAGCTCGACGTTCTCGAGCGCCGTCTGGCGCGGAAGCAGCTCGAAGCTCTGGAACACGAAGCCGATCTCCTCGTTGCGCACGAGCGCCAGCTCGTCGGCCTTCATGGCGCTGACCAGCTTCCCGCCGAGGACGTACTCGCCCGAGCTCGGGCGGTCGAGGCACCCGAGCGTGTTCATCAGCGTGCTCTTGCCCGAGCCCGAGCTGCCCATGATCGCCACCATCTCGTTGCGGCCGATGTCGAGGTCGACGCCGCGCAGCGCATGGATGGTCTCCACGCCGACGCGGTAAACCTTGGTGATCGATCGGAGTTGGATGATCGGATCTTCCATCGATGCCCTGGCCGGCGAGCTCCCGTCAGAAGCGCATGCGCATGCCGCCGCGCCCGCCGCCTCCGCCGCGCCCGCCGCCTCCGCCGCTGCCCCACCCTCCGCCCCAGCCCGAGCCGCCACCCTCGTCCTTGCGGACGGCGTCGCCGTCCTTCAGGGTCTCGAGCGACTTGTACGGGCCGGTGACGACCATCTCGCCTTCCTTCAGGCCGTCGACGATCACCGTGTCGGTGAGGTTCGAGGCGCCGGTGATGACCGGGGTCGCGACGGCCTTGCCGTCGACCACGCGGTACACGATGCTCGCGTTCGGGATCCCCGCGGCGATGAGCGGGCTCTTGCGAACCGACTCGGGGAGGTCCTCGACCTTGCGCTCCACGATCGCCTGGCTCGGCAGCGCGAGCCCCGCGTGGCGCGCAATCTGGATGTCGGCGTTGCCGCCCAGGCCGCTGAAGATCTGCTCGCCGCCGAGGTCCAGGACGAGCGCCGTCTTGAAGTAGCCGGTGCCGTCCTTCTCGACCGTCCGGCTCAGCGCCACCTCGTCGACGGTGCCCTTGAACACGCGGTTCTTGTAGCCGTTGACGCGGACGTCGGCCGGCTGGCCCTCGGCGACGCGCGGGATGTCCGCCTCGCTCACCTTCGCCGTGAGCTTCATCATGCCCAGGTCGGCCACCGTGAGGATCTTCGTGCCGGGCATGTTCATGGTGCCCACGACGACCAGCTCGCCGACCTCGGCGTTCAGCTCCGTGATGATGCCGTCGATCGCGGCGAGCACCACCGTGCGGCGGAGCGCCTCGCGCTGCTGCTCGATCTGCGCCTCCGCCGCGGCGAGCGCCTTCTCGAGCTGGACGATCGTGTTCTTCTGGGCCTGGTAGTTCGCCTCGGCATCCCGCGCTCGCGCGATCGCGTCGTCGAGGGCCTGCCGGCTGATGTCCCCCGTGCGGAAGAGCGCCTCCTGGCGCTGCGCGGTGATGCGCAGGTTGTCGAGGTTGTTCTGCGTGCCCACGATGCGCGACCGCTCGGCCTCGAGTCGGTAGCGCTCGCCGTCGCGGCGCGCCTCGGCGCTCTGGAGGGCCGCCTTCAGGTCGCGGTCGTCGAGCCGCATGATGAGCTCGCCGGCCTTCACGCGCTCGCCGGCCCGCTTCGGGAGCTCCATGATGCGGGCGCTGACCTCGGCCGAGATGTCGACCTTGCGGACGGGCTCGATGATGCCCGGCGCGGACACGGTCTCCACGAGCACCTGCTGCGCGACGGGCTCCATCTTGACGGCGACGCCTTCCTCGGACGCCATCGCCCAGTTCCACGCGTCCTTGCCGACGAAGAGGCCGACGACGCCGAGGCCGGCCGCGACGGACAGGCTGATGACGAGGGCGCGCTTCATGGGGCCCAAATGATACGCCCGTGCCGCCCGCGGCACGTTCCCGGCCCGGGGCAGGCGTGGATGCGCGTCAGCGCGCCGGCTCGATCGTGACCGTGAGCCCGCGCGTGCGGAACTGCTCCTCGATCAGCTCGGCGCGCTCGCGGTGCGTGACCACCAGCAGCGCGACGCCCGACTCATGCGCCTCGATGGTGCGCGCCACCGCGTCCGCGTGCGGAAGCCGCGCGAACTCGATCACGGAGCGGGCGACGAACGCGAAATCGTTCACGTCGTCGTTGTGCAGGAGCACGGCCCAGCCGGGCATCGGCTTGCGCTGCGGCGGCGGTGCCTCGGGCAGGACGGCCGTGCCGCCCTCGGGCTGTTCGTGCGACGCAACGGGAACGATGGGCCGGATGGCGGCTTCGGTCATCACGGGATTAGACCAACGCGTGCAACCGGATTCAACGAAATCGAGGCGTTATTGGCCGGAATTCACCACCGGAACACGATCTTGCCGAATTGGTCGCCCGCCTCGAGCCGCGCGTAGGCCTCGCCGGCCGATTCCGGCGCGAAGACATGGTCGACGACGGGGCGCAGGGCGCCCGAGCGGAACAGCGCCATCACCGAGCGGAACTCGTCCATCGAACCCATCGTCGAGCCCACCACGGAGAGCTGGTTCCAGAAGATGCGCGCGAGGTCGGTGGTCGCGTCGGCACCGGTGGTGCATCCGCACGTCACGAGCACGCCGCCGCGCGCCATCGACTTGATGCACGCGAGGTGCACGGCCTTGCCGACGCTCTCCGCGACCACGTCGACCCCGCGGCCACCCGTGGCCGCACGCACGTCGCGGGACCAGTCCTTGCCCGTGTCGAGCACCGCGTGGTCGGCACCGAGCGCCTTCGCGCGATCGAGCTTCGCGGCGTGGCGGCTGGTGACCACCGTGGTGCATCCGAAGTGGCGCGCGATGCCGAGCGCGGCGAGCGCCACGCCGCCGCCGATCCCCGGGATGAGCACCGTCATGCCGGCCTGGAGCCGCGCGCGCGTGACCAGCATGCGCCACGCGGTGAGGTGGGTCAGCGCGAAGGCGGCGGCCTGCACCGGGTCGGCGTCGCCGATCGCGACCACGTTCGCCGCGGGCGCGACGAAGAGCGCGGCGTGCGTGCCGGGCCCGTGCTCGCCGATCATCCACAGGTCCTCGCCGGCAGGCGCGCGGCCGGGCACGGGGCGCTCGGGACGGACCACCGCCGCGTTGAGCGCCACGCGCTGGCCGACCCACGAGGCATCCACCCCGTCGCCCACGCGATCGACGATGCCGGCGCCGTCCGAGCCACCGACCGTCGGCCACCGCACGTCGATCCCCGGCAACCCGCGCCCCACCCACAGGTCGAGGTGGTTGAGCGCGCTCGCCTCGGTGCGCACGCGCAGCTCGCCCGGGCCGGGCTCGGGCTCGCTCCGCGCGTCGGTGAAGCGGACGTTCGGTGCGACGGGCGTTCCCTGGCGCGTGACTTCGATGGCTCGCATGGGCGACGAGTGTAGGACCCGCCACACCTACCATGGATGCCTCGGAGCTCAACGCATGGCACCCAGCACCCCACGACGGTCCGCGCCCGCTCGCATCCTGCCCATCCTCGCGGCGCTGGCGGCCTTCGCCGCGCAGGCGGCCTCCCCTTCGGCGTCCGCGGCACCGCAGGCCCAGGAGGTCGCGGAGCGCGCGCGACGCGTCGCCGAGCAGATGGCCCTCTGCCCCGTCAAGGCGGAGCCCGCGGGCTTCGACGCGGGGTTCGTGCAGCCGCATGCCGAGGTTCGTTGGGAGGCCACGCTGCGCAACACGCTGGCGCAGGACGTCCGCTGCGTCCGGGCCGCCCCGAGCTGCACCTGCACGTCGGTCGACGCGGTGGGCAAGGTGGTCCCGGCGAACGGGACGCTGAAGGTGCCGCTCTCCATGAAGACCAGCGGCGCGACAGGCGAGAAGACCGCGGTCGTCGTGCTGCAGTTCGAGGGGGTTCCGGGCATCGTCGAGCTCTCGCTGAAGGCGACGGTGGCGTACCCGGTGCACGCGTGGCAGCTGAACCCCGGGCCGGACGGGAAGCCGCGCCGCGACCCGTTCATCAACGCGTACGACATCAAGGCGAACGTCCGCGGCGAGGTGACCGCCGAGAGCCTCGACGGCAGGCCCTTCCGCGTGCTCAGCGTGAACGGCGAGCCGCCCGTGTTCGTCGATGCCGCGCGCGCGGCCGTGCCCGCCGAGAGCTGCGCGGTGCGCTACGACTTCTCGGCGCTCCCCTGCGACCGCGTGCCGAAGTACCTCGTCATCGAGACGGACCGCGCCGATGCGCGCCTCATCGACCTGCGCGTGCGCCATGAGTGCACGAAGATCAGCCCCGCGTTCTCGTTCGACGGGTTCCGCGAGAACCTCGGCGTGCTGCGCCCGGGCGAGACGCGCGAGTACGCCATCGCCATCAAGCGCGCCACGGGCGTGCGCGTCGACCGCGTCACCAGCCTCGACCCGCGCATCGAGGCCCGGTTCCTCGAGCAGAAGGCGGGTTCGACCGACGAGGTGCTCGTCCGGTACGCGGTCACGGCGAGGCCCGATGCGGCGGGGGTGGTGATCGGGTCGCTGCGGTTCGCGGGGGTCGGGCCCGACCCCAGGCAGCCGGTCGCGCCGGGGCAGCCGGCCGCGAGCATGCCGCGCGAGTCCGACTTCATCGTGTACGGGAAGATCGAGGCAGGCCCGCCCGCGGCCGCCGTACCCGTGCCGCCCGCCGGTGCGGGGGCCGCCGCGCCCGCGCCCATCCAGCCGCTTCCCGTCGTGATGCGCATCGCGGACGCGCCGTCGCAGGTGCCGATGGATCCCGAGCGGTTCGCGCGGGCCCGGGCGGCGATCGACCGCGGGCTTGCGTACCTGCGCTCGGCGCAGGGCCCGGACGGCGGGTGGCTCGAGGGCTCGGCCACGAAGGCCACCGACCAGAAGAAGGCCTCGCACGCGGTGCCCTGCGCGGTCACGGCGCTCGGCATCAAGGCCTTCGCGCAGGCGGGGCTGCTTGCGCGCGGCGACCGGACCGCCGCGCGCGCGATGCAGTTCGTCGCGGGGCGCACGGCCTTGGCGGCGGGGTTCGAGCCCGATCCGTCGGCTGGCATCGGCACGTACGTCGCGAGCGCGCTCCTCATGGCCCTCGCGGCGCAGCAGGACGACGCGCTCGCCGAGCCGATGTCGCGCGTGCGCGCGTGGATCGAACGGGCACAGTGGACGGAGGCGAACGGGCGCGGCACCGACTCGGACTGGTTCGGCGGGTACGGGTACGGCAACCGCGGCCGGCCCGACCTCTCCAACACGCAGCTGGTGCTCGACGCGCTCCACGAGGCGGGCGTGTCGACCTCCGATCCCGCGGTGCAGCGGGCGCTGGCCTTCGTCGCGCGGACGCAGAACGTCGCCGGGAACGACGCGCCTTGGGCGAAGGCCGGCGGCAAGGACGGGGGATTCGTCTACACGCCGGCGAACGGCGGCGAGAGCTTCGCGAGCGAGGCGGCCGGCGAGGGGAGGCAGGGCGAGAACCTGCCGCAGGGAACGCGCAGCCTGCGCAGCTACGGCAGCATGACCTACGCGGGGCTCAAGAGCATGCTCTTCGCCGGGCTCACCGCGGAGGACCCGCGGGTGCAGGCGGCGTGGTCGTGGATCCGCATGCACTACGGCTTCGCCGAGAACCCGGGCCTCGGCCTCCAGGGCCGCTACTACTACGTCCACACCGCGGCACGCGCGCTGGTGGCCATGAACGCCATCACGGTGGAGTCGCCCGCCGCGCGCAACTGGCGCGACGACCTGGTCGATGCGCTCCTGTCCGAGCAACGCCCGGACGGCAGCTGGAAGAACCCCGTCGACCGGTGGATGGAGGGCGAGCCCGAGATGGCCTCGATCTACGCGTTGCTCGCGCTCGAGGAGGCCCTGAAGCCCGTCAGCGTCGCGCGGTAGGCGAGCACCGCGAGCGACGCCGTCATCGCCAGGAGCAGCGCGCCGAGCGCCTGGTGGGACGTGGTCGAGATCGCCTCCCACCACGGCACGTCGATGCCGCGGCGCACCAGCACCGCGACCAGCGCCGCGATGCCGAGGACGAGCTGGAGCCCCACGGCGTGGGAGATCCCCTTGCCGAGCGCCTTGATCGGGCGCGCATCGACGGACTTCGCGCTTCGGCGCCCCGCCATGAACACGAGGACGAACGCGATGAGCGCCATCGTGACGTGCCCGTGGAGCGCCCATGCCGGCAGCTTGGCTCCGACGTCGGCGGTGGGGGTCGACTGCAGGTGGCGCATGGACGCGCCGAGGAACAGCTGCATCGCGAGCGCGGCGAGCGCAGCGGCCGGCAGCCACCGCATCCAGCGCGAGCCCGTGGCCGATCCGCGCACTTCCTCGAGCGCGCCCGAGCACGCGAAGGCCGACAGCATCGCGACCGCGAAGACGCACTGCCCGAGCATGCCGTGGACGATCGCCATGCCGGTGCTGGGGCTGAGGTCCGCCGCCTCCATGCTCGCGGTCACGTTGCCCGTGACCCGGAGGCCGCCGAGGACGCCTTGCAGCACGACCATCGCGACCAGCGCCGCCACGAGACCCCACGCCGCCCGCGGCACGCCCGAACGGAACGCGACGGTCGCGTAGGCCAGCGTCGTCGCGCCGACGAGCATCCCGAACAGGCGGTGCGCGTGCTCGTAGAAGATGCCGCCCCTCATCTCGCTCACCGGATAGAGCAGCATGTTGTGCCCGAAGCTGTTCGGCCAGTCCGGCACGGCGAGCCCGGCCTCGTAGCTCGTGACGAGCCCTCCGAGCACGATCATCACCAGGATGTTCGCCGTCGCCACGGCCCCGAGCAGCGTGGCCGCGGCGGGCAGCGGCCGGCCGGGGGAGCCTCTGCGGCCGAGCCGGTCGCCGAGCAGGCCGAGCAGCGCACTGCCCGCGTAGAGCCCGACCACGTACAGCACGGGACGCAGGTGCGTCCCGCCCTGCTCGTCGCGCAGGAAGGCGCCGATCACCATGAGGTTGATGGTCGCCGACACGAGCCCGACCGACATGCCGCCGGCGTCGGCCGGGGCCCGGCGGCCCGCGACCCAGCCGCCGGCGAAGACGCAGGCCAGCGCGCCGGCGAACAGGAGCTCGCCCGCCACCAGCCCGGGCTGGAGCATGGCGACGTAGCTCAGGGTCCACATCGCCACCGTCACCGCGAAGCCGATGGCCAGGTTCATCGGGCGCACCCATCGCGACCACCCCACGACGAACAGCGACCCGACCACGAAGAGCAGCACCACGGCACCGATGCCGAGGGGCTTCGGGGCGGCGGCGGACGCATCCTGGAGGGTGGCGATGATCGTCATGGTGGCTCCTCGGGCGGGGTTCCTATGCTATTCAGCCTGCCCTGACGGGGCCCGCGCCGAATGGAGAAGACCGCCGCAAGCGCCGTGACGGACGACCGCGCCGACGCCCCCGGCGCGGCCGCGGTGTGGAGCCGGCTGGCAAAGGCCCGCCTCAGCGCGCTGGTGCTCCTCACCACGGCCGCCGGCTTCGTGGTGGCGCCCGCCGCGGAGATCGACTGGGCCCGCCTGGCGTGGACGTGCCTCGGCACGGGGCTCGCGGCCGTGAGCGCGGCGATGCTCAACCAGCTCGCCGAGGTGCGCCGCGACGCGCTCATGCGCCGCACGGCCGGCCGGCCGCTGCCCGCGGGCCACGCACGGCCGGTCACCGTGTTCGCGGCGGGCGTGGTGGCGGGGTACGCCGGATGCACGGTGCTCGCGCTCGGCACCACGATGCTGGCCTCGGCGTTCGCCGCGGGGAACATCCTGCTGTACGTGCTGGTCTACACGCCGCTGAAGCCGCGCACGACGCTCAACACGCTCGTGGGCGCCGTGACGGGCGCCATCCCGCCGATCATCGGGTGGACGGCCGCCTGCGGCGAGCTCGGGCCGGGCGCGGTGTCGCTCTTCGCGCTGCTCTTCGCATGGCAGCTGCCGCACTTCCTGGCGCTCGCGTGGATGTACCGGCATGACTACGCGGCCGGCGGCTTCGCGATGCTTCCCTCGCGCGACCCGTCCGGCATCGCCACCGCGCAGTCGTGCGTGCTGACGTCGCTCCTCCTGGTGCCGGTGGGGCTGCTGCCGACCCTCACGGGCGTGGCGGGCATCGCCTACGCGAGCATCGCCACCGTCGCGGGCATCTGGATGTCGGCGAGGTCCGCCGTGTTCCTGCGGGCCCGCACGGACCTCGCCGCGCGGTCGCTCTTCCTCGCGAGCCTCGGCTACCTGCCCGTGGTGCTCGGCGCAATGGTGCTCGACCGCGGGAGCATCGTGCCGACTTCGCGCCCCGCACCGGGCACCACCGTGATCGAGGTGCCCGCCGCTCCCGCGCCGCACCCGGAGGAGCTGCCGTGAGCCGGCACCCCGACGGATTCCCCACGCTGACGCTGCGCGGCGGGGGGTGGATCATCGTCGCGTTCGCGCTGGTGCTCGGCGCGTTCCTCGCATGGGCCGTCTCGGGCATCTTCGTAGGCGAGCGACCCGTGGGGGGCGGCAGCGACCCCGCCTCGTACGGGTTCCGGCTCGAGCCGCTCGCCGTGCCGCGCGAGACGCTCGTGGGGACCGGGAACCCGCGCGACTTCCTGGTGCCGCTGGACATGCCCGCGACGATCCGCGGGTCCGAGGTGCTGCGCTGGAACCAGGAGCACCGCGGCAAGCTCGTGGTCAGCAACGACCGCGTGGCCGGCGTCGTCGTCAACGGCGAGGCCCGCGCGTACCCGCTGGCCATGCTCAACGCGCACGAGGTGATCAACGACGTGCTCGGGGGCGTGCCGGTCGCGGTCACGTTCTCGCCGCTCACGGACAGCCTCGTGGTGTTCGACCGCCGCGTCGGCGGCACCGAGCGCGTGTTCGGCGTGAGCGGGCTGCTCCTCGACAGCAACCTCGTGATCTACGACCGCGCCGCCGCCGCGCCGGGCGCGGACGGCGCCGCCGGGGCGAACGCGCACGAACCGTCGCTCTGGGCGCAGCTGCCCATGCGGGCGATCGCGGGACCCGCGGCCGCGCAGGGCCTCCGGCTGGAGGCGCTCCCCGACGCCAACGTCTGCTCGTGGCGCATGTGGTCGGCGGCGTGGCCCGACACCACGGTGATCCTGGGCGATCCGTCGCAGTCGAAGCGCTACAAGGAGCTCAGCTACGCGCGCTACTGCCTCACGCCGCGCGTGGACTTCCCGGTGGCCGGGCTGATGCCCCCCTCGCCGGAGCCGCAGTCCGCGGACGCCGCCGTGGAGTCCGCCCGCGCCGGGGCGCCCCGCACCCGCAAGGCCGCGGTGGTCGAGGTGCGCGAACCCGGCGAGCGCGCCACCTTCTCGCTGGCCGAGCTCGCCGCGAAGGCAGGCGACGGCGAGCGCACCGAGGTGACCGTCGGCGGCCGCACGTTCGACGTCACGGTGCAGCGCGCGCCGCTGGCCGCGCTGGTGCGGGCGCGCGACGGCGGACCCGCCATGGTCGTGCCGCAGCTGTGGTTCGCGTGGCGCGACCGCGAGTGAGGCGCGGCGCGCTCAGCTCGAGAACGCGAGCAGCGTCGCGTACAGCACCACCCAGATGACGTCGAGCGCGTGCCAGTACATGGCGCACAGCACGAGCCCGGCATGGTCGGCAGGGGTGTAGCGGCCCCTCAGCGCGCGACGCAGGGCGACCGCCATCGGGGGAAGGCCACCGAGCACGTGCAGCGCGTGCAGCCCGGTCAGGACGTAGAAGGTCCACGCATAGAGCCCGCTGTCGAGGGTGGCCTGCCGGCGCCAGAGCTCGGCCCAGGCGAGGGCCTGGATCGCCAGGAACGCCACCGCCAGCCCGAGCGTCGCCGCGAGCCCGGAGGTGATGCCGCGCGGGCGCCCTTCGCGGGCGGCGCGGACCGCGCCCTGCATGGTCCAGCTCGAGACGAGGAGGAGCGCCGTCGAGAGCGCCAGCGCGTGCGGCAGGCCCGGGGTGCCCTCCGGCATCCACTCCGTGCCGGGCGGGCGGTCGAAGCGGACCACCAGGTACCCGAGCACCGTGGCCATGAAGATCATCGCGACGACCGCGATGAACACCCACATGCCGAACACCGCCGCCCCGGCGCGGTCGGGCGCGGAGTCGAACGGATCAACGTGGGTGAGCGTCTTGACGGACACGGGGGCGCGCCCCGCGGGCTCAGTTGGCCGCCCCGCCCTGCGTCGGCTTCACCTGCGCGACGGGGGCGCCGGGGGCGTTCGCGTCGAGCGTGGCCTGCGCGTCCGGCGCGTTGCCGTCGAAGAGCGTCGATTCGTACTGGCTCACGTCCATCGAGGCGAACGCGATCAGGAGGAGCACGAAGAGGATGCTGCCCACGAGCACCAGCAGGTTGAACGGCCGGTCCCAGCGCAGGTGCATGAAGATGAGCGCCACGATGGTGGCCTTGACGAGCGCGATCCCGATCGCGACCGGCATGTTCGCCTCGCCGAGGTCGACGTACCGGACGGCCACCGTGACGATCGTGAGGACGAGGAGCGCGAGGCCCGCGCCCACGAGGTAGCGGACCGGGACGACGTGGCCCACCTCGGGGTGGGGCTCGTGGGAGTGCGCGTGTTCGGCTGCGTGGTGTGCCATGGTCTCGTGCCGCGCGGGGCGCGGCCCTTCCTCAGTGGATGAGGTAGAAGAGCGGGAAGAGGAAGATCCAGATGAGGTCGACGATGTGCCAGTACAGGCCGCCGGTGTCGACCGCCGTGAAGTTCTTGCTCGAGAAGTCCCCTCGCACTGCGCGCCAGGTGAGCCAGGCGAGGATGCCCATGCCCGCGAGCACGTGGATGACGTGCAGCCCGGTCATCGCGTAGTAGATGGCGAAGAACAGGTGCGTGTTCGGCGGCATCTTCGCGTCCTCGAGGTGCGTCGAGGGATGCGCGAGCTCGGCCGCGGCGGGCGCGGGCTCGGCGGCCGGCGCCGGCGCGGGCGCGCCGTCCGCGCGCGCGAT
>CAMDUT010000010.1 GCA_945877905.1 Phycisphaera mikurensis NBRC 102666 | reverse complement strand
CCGGGCAACTGGGACGTGAACGTGGTCGCCCACGAGCTCGGCCACAACCTCGGCTCGCGCCACACCCACGACTACGGGATCGACGCGTGCGCGAGCGGGTCGCTCCAGCGCGGCACGATCATGAGCTACTGCCACCTGCTGTCCGGCGCGAGCGCCAACATCGACCTCCGCTTCCACCGCGGCACGGTGATGCCCATCGAGGCGTTCATGCTCGGAGCGGCATGCCTTTCCGCGGACTGCGACGACGACGGCGTGCCGGACGCGGACGAGATCGCGACCGACCCGGCCCTCGACCTGAATTCGGACGGACTCCTCGACGCGTGCCAGGATTGCGACGGCAACGGCGTGCCCGACCCGGTGCAGATCGCCGCCGGGGCCTCCACGGACGTGGACGGCGACGGGCGCCCCGACGCGTGCGAACCGGACTGCGACGGCAACGGCATTCCCGACTCGGCGGACGTGCGCGCGGACCCCGCGGTCGACGCCGACGGCAACGGCATCCCCGCCTCCTGCGAGGTCGATTGCGACAGCGACGGCATCGCGGACTCGGCCCAGATCAACGCGGACATGTCGCTCGACCGGAACCGGGACGCTCGGATCGACGCGTGCGAGGACTGCGACGGCGACGGGACGCCCGACCGCGACGCGATCCGCGGCTCGCGATCGCGCTGGGTGGGGAGCGCCGACGACGCGCTGCTTCGCGAGCTGGACGCACGCTCGGGCGTGCTGCTCCGCACCGTGGCGGTCGGCGATTCCCCGATCAACGACCTCGCGATCGGCACCGACGGCCGCCTCTTCGCCGCCTCGGGGAACCGGGTGTGGTCGATCGACCGGGTGAACGGCGGGCCGGCGGTCCCGTGGGGCCCGACCCAGGACGCGGAGGTCCGGTCCGTCGCGGTGGCCCCGGACGGTCGCATCGCGGCGATGCTCGCCACGGGCAGGATCGTGCTCGTCTCGGCGAGCGGCGAGGCCGCAGCGCAGTACGCCGAGGCCTTCAGCGCCGACGACGCGCGCGACCTCGTCTTCCGGCGACTCACCAACGGCACCAACGAGGCGTTCGCGACGACCGGTGCGGGCGTGATCCACAAGTTCACGTGGCCCGCGGGCGCGCGCTCCCAGTTCGCCGACCTGAGTTCGCAGGCACCCGGGCTCCGCGGGCTGTACCCATACCGCAACGGCACGCTCCTCGTCGCCGCGAGCGCGCTGAACGGCGTCTACCGCGTGAGCGGCGCCGGCGAGCTGCTCGGACGGTGGGACGTGCAGGGAGCGGGGCTCACGAACGCCGCTTACGCCATCGCTGACGCGCGCGACGGCCGCAGCCTCGCGGTCACGTCGCCGGTCGCCTCGTCCACCGTCAACGGATACGACTTCGTGACCGGCAACATGGAGCGGACGCTCCGTTCGTACCCCGTTGACGCCCCCGCGGCCACCGCGCTCGTCTTCGCCCCGTCGAGCGACACGGACCGCAATGGCAACCTCGTCCCCGACGCCTGCGAGCCCTCGATCGCCGACCTCAACGGCGACGGTCGCGTGGACGGCGCGGACCTCGGACTGCTCCTCATCGCGTGGGGAGAGTGCGGAACGTGCGCACCCGACTTCGACGGCGACGGCCGCGTGAACGGGCAGGACCTCGGGTTCATGCTCGGCGTGTGGGGCCAGTGACGGCGGCGGCCCGGGACGCGTCACCGGCGGTGTCCGTATGCTTCGGAGCGCCATGGACGGCGCACACACCAGCTTCGACCTGCTCTTCAACCCCCGCCTGAACAAGGGCACGGCGTTCACCGAGGCCGAGCGCGAGCGACTGGGCCTCGTCGGGCTGCTCCCCGACAAGGTCGAGACCACCGAGATCCAGCTCGAGCGCCAGCGCATCCAGCTCTCGCACAAGCCCACCGACCTCGAGAAGTACGTCTTCCTCTCGGAGCTCCAGGACCGCAACGAGAGGCTGTACTACCAGCTGCTCACCAGCGCGCCCGCCGAGTTCATGCCGCTGGTCTACACGCCCACCGTCGGCGAGGCGTGCCAGCGCTTCGGGCACATCATGCGCCGGCCGAAGGGGCTGTACGTGAGCGCGCGCCGCAAGGGGCGCATCCGGGACGTTCTGCGCAACTGGCCCGAGAAGGACGTTCGCTTCATCGTCGTCACCGACGGCGAGCGCATCCTCGGCCTCGGCGACCTCGGCGTGTGCGGCATGGGCATCCCGATCGGCAAGCTCGCGCTCTACACCGCGTGCGCCGGCGTGCCGCCGAGGCACACGCTTCCCGTGATGCTCGACGTGGGCACCAACAACGAGGCATTCCTCGAGGACCCGCTCTACCCGGGCCTCCACATGCGCCGCATCGAGGGCGCCGAGTACGACGCGTTCCTCGACGAGTTCGTCGAGGCGGTGCAGGAGGTCTTCCCGCGCTGCTGCATCCAGTTCGAGGACTTCACCAACCGCACCGCGATGCCGCTGCTGGCGCGCTACCGCGACCGCGTCTGCTGCTTCAACGACGACATCCAGGGCACGGCCTCCGTGGCGGTGGCCGGACTCTTCGGCGCCAACCGCATCCTGGGCAAGCGCCTGCGCGACCACACGTACCTCTTCTTCGGCGCCGGGAGCGCCGCCGTCGGCATCGCCGACCTCGTCTGCCAGCAGATGGTGCGCGAGGGGATGTCCGACGCCGATGCCCATGCGCGATGCCGGCTCGTCAACAGCCGCGGCCTGGTGACCGCCGAGACCACGGGTCTCAGCGAGTTCCAGCGCCCGTTCGCGCACCCGCACGCGCCCGCGAAGGACCTCGCCGAGATCGTCGAGGCCATCCGGCCGAGCGTGCTGGTCGGCGTGAGCACCATCCCGCACAGCTTCAGCCGGCAGGTCATCGAGGCCATGGCGCGCATCAACGATCGCCCCGTGATCTTCCCGTACTCGAACCCGACCTCCAAGAGCGAGTGCACCGCGCAGGAGGCCATCGAGTGGTCGGGCGGGCGCGCGATCTTCGCGTCCGGCAGCCCGTTCGCGCCCCTGCACCACAAGGGCAGGCTGTTCGTCCCCGGCCAGGGCAACAACGTCTACATCTACCCGGCGATCGGGATGGCGGTCTTCGCCACCGAGGCGAGCCGCGTCACCGACGAGATGTTCCTGAAGGCGGCCGAGAGCCTGGCCGCGCAGGTGACGCAGCAGGACCTCGACGTCAACCTCATCTATCCGCCGATGGCGAACATCCGCGAGGCGAGCGTCGAGGTCGCGATCCGCGTGGCCGAGCTCATCTTCGACCGCGGCCTCGCGCGCGTCGCGCGGCCGGCCGACGTGGCCGCGTTCGTGCGCGGCAAGGTGTACGACCCGGCCTACGGCTGAAGCGGCGCGGGCGACGCAGGGCCGGGCGGCGGCCCGCACCCGGGCGCCGGCGGGAGGTCGGGCAAGTTGAGCGCGATGCGCGCACGCCACGAAGGGCCTTGACCGCACCAGACGTGCGCACTACAATACGCGATATGCAAGTCGCGTGTTCAGATTCCGGTTCCACGATTCGCGAAACGTCAAGCATCGGCGTGCCGCGCCCGGCCGACGGCACCGAGCTGCGTGCCGTCCCTGCCCTGCTCGCGGCCGTCTCGGCGGGCGCGGTCGCATGGGCGGCGCTGCACCCGCAGCCGACCGCGATCGCCGGCCTCTCGGTCGACCGGGTCACCGCGATCGTGGCCCTGGTCGTGTCCGGCATCGGGACCGTGACGTTCGGCTACGCCGTGCGCTGCCTCGAGGGGCACGCCCGCCGCACCGGCTTCCTGCGGGCGCTCGCCGTGACGGTCACCGCGGCCTGGCTGCTCTCGCTGGCCGACTCCTTCGTGCTGCTGGTCTCGGCATGGCTCGCGGTCGGCCTGGGCGTTGACCGGATGCTCCGGTTCAGCCGCGAGCGCCCGCGGACGCACGTCATCGCGCGGCGGAAGTTCATCATGAGCCGCTGCGGTGACGCGCTGCTGGTGGCGGCAGCGGCCGTCGCGTGGACATCGTGGGGCACGGCGGGCGTCGCGGCCACCGTCGCGTCCGCGTCCGCCGCCGAACCGGGCCCCGCGCTCACGTGGTTCGTGCTGCTCCTCTGCGCGGCCGCCTTGGTGAAGTGCGCGCAGGCTCCCTTCCATGGATGGCTCCCCGAGACGGTCGAGGCCCCGACGCCCTTCTCCGCGATGATGCATGCCGGGATCGTGAACGCGGGCGGCGCCCTCCTCATCCGGTTCGCGCCAGCCGTGGCACGCGTCCCCGAGGCCTGGGTGATGCTCTCCGCGGTGGGCACCGCGTCGATCCTTGTGGCCGCACCGGCCGCCTGGGTGCAGGCCCGCGCCAAGGCCGGGCTCGCGTGGTCGACCGTTTCGCAGATGGGGTTCATGTTGGTCCAGTGCGGGCTCTGCGCGTTCCCGGCCGCCCTGCTGCACCTGGTCGGGCACGGCACCTACAAGGCATGGGCATTCATGCGCGCGGGCGAGGTCCCGGCGCGCGTGCACCCGAGCTCGCCGACCTTCCGCCGGGCGGCCGTGCTGCTCGCGCTCGGCACGATCACGTCCGCTCCCGCCCTGTACGCCTCGGCGCTCGCGCTCGGTGTCCTCCACGGGATCGAGCCCGGCGAGCTCGCCTTGATGACGATCGTCGCGCTCGCGTCCGGGCAGGCATGGGTCGCATGGCTCGGCACGCCGCGGCGATCGGCGGCGGCGACGGCACGGCGCATCGCGTGCGCCCTCGCGTGCTCGGCGCTCCTCCCGGCGACGGCATGCCTCGCGTACGCCGCGGCGGATGCCTGGGTCGAGCCGTCGATGCCGGCGCGACCGGCGATCGGCGGCACATGGGCATGGGTCGCGGCCGCCATGCCCGTCGGCGCGGTCGTCGTGCTCGCGGTGATGCACGCGTGGGCGTGCTCGCCGCGCCACCGGGCCCGGTCCGCGCCGTTGCTGGTGCATGCGATGAGCGGCTTCTACGTCGGGATCACGGTCGGCCGCGCGCTCGACCGCATCCATGCCTTCCTCCGCGGCGCGCTTCCCGGAGCCACCCGTGCCTGAGATCCGCAGCATCCCCGGAACGACCCGTCCGCGCCCGTCGCTCGCCGGCGACATCGATCGCGCGTGCGTGCTCATCCCACCCGCCTGGGACCTCCGTTCCTTCGTCGCGGTCAACCCCTTCATCGGGCACGCCGCCTCGCCCTTCGATGCGGCGGCACGCACCGTCTCCGACGGCCTCGGCGCGCAGGTGCTCCCTCCTGTCGATCACTACCGGCTGCGCTGGCGCCAAGGCGCGTTCGCCCCGGAGGACGTCGCCTCCGCGGCACGCCGAATGGGCGTGCCCGCCGAGCGGGTGCTCGGCGCGCTCGATGGGTCGGCACGCCCCCCGCAACGCTTCCGGCTCCCCACCCGGACGATCGCGGAGTGGATCGACTGGCGGAACGGCACGACCTGGAACACCACGGTGTGCGACGCGCTGGCGCGTTGGTGCGAGTCCGAGAGCGCCGACCCGAAGGCGCTGGACGCGACCGCGGGCCCGCGTCCCTTCGCGAGGTGGCTTCGGTTCGCGAAGGTGGACCGATCGGTCGACGCGGCGGGCCTGCGCGGGTTCCGCGAGGCCGTCGCATCGATGCCCGAGGACCCGAACGAGGCGATCTCGCTGGTGCTCGACGAGCTCGGGATCGACGCGATCGAGCGCGACGCCTACCTGCTCCGGCTGCTCTCCGGCATTTACGGCTGGGCGACGCAGGCACGCCGAGTCGCATGGCAGCGGGACCAGGACCAGCCGGGCGCAGTGCGTGACCTGCTCGCGGCACGGGCGTGCGCGGACCTCGCGGTGGCGCGCGTGGCGGCACGACCGGGCGAACCGATCCGCGGCGGAGGCGGCATCGGGGGCGTGCCGGTCGAGGACGAACGATTCCGCCTGACGCTCCAGGAGGCGGCGGAGGACGGATTCGTCCGCACACTCCTCACGTCGGTCCGGCCGCCGGAACCGCGGGAGCGCGGCATGCGCCCCGCGATCCAGGCGGTCTTCTGCATCGACGTGCGTTCGGAGCCGCTGCGGCGGCACCTCGAGCGCCACTCGGACGCGATCGAGACCAGGGGCTTCGCCGGATTCTTCGGCGTCGCGGTGGAATGGGTCGAGGCGGGCCATCCGTCCGCCCGCTGCCCCGTGCTCCTGCACCCGACCTGCACGGTTCACGCGCACGCCCCGTCGGATCCCGTAGGCGCGGGATTGGCGGCACGGCTGCACGGTTCGCCCGGATCGGCCTTCGCGATGGTCGAGGTGGCCGGGGCCGCCTACGGCGCACGCATGGCGCTGGACGAGGCGCTGCCCGGCTCCGCGGAGCGCCGCGAGGAGCACGCTTCGTTCGGCCTCCAGCCCGAGGATGACGGCTCGGGCATCGGCCTCGATACCCGGATCCGCACCGCCGACGCCATCCTGCGCGGGATGGGGATGCGCGGCGGGTTCGCGCCGCTCGTGTTCCTGTGCGGCCACTCGGCACGCAGCGCGAACAACCCGCACGCGGCGTCGCTCGACTGCGGCGCATGCGGCGGGCACGGCGGAGGGCCCAATGCGCGCATCGCCTGCGCGATCCTCAACGACGCGCGCGTCCGCGCCGCGCTTCCGGAACGCGGGTGGTCGATCCCCGAGGACACGCTGTTCGTCCCCGCCGTGCACGACACGTCCGACGACACGGTCCGGATCCTCGACGAGGGCAGCATCCCGGGCTCGCACCTCGGGGCGGTCGGCCGCGCGCGCGCGCTGTTCGAGGAGGCCGGCGCCGCCGTGCGCGCCGAGCGGGCGCCTCGGCTCGGCATCGAGGAGCGCGGTCCGGGGCGGCTCCTGCGCGCGTTCCGCCGCCGGACCCGGGACTGGGCGCAGGTCCGGCCCGAATGGGCGCTCGCCGGCAACGCCGCGTTCATCGCGGCACGCCGGGCGCGCACCCGCGGCGTGGACCTCTCCGGCCGGGCCTTCCTGCACGAGTACGACCACGAGGCCGACCTCGACGGCCGCGTGCTCGACCTGATCCTCACGGCGCCGATGGTGGTCGCGTCATGGATCAACCTCCAGTACCTCGCCTCGACGGTCGACAACGACGCGCTCGGGGCCGGCGACAAGGCGCTCCACGACCGGGTCGGCGCGGTCGGCGTGGCCGTCGGGAGCGGCGGAGACCTCCGTTCGGGCCTGCCGCTCCAGTCGGTGCAGGCGGCCGACGGCCAGTGGCGGCACGAGCCGCTTCGGCTGCAGGTGATCGTCGAGGCGACGACCG
Source organism: Phycisphaera mikurensis NBRC 102666 (assembly GCA_945877905.1). Taxonomy (GTDB): domain Bacteria; phylum Planctomycetota; class Phycisphaerae; order Phycisphaerales; family SM1A02; genus UBA966. Next base: position 24,892 of record CAMDUT010000010.1, on the reverse strand, counting down.
ACCGCATCGACTCGGTGCTCGATGCGCGCCCGCAGGTGCGGGAACTCGTCGAGAACGGATGGGTACGATTGTTCTCGCTCGACCCGCAGGGCGGCGCCACGCAGCGCCTGGTCCCGGGCGAGGGATGGGAGCCGGCCTGAGTGAAGCAACGACGCAACGCCGCCAAGCCGAGACCGACCTCACGGGCAAGCACGCCGGCCTCCGGCCGCGCCCCGACGTGGACGTTCCTGAGCAACCACGCCCACGTGCTGCTGCTCATCGCGAAGGACCCCGAGATCCTCCTGAAGGACATCGCGCGGACGGTCGGCATCACCGAGCGCGCGGTGCAGCGGATCATCTCGGACCTCGAGGCGAGCAGCTACATCGAGCGCGAGCGGCTCGGGAGGTGCAACCGCTACAAGGTCCACCCCGAGATGCCCCTGCGGCACCCGATCGAGGCGCACCGTCGGATCGCCAGCCTCATCTCGCTGGTCGTCGGGCCTTGACGTCCATGCGGGCGGGGGGTTCGCCCGCGGACACGCCGGCGCGCGCGCATCCGGCCGCGATCACCGCATGATGCCCATCGGCATGCCGCCGGCGAAGTTGCCGTAGCGGTAATTGCCGCCGTACATGCCGCCGCCCCAGCCCCACGGCCAGCCGAACATCGAGCTGTTCACGCCGAGCCCGCCGCCCGTGTAGCCGCTGCGGAGGGGCCCGCCGCCGTTGTAGTAGATGCCGCCGGTGTAGCCGCTCTGGGCACCTTGCCCCGAGAAGCGCCAGTACTGGTCGGACGATCCGCCGAAGCGCGACCATCCGTGGTTCCAGCTGTCGGTGACCCCGCGCGCGCCCGTGTAGCCGCTGGTGCGCCCGTAGCCGCGCTCGCCGCTCGACCAGCCGGGGTAGCCGTTGCGGGGCCGATCGTCGGGCGCCTGCCGGGGCGCCTGCCAGTCGCCGCGCGGCTGGTCGCGCCGGTCGTAGTTGCCGCCGTTCCAGCTGCCGCCCCGGCGGTAGTCGTCGGGCTCGCCGCCGCCCTGCGCGGGGGGCTCGAGCGCCTCGCGACGGTCGGCGTAGTTCGTCTCGCCGCGCGCGAACGCGCCGCGCGGGCTGCCGTCGAAGTCGTGGTTCGGGTCCGGGCGGAAGTCGTCCATCGTGGTCGCGCGCGCCGAGGCGGTCGCCTGCGGTGACGCGTCACGCTCGTAGAAGCCGCTCGGCTGGCCCGCGCCGGGTGCGGCAGTGGCCGTTCCGCCGTTGACACCCGACGCCGCCTGCCACCCGCCCGTTCCGCGCGCGTACGTGTGCGTCCCGCGCTGCTGCGTGATGCGCCCGTCCGGCGAGGCCGACACGTCGTCGTCGGCGCCCGCGGCGTGGGCCCATCGAGGTGCGGTGGGCGCGGCGATGCCTGCGGTCGAGGCGCTGCCCGCGACCGGGGCGACCCCCGCATTCGCCGCACGGTTCACCGACTGGATCGCCGCGGACCACCCGCGCCGGTAGGCACCGCCCCAATGCTGCCTCCACCACCCGTCGGCGTCGGCACTGCCCCACGGGTGGTAGCCCCACTCCCACGCACCGGCGTACCCCATGCCGAGCGCGAAGCCCGTGTCGAACGAGCAACCCGGCCCCCACCATCCGCATGCGGCCCATGACGGCGCGCACTGCAAGGCGAAGTCGGTCCAGCCCGGGAGCCCCTGGCACGTCCACCCGGTCACGCCCAGCGCCATCGGGCATGCATACGTCGTCGGCACGCCCACGTAGTTGCCCCACACGGCCCCGTCCCCGGGATCGGCCCGTCCGTTCCCCGCGACGTCGGCGTCCGTGACGCGAAGGCCGGCTGCCGTGAACCCGGTCCCGTAGCACACGATCCCGCCGTTCGGGAAGCTGTTCGCGTAGCCGGCGGTGAACGCGAACGTCACGGCCTGCGGCGTCGCGTTCATGACGCGCACGAACGTCGTGCCGTAGGCGGGCGAAGAGACAGGCAAGGCGTAGATCGACTCCGGCACGGCGTCGCACAGGTCCCACGGTCCCGTGGGCGAGGACGCGACGCACCATGCGCCGTCGGAGCACAGGTAGTACGCGCCGTCGCACTGGATGACCGGCGCCGTCGCGTTCGTCGCGAGCGCCAGCGACGTGCCGTCCACGGGGACGAAGCGCGGCGCGCCGCCGATCCAGCCGACCTTCGCCGCCGCGCGTGCCTTGGCGCGGTCAAGGGTCGCCACGTGCGGGATCGCCTGCACGTACACGGCGTCCTTGGCCGCCGGCGTCCCGGGCACGCTCGCGAGCACGTTGCCCCACGATCCCTTCGGGTCAAGCTGGGCGAAGGCCCTCGGGAGCGAATCCGGCTCGAGGGACGTCCACGGCCCGGCCATCAGGTCGCCGCTCGTGAACCAGCGTCCGGACGCAAGCAGCCACCACGTGTTGCCGTCGGCCGACGTGAACAGGTCGCCGCTCGCGTTGCGCACGCCGTAGATGCCGTCGGCCACCTGCACGAGGTCGGGGCCGCCGTCGACGCTCACGAGCACGGCCGGCTGCGTCACCACGATGACCTCGGGAACCTGGCCCGGAGCCGGAACGGGCGGGGGCGCCACGCCGGGAGCGCGCGAAGGAAGCGCGGACTCGATGGCCCGCGCGGCGTCGGCAGAGGGCCCGGCCCCCGGCACGAACGGTCCCTTCCATGACGTCGAGCGCATCCAGGTCGACGTGCCGATCCGGGTGAACCACGACTGCGTCGCCGACTCGAACGCGAGCAGCGAGGGCGTGTTCATCGCGATGCCCGTGCCCGGAGCCACGGCGCGAAGGACGGGCGCGCCGTCGAGCGCCAGCGCGACGGCGGCATGGTCCACCACGCGGACGGTCGGCGGCGCGTTCGAGACCGCGGGCGCCTGCGTACGCGCGCCCGCGAGGTCCATGTTCTCGAGCACCGCCGAGCGCTGCACCGTGAAGTCCGCGCCCATCAGCATCCGCTGCAGCACGGCCACGGTGGACGACGGGTCCTTCCCGTCGGCGCGGGTGGCCCCCTGCACGAGCATGTCGGAGACGTGGATCAGCCCCGAGGAGAGGTCGCTGTCAAGCGACGCGGTGAAGGTGACCGAGCCGTAGACGGGCGCCTCTCCGGCGCGCGCCGCGCTGAACGCCGCGCGCGCCGTGCCCTGCGTGCCGACGATCGACGCGAACTGCGGGGAATAGAGGACGAACGTCGTGCCGTCCGCGGACGACACCTGCGGCCACAGCGTCTCGCCGTCGTCGAGGGCGGGCGCCGGCGGGAGGTTGTCGACCTGCGAGGGATGCGAGACGAACTGCGCGGAGGCCGGGCGCACGAGTGCGGCGAGCGCAGCGAGGGCGAGGGGCGCGAAGACGGAGACCGACCGATCGCCTCGGCTGAACATGCACGGATGGTACGGCCCGCTACCCTGCGCGCATGGTCGGACTCCTCGTCGCGGGCGCCTTCGCCTACATCATCACCGTCTACTTCCTGACGAACCCGCTGGGACACACGAGGAGGTTCATGTGGCGGCGCTTCGTGAACTGGTTCCCGCTTGGGATGACCTACTCGTTCCTCTACATGGGGCGATACAACATGTCGGTCGCGGCCGTGGCGCTCGGCACGCTGATGGACAAGAAGACGTTCGGCTTGGTCACGGGCTCGGGGCTCACGACCTACGCGATCGGCCTGCTTTTCGTGGGACCGCTGGTCGACCGTCTCGGCGGCAAGCGCGGGATGCTCGTCGGCGCCATCGGCTCGTCGATCTTCAACTTCGCGATGGCCATCGTCGTCAGCATGAAGCTGAACGGCACGCTCGACGTGAGCATGGGCGCCGCGCTCGCCGTCCTCTACAGCCTGAACATGCTCTGCCAGAGCTTCGGCGCGGTCAGCACCATCAAGGTGAAGAGCTACTGGTTCCACGTCCGCGAGCGCGGCACGTTCGGAGCGATCTTCGGAACGCTGATCTCCATGGGCGTCTACTTCGCGTTCGACTGGGGCCGCGCCATCGCGAACGCCGTGCAGCTCGAGCAGCCGGCCGAGCCCACCCTCGCGCGCGTGGTGCTCAACAACCTCTTCTCGCTCGACGGGCGCACCGTGCCCGCCCTGTGGCTCATCTTCGCGATTCCCGCGGCGATCATGCTCGTCTGGGCGCTCATCGACGTGATCCTCCTGAAGGACACGCCCGACCAGGCCGGCTTCGACCCGCTCGACACCCACGACGCGTCGAGCGACGAGATGGCCGGCGACCCCACGCGCAAGGACACCTACCTCGGGCTCATCTGGCGCGTCCTCTCGAACCCGGTCATCCTGATGATCGGCGTGGTCGAGCTCACCTCGGGCGTGCTGCGCGACGGCATCCTGAGCTGGTACCTGCTCTTCGCGAAGGACACCGGCATGGGCGTCGAGGCGGTCACCGTGAACTGGGGCATCTGGGGCGCGGTCACCGGCATCGCCGGCGGGTTCGCCGCGGGCTGGGTCAGCGACCGCTTCTTCAACTCGCGCCGGGCACCGAGCGCCGCGCTCATGCAGGCGATCATGTTCGCGACCACCGGGCTCATGCTCCTCTGCCTGACGCTGGTGCCGGTGAAGGCCACGCTCGAGTCGACGGGAGCGGCGCCCGGCTCGTTCACCGCGTGGCTGATCGGCGCCCGGCCGATGATCATCGCGGCCTGCGCCGTCACCACCATGATGGCGGTGATCGGGGTGCACAGCATCATGTCTGGCACCGCGACCGCGGACTTCGGCGGCAAGCGCGCCGCGGGCACCGCAACGGGCATCGCGGACGCCTTCAGCAAGCTCGGCGCGGCCATCCAGTCGTTCGTGATCGGCTACCTGGCCACGAACGACTGGTCGTACTGGCCGATGGTGCTCTTCCCCTTCGCCATCGTCGGGCTCGTCTTCTCGATCCGAATGTGGACTCTCCTGCCGAACGCCACGCGCAAGTACCTCGCCGAGGTCGAGAGCAAGAAGCTCGCCGCCGCGCAGGCGAAGCGCGGGCTGTGAACCGCGACACCCCACGAACCCCCGGAACCCCATGACCACCACCCCCACCAAGGCCTACGCCGCGCAGTCCCCGACCTCGCCGCTCGGGCCGCACGCCATCGCCCGGCGCGAGCCCACCCCCACGGACGTCGAGATCGACATCCTCTTCTGCGGCGTCTGCCACAGCGACCTGCACGTGGCGCGCGACGAGTGGGGCGGCACCGCGTACCCGGTGGTGCCGGGGCACGAGATCCTCGGGCGCGTGACGCGCGTGGGCGCGAAGGTGACGCGCTTCAAGGCGGGCGACCTCGCGGCCGTTGGCTGCATGGTCGACAGCTGCCGCACGTGCGACCACTGCAGCCGGGGGCTGCAGCAGTTCTGCCTCGGCGGCGCCACGTTCACCTACAACTCCCCGGACGCGCACCTCGGCGGCATGACCTTCGGCGGCTACTCCGAGCGCGTGGTGGCCGACGAGGCCTTCACGCTGCGCGTTCCCGCGAACCTCGACCCGGCGCGCGCCGCGCCCCTCCTCTGCGCCGGCATCACCACGTGGTCGCCGCTGCGGAAATGGGGCGCGGGCCCGGGGAAGAAGGTGGGGATCGTGGGCCTCGGCGGCCTCGGCCACATGGGCGTGAGGTTCGCGCGCGCCATGGGCGCGCACGTGGTGCTCTTCACCACCTCGGCCGGCAAGGTCGAGGACGGCAAGCGGCTCGGCGCGCACGAGGTGGTGGTGTCGAGCGACGCGGACGCGATGGCGCGGCATGCGTCGAGCCTCGACCTCGTCGTCGACACCGTGAGCGCGGATCACCCGGTCGACGCGTACCTCGCGCTGCTGCGGCTCGACGGGACGATGGTGATGGTGGGCGTCCCCCCGAACCCCCAGCAGGTGCGCGCGTTCAGCCTGATCATGCCGCGGCGCAACCTCGCCGGGTCGCTCATCGGCGGCATCCCCGAGACGCAGGAGATGCTCGACTTCTGCGGCACGCACGGCATCGCGTGCGACGTCGAGCTGATCCGCATGGATCAGGTCAACGAGGCGTACGAGCGCATGCTGCGCAACGACGTGAAGTACCGCTTCGTGATCGACATGGCGTCGCTGAAGGGCTGAGGCCGCGCCATGGTGTCGTGGGAACGCCCGACGCGCGCGATGCGCCAGGGTTGGTACGTTTTCGCCATGGATTCCTCCTCGCTTCTCGCCGCCGTCGCCACGATCCTCGTCGCAGCCGCCCCGTGGCCGCAGGACCCGCAGCAGCCGTCCGGAGAAACCCGGCGCGAACGGCTCGAGGAACGGCTCGAGGAACGGCGCCAGGAGCAGCCGGTGCAGCAGGTCGGCGACGGCCAGCCCGGCGAGAGCGAACAGGTCGACGAGTCGCAGGACGCGAAGCCGTACGAGGGCCCGTACCGCAGCCCGTATGCGTTGAAGTTCTCGTTCCCGGTGGAGGAACTGCTCTTCGACCGCCATGGACCGCGTGGCGCTCCCGGCGCCGAGAGCACGGTGCCTGAGCGCGAGTGGTACTCCGAGGAGACCCGCAAGCGCTGCGGCGCATGGGGCGTGCCCGCGCGCATGTTCGACTGCCCGCCGGAGGTGCGGTCGAAGCCCGCCGAGTGGCGCCGCGAGCGCATCGTCGCCGGCGCGTCCCGCTTCATCGGCTACGAGTACCAGCACCACCACGTGCCGGACTGGAACCCGCCGCAGGGATGGCCATGGAACCGTTGCTGCGCGGGCAAGCAGGGCAAGGGCGTCGACTGCAGCAACTTCAGCGGCTGGAACTACAACTGGGGCCTCGGCATCCACCTCAACACGGACATCCACAAGCAGGCCGCGGAGGCCACGTCACGCAGCGCCCACGGCGAGGCGCGCGCCCAGGTGATCAGGCGCCCGGAGGGCGACCCGGACAGGTGGTACGAGGAGCTGTGCCGGACGCTCAAGCCGGGCGACCTGCTGTACATCCGCGACAGCAAGCAGACCAAGGTCACCCACGTCATCATGTGGATGGGCTCGTGCGCCACGAGCCCGGACGGCACGCCGCTCATCATGGATTCGACCGGTGGGAAGATCAAGGACTGCAATGGACACGCGATCCCGTGCGGCATCCACCTGCGCCCGTTCAAGAAGGGAAGCTGGTACCACCGGAGCTTCGACCACGCGCATCGCTGGGTCGAGGGCTGAGGCCGCGCGGGGCGCGGTCACGTGCCGAAGGCGGCGCGCTCGGCGCCGGTCGCCGCGGGCGACATGTCCGGTCGCGGCAGCCGCAGGCCCAGCAGGTGGTGCGGAAGCGTCGTGATCACGTAGAACGCGATGCTCGCGTCGGCGATGGTCCGCGGATCGCCGCCTCCGAGCGCCCAGCACAGGGCGACCATGCACGCGGCGGTCGGCCACATCAGGGGCAGGCTCAGCACGTGGACGCGGAGCAGGCGGCGTCCGAGCGGCTCCGCGGGACCCGCGGTCCGCGACGGCCGGGCCCGTGCGCCCTCGCCCTCGATGATGCACCCGGTGCTTGCAAGCCGCCGCGAATGGCGGAACGCATGGACACCGAGGAAGTAGCAGCCCACCGCGAACAGCGGGTCCGCCATCGAGGCCATCGCCACTACGAGCGCGTGTTCGAAGAGGTCCTTGGCCGCCGCGTGCGCGTGCCCGGCCGCGGCGCGCGCGGCGGCGCCGACGCACGCGATGACGCCGCCCGCGATCGCACCGACGAGCGCCAGTCGCTGGAGCGTCCCGAGGTCCGGCCTCCATGCGGCGGCGGCCCACGGCGAGAGCGCGTCGCCGATCCGCGCGAACGGCGCCCATGCCTCGGCAGGGTGCGCGGCGAAGGCCGTCGCGAGCAAGAGCAACCCGCGCCCGAAGACGAGGCCCCACCGCGCGACGGGCCCGTCGTCGTCCGCGCCGACCGCCGTCGCGTCGGCCATGCCGAAGTGGAACACCGTGAGCAGGAGGAACAGGAGCGCGGCGATGCCCGGCTGCAGCGCAAGGGCCGCAAGGCTCGCCGCCATGAGCAGCAGGTAGCCGCCGAAGCCGAGCAGCCGCGGGAGGAACCCGTCGCGGCCCGAGAGCCGACCGGCCACCGCCCAGTCGGCGGCGCCGTGCGGCATGCCGAACGCGAGCAGCGCGACCACGAACGGCCACGGCGCCGCCGCGGCGGTGAAGGCGGGCGCGACCGCCCCCAGCACCGCGGCGATCGTGAGCATGGTCCACGGAACGGCGCGCGGACCGCAAAGGAGCCGCCCCGCCTCCGCCGCCGGCGCGAGCCCCCGTGAGGGGTGCTCGTGCACGGCGGCGGTGGGCGGGGCGGTGTTCAAGCTTCAGGAGTCCGCGATCAGGCGCGCTCGCCGAGTCCCTTCACGCCCTGGTAGCAGACCAGGCCGAAGAAGACCTTGTTGATCACGTCGGCGACGTTGTAGCACACCTCGCGCCAGCTCTCGCCGTTGGTCCCGCCGAGCGCCATGAGGAAGCCGACGGGGTAGATCACCCAGCCGATCGTCACGAAGAGGCGCATCGCCTTGAGGCTGGCCTGGATGCTCGCCGGGGCGGACTCCATGGCCTCGGTGACCTTGGTGAAGAGCATGTAGACGATGTACAGCCACGAGCCGCAGCTCACGACGTACCAGGTCCACCACTGCTGGCTGCCGGTCGGGCTCTCCTCGGCCACCCATGCGGTGACGAGCATCACGAGCGACCAGAAGACGAGGCCCTTGAAGAGCTCGGAGCCCTTCTTGCCCAGGTTCAGGAGCAACGGGAATTCCATCACGAGCAGGGGCACCGTGATCAGCCAGTCGATGTAGCGGTACGCGGTGGGGAACTGCTTGATGACCGCGCCCTCGATGCGCGAGCCGTCGGCGTTGAAGAGGCTCGCCACGCCCTCGAGGTAGATGCCGCTCATGCGCCAGTAGTGGAAGCAGGCGACCGCGCAGATGATGCCGGCCACGGTCATCGCGGTCTGGTACTGGACCTGGACGGTCTTGCGCTGCAGCCAGAAGTAGAGGGCTCCGGCGCCCATCGCGACCGTCGACAGCCAGAAGAGGTACATGGTGACCCCCTCCATGGACAGTCCGGCGTTGAGGGCACGCATGGTCGTTGACATGTCTGCGAGAATTGGCGTCACGAGAGGGTCTCCGTGGGCCCCTGCCCAGGTCCCACCGAGGGGCCTGCACACGGACCGGTGTGGTGCGGCAACTGCTCGGCCGTTCACCGTAGGGTTCCCTGATTCATCGGCGTTGGATTCACATTGGTGCCAGTTTGGCAGGGCACGGGATGCAAATGATGCGTGGGAGGGAAGGCCGCATCGCCCACAGGAACCCCGCAATCACATGCGAATCCCCGTGCAGGACTCATCTGGACATTGATTATTGGTCACACGGATCGTGCATCGCGTGGGACCACTGCAACGCCGAGGCACTGACGTGGTGACGGTGCTCCCGCACTCACTTCCCGGGCCGGATGCCCAGGTCGCGGTTCACCTTCAGCTTGCGCCCGCGCATGGTCGCGCCGCGCAGCGCGCGGATCACGTGGTCCACGTCGCGCGCCGGGAGCTCGACCAGCGAGTACGTCTCGGCGATCTCGATGTCGCCGATCCCGCGCGGGTTGATGCGCGCCTCGTTGGCGATGGCGCCCACGATGTCCGCGGTGCGCATTCCCATCTTGGAGCCGCCCGAGATGTAGATGCGCACCATGTCGCCGCCCTGCGGGCGCTCGGGGGCGGGCTTCGGGCGCGCGAAGCTCTCGATCACCGGGATGTGCTGCTCCTCCTGGTCGGATCCGTCGCCCTCGGCGGCCTCGTGCGCCAGGCGGATGGCGGCCGCCGCGACGTCCATGGGGTCGAACTCGGACGCGAGCGACTCCGCGATGGTGCGGAACGCGTCGAGGTCGCCCGCGGCCACGGCATCGCGCACGGCCGCGCGCGTCACGTCCATGCGCCGCGCCTTCACGTCGCGCGGCGTGGGGACCGTGCAGATCGTGACCCGCTGCTTCGTGGCCTGCTCGATGTTGCGCAGCAGCCGGTGCGCGCGGGGGTCGACCAGCGTGATCGCGACGCCCTCGCGCCCGGCTCGCCCCGTGCGCCCGATGCGGTGCACGTAGGCCTCGGCGGAGCTCGGCACGTCGAAGTTGACGACGTGCGTGAGGTGCTCGATGTCGATGCCGCGCGCCGCCACGTCGGTGGCGACCAGCAGGTCGACCGACCCTGCCCGCGCGCGCGTCATCACGCGGTCGCGCTCGGCCTGCGACATGCCGCCGTGCAGCGACGCGACCGTGTAGCCGCGCCCCGCGAGGCGGTCGGCCAGCTCGTCGACGTCGATGCGCGTGCGGCAGAACACCAGCGCCAGGGTCGGCGACTCGAGGTCGAGCACGCGCCCGAGCGCGGCCACCTTGTGCGCGCGCGGCACGATGTACGCCACCTGCCGCACCTTCGGCATCGAGCCGGGCTTCGCGGCGTCGCGCGCGATCAGGATGCGCTCGGGGTCGCGCAGGTGCCGCTCCGCGATCGACGCGATGCGCGGCGGAAGCGTCGCCGAGAAGAGCGCGGTCTGCCGCGACTCGGGCGCGGCCTCGAGGATCAGCTCGAGGTCCTCGGCGAACCCCATGTCGAGCATCTCGTCGGCCTCGTCGAGGGCCACCATGCGAAGGTCGCCGAGGTCCAGCGTCTCGCGCCGCAGGTGGTCGAGCGCGCGGCCGGGGGTCGCCACGACCACGTGCGCGCCGCGGCGCAGCGCAGCCACCTGTCGGTGGAACTCCTGGCCGCCGTAGATCGGCACTACCGCGGTGCCGAGCTTGCGCCCGTACCGGTGGAAGGCCTCGGAGACCTGCACGGCGAGTTCGCGCGTGGGGACCAGCACCAGGGCGAGCGGTCGCCCCGGGGCGGGCCGTTCCCCGGCGATGCGCTGCAGGATGGGGAGCGCGAAGGCCGCCGTCTTCCCGGTGCCGGTCGCAGCCTGCCCCAGCAGGTCGCGGCCCGCGAGCAGCGGCCCGATCGCGGCGCGCTGGATGGGCGTCGGCTCCTCGTAACCGAGCGAAGCGAGCTCCGCGACGAGGTCCGCACCGAGCCCGATGTCCGCGAAGGTGTCGCTCATCGGCACAAGGTAGGCGGAACCGCCCGTCCGTGCGCCGCGTGAGGGTTCGAGGGGGCAGGAGGCGCCGTCACGCGTTCAAGGCGCCAGCCAGCTGGGCCCGGCGGGTGATCCCGAGCTTGCGGTAGGCGCGCACGGTGAGCGTGTTGACGCTCGCGAATGTCAGCCCGAGCTTTGCGGCCGCCTCGCGCTTCGTGCGCCCGGACGAGAGGGCCTCGGCGACCTCGCGCTCCCGCCGGCTCAGGCGCGGACGGGCGGCGATCCCTCCGGCGCGGGTCCTCGACGCGGCCTCGTCGCGCGCCATCAGCAGCACCAAGGGGATCGAGACCGCGCGCGCCTCGACCGGGTCGACGGATACCTGCACGCGGAAGCAGGGGCGGTGCTCCTTGCCGGCGGCGGAGGGGGAGTCCACCGTCTCCGAGGCCGCCTGCAGGCATGCGTCGATGCGGCCGAGGCACGTCCGAACGATCTCCATGGACTCCTCGTCGAGGGGGAGCACCGCCACCGACTCGCGCCGCCAGCCGGCTCCCTTGCGCGCGGCGCGCGATGCGCGCACGGACCCGAGGCGTCGAAGGTGCCCCATCAGCGCCAGCCTCGCCGCGGCCAGGCGATACGCCGTCAGCGGGTCGGCGGGATCGAACGTCACGACGAGCGGCGCGTTCGCGGCGCGATACGTCACCGGCCGCGACGGTCCGCGGGCGCTCCGCTCGACGAGCCCCAAGGTCACCAGGCGCGCCAGGGCCGCCGGCAAGTCGGCCACGCGCGCGCCGGGCATCGCGCCGATCACGGACATGGACTTCCAGCCCCGAGACCGACCCAGCGAACCCAGGAGCGACAGCACCTCGAAGTCCGCGAGCAGCTCAGGAACTCCGTCCATGGAAAGGTCCAGCTTGACCGCACCGCGGGACATTCCGGCCGATCGTAAGAACGGCCTCCCGCAGGAACCGCGAAAATGCACGCAAGCGGTACCCCTCGGGACACAATCGCGGAACGATCTTGAGGCAAGTGCCGCGATTGTGGCGCGAACGCGCCACGCGCGGCGCGAGCACGCGACGCCGCGGCGTCAGTGCCCGAACCAGCGGCCGCGGACGCGGTCGAGCACCCCGTCCTCGCGCATCGAGACGATCGCGACGTCGAGGCGCCGCAGCAGCTCGTCGTCGCCCGGCCGGACCGGGAACGCGAAATGGCGGCGCTCGAAGACCTCGCCCACCACGGCGACGGAGACCTCCGGGTGCGACACGTGGAAGTAGTCGAGCGACTGCGCGTCGGCCACGACCGCATCGAGCCGCTTCGAGGCGAGCTGCGCCGCCGCGGCGTCGAGCGACGCGAACGGCACGACGTGGATCCCGTGCTGGGCACAGTAGCGCGCGGCGACGCTTCCCTCGAGCACGCCCACGGTCCTGTCCTTCAGGTCATGCGGGCCGCCGATGCGCGACTTCATGGTGTTCGCGGTCATCACGCTGGTGAGGCTCGAGGTCAGGTACGCAACCGACGCCACCCCGAAGACCAGCCACAGCGCCGCGACCAGGCTCGCCGCCCAGCGGGGTCCGACCTTCCCCTTGTACGAGGTCTTCCCCGTCATCGTGACCGATGCGACGTGGTAGAAGGCCTCGGCGAAGCCTTCGTGCCAGTGGCGCGTGAACTCGCGGTCGACGCGGCGCAGCACCGCGACCAGCACGAGCGAGGCGCCGACGGTGATGACCGCGCCCCACAGCAGCACTCGGACGTGGCCGTCGGCCTCCATGCCTTCCCACAGCCTCCGCAGGGTGTGGGCATGGTCACCGGGAACCATCACGCGCAGCCCGCCGTCGAGGATCGGCTGCGTGTACGCAAGGGCGGCGAGCCGCGCGGAGGTGACGAGGGTGTTCCCGAGGCCGACATCGGCCCGGCCCGCGGCCACGTCCTCGTACAGCTCGTCGAGCGACGCGCACTCACGGAACTCGAGCACCAGTTGCGACTGCACCGCGGCCGCCTGCAGCAGCACGGCCGCGTAGCCGTCCCAACGGCCCGAAGGATCGCGCATCGCGAACGGCGGGTCGGCGAAGACCGCGACCCGCACCGGGCGCGCGGGCGCGACCTGCGGCACGGGCGCGTCCGACGGCGCGCCCCCCGTCGCGGCGCACATCCACAGCGCGCCGAGCACGCAGGCGACGAGCGAGGCGCCCGAGGGACGGGTGCGGTGCGGTCGGTCCATGGCCGGTGCGCGCCCGGCCGTCAGCGTCGTCCGCCGCCGCGCGAGCCGCCGCCGCGCGAACCGCCGCGGTTGGCGAATCCGCCGTAACGGGACTGGTCGGCGCCTCGGAAGCCCGAGACGCCGCCCCGGCCCGCCGGGCTGTGATAGCCCTGCATGCCGCGGTTGCCGGCGCGCGCGGAGCCGGCCGCGCCGCGCGCGCCGCTCCATCGGTTGGCCGCGTTCGCCGCCGCGCCGCGCGCATCGCCGTTGCCGCGGTTGTTCCACGCGCGGTCCACCATGCCGCGATCATGCCAGCCGCGGTTCCAGTTGCCCCAGCCGCCGTAGCCCCAGCCATAGCCGCAGCCCCAGCCGCAGCCGTAGCCGAACGCCGAGCCCCAGTACGGGCTCCATCCCCAGCCGCCGTAGCCCATGCCGTACACGGAGGGATACATGTCGGCGTAGCCGTACGACCACCCGTAGTCCTGCTGCGGCGCATAGGTGCCGCTGCCGTACGAGTACTCGGTCTGGTTGCCGTAGGTCGCGGGGTAGCTCGGCGCGACGTACGAGGGAACGTTCACCTGCGACTGATCGACCTGCTGCGGGTTGGTCGCGTTGTAGTCGTACCCCGTGCCGAAGACGGGAACACCGTCCTGGAGGTACGTCCCGAGGTAGCCCGGCGTGCACCCGAAGGTGACCGACTCGGGGCTGCTCGCCACGACCTCGACGTACGTGCACGCATGCACCGGCGACGACGGCGGGATCGAGTAGATCGCCGGCGGCACCGCGTCGCACACCTGCCAGGGACCCGAGGCCGACGGAGCCGTGAACCACGCCCCGTTGTCGCAGCAATAGAAGCCGCTGCCGCTGCCGATGACCGGCTGCGTCGAGTTCGACGCATAGGACAGCCCTCCGTCCATCGGGACGAATGCCGGCTCGCCGCGGAAGCCGACCGAGCAGTTGGCCTTGCCGCGCGGGACGCTCACGGCGCGCACGACGCTGTTGGCAACCACCGCCGAGTTCGCCTCGAGGGTCCCGGGGACGCTTGCGCGTGCGGCCGCGAGCGGGCCCTCGGCCGGCAGGTTGGCGAAGGACGAGGGCACCGCCGTCGCCGCGACGTAGCTCCATGGGCCGTTCTTCAGGTCGGAGGTCGAGTACCAGCGACCCGAGCCCAGGGTCCACCACTTCCCGCCGCTGCGCAGCAGGGGCGCGGACGCGTTCGTCACCCGCTCGACGCCGTCGCACGCCGGCGCCAGCTGGGGCGCGCCGTTGGTCGAGACCAGGAGCGTCGGCACGGTGGCGACGACGACGTCGGGAACGGCGCGCGTGCCGTTCGACGGCGCGGCGGCCGGGGCCTGCGTTCCAGCGGGCGGGGGAGGCACGCTGCCGACCGCCGAGAGCACGTCCTGCGGGGGGGCGGCCGATGCCGCCGAGAAGGGACCGTTGATGTCCGTCGCGCTCAGCCAGGTGGATCCGCCGACGCGGGAGTACCACGTGCCGTCGGGCGACTTCAGCAGGATGCTCGGCGTGTTGACGGCGCGCTTCCAGCCGGCGCCGCAATCGCCCAGCACCGGCGCGCCGTTCAGGGACACGAGCACCGCCGGGCGCTCCACGACGCGGATGGCCGGCACCGGGTTCGCGAGCCCCGTCACGTTGCGCGACGAGTCGACGGCGACGCCCTGGACGATCGTGGTCAGCATCGCCTCGAGCGCCATGCCGTCGAGCAGGCCGGCGACGGCCGCCTTGGTCGCATCTCCGGACCCGTCGCCCATCGTGCAGGCGGTGATCTCGAAGTTGCCGAGTTCCACGTAGCCCGGATCGGTCGCCTGCGAGATGACGGCCGACATGTCGAGCGTTCCCTGCACCGGGTTGCCCTGCGCGGCCTGCACCTGCACCGCCGACCGCATCGAGACCGTGTTCCCGGAGATGCCGGTGTACTCCGGCGCGTTCAGCACGTAGGTCGTGCCGCCGACCGTGGCCTTCTGCGGCCAGTCGGATGCCTCGGGCGCCTGCGCCTGCGAACCGGCGGCATGCGCGGCGTGAAGCATCGTGAACGGCAGGAGCGTGGCTCCCGAGAGTGCCAAGGCGATCGCGATCACGCGGGAGGACATGTGCAGGTTCCTTGCAAGGCGAAGCGGGTCCCCCGGGCAACGGAGCCCGGAGGGACCGGGAGTCTAGTGCAGGCAAGAAGCACCCGACGGGGCGACCGCAGCTCGGGGCCGTGAACGAATGCAGGCGCGGTCGCCGGACGACGGCGTCGCCCCGGGCGGAGCGGCGAGGAACGTCCAGCCAAAGCACGCGCCTCGGATTCGGCATCCAGTCTCGCATGCCGGGCGAACCCACGTTGCCATGCAAATCAATGCCTCGATCCGCCCGTTCGGCCTCGTCGCCCTCCTCGCGTGCGCCCCCTGTGCGGCCGAGTCGAACCTCGAGTTCGACGGCGGCACCACGGGCTGGCAGACCGTCCTCGACGGCGTGATGGGCGGGCTGTCGACCGGACGGATCGCGGCGGGCGAAGGCGGCACGCTGCGGTTCTCCGGCGAGCTCTCGCTCGAGAACAACGGCGGCTTCTCGCAGATCCGCACGTCGGTGCCCGAGGGCACCTTCGCGGGGGCGACCGGCCTCGTGATGCGAGTGAAGGGCGACGGCCGCACCTACCAGTGCGACATCCGGTCGTCGCGCCTGCGCCTCATGGCGGGCGGCTACCAGAGCACCTTCAAGACACGGGCCGGCGAGTGGTCCGAGGTCGAGATCCCCTTCGACCAGTGCGTGGCGAACAGCTTCGGCCAGCGGGTGCGGAACGCGCCCGCGCTCGACCCGGCCTCCGTCGAGTCGATCGGCGTGACGCTCTCCGACAAGAAGGAGGGTCCGTTCGCGATCGAGATCGACTGGATCCGACCGACTGGCCAGGCCGCGGCCACGCGGTCGTCGACCGGCTCGCTTGCGTCCGTCGCCACGAAGGCGAACCTCACCACGCTCCTTGCCCTGGTCAAGGCCTCGGGGATCGAGTTCCCGAAGGACGCGAAGCTCACCGTCTTCGCCCCGACCAACGAGGCCTTCGCGAAGCTGCCGGCGGCACGGGTCGAGTTCCTGACGAGCGACGCCGGCAAGCCGACGCTGCAGGCGATCCTGAGGCACCACGTGGTCGCGCAACCCGTGGGCAGCTCGGCCGTGCTCGACCGGCGGCGGCTCGCCGCGCTGTCCGGGCAGTCGCTCGAGATCGACGCGGACGGACCGACGATCGACGGTGCGCGATTCGTCGCCACGGACGTCGCCTTCGACGGCGGCATCGTGCACGTGATCGACTCCGTCATGCTCCCGGAACTCCGGAGCATCGAGCAGATCGTCGCCGAGGACGACCGGTTCACGACGCTCCGAGCGGCCATCGACGCGGCCGGGCTCGGGCCCCAGCTCGGCGCGCGGAATCCCGGCCCGTGGACCCTGCTCGCGCCGTCCAACGAGGCGTTCGGCGCGATCCCGGCCGACGCGCTGAGGGAACTGCTGCAGGACCGGCGCGCGCTCACCGCCGTGCTGGCCGCGCACGTCCTGCCGACCGCGATCCGACGCGAGGAGATGCTCGCGCAAGGCTCGGTGCGCACGCTGATGGGCGACGGAACCGTCAAGTTCGCGCTCGAGTCGGGCGTCATCACGGCCGCCGGCGCGCGCATCGAGGTCGCGGACATCGAGGCGGCCAACGGCTTCATCCACGTCATCGACCGCGTGCTCCCCGCGCCGAGCGCGGCGTCAGCGAGGGAGGCCTCGACCGCGGTCTCCGGCATGCCGGCGCGGGCGCAGCGCGCCGCTTCGATCCTCGAGCTGGCCATCGAGCGCGGCGTCCCGCGGTTCAACGCCGGCGACGCGGCGTCGTGCGCCGCGCTGTACGAGCTGGCGATCGCCTCCGTGGTGCTCCTCGGGGAGGATGCGGTCGGAAGCGACGGCAAGGCCGAGCTCGAGCGTGCCCTGAACGAGGGCGCGGAGCACCAGGACGCGTCCGAGCGGGCGTGGACCTACCGCCGGGCAATGGATCGCGCGCTCGAACGGATGGCCGCACCGACGAAGCAGGTGGACTGAGGCGTTCGGCGTCGCCCTCGCGCCGAACGCTGCGCGTGACGCCGCGCGCCGCAGGCGTCGCTGAGCGCCGATACCCTCCGTGCATGGGCATCCAGCGCCTCGCGACGATCGCGTTCGCCTCGGGATCGGTCTCGCTCGCTTCCCCCTTCGCCGACGCGGCCCCGGCCGCCGGCGCGGGCGCGCCCATCACCGTCTTCACCGCTAGGCAGGTCGTCACCATGGACCCGGGCTGGCCCGCGGGCACGGCGGTGGCCGTGCGTGACGGCAAGGTCCTGTCGGTGGGCCGCTCCATAGAGGACCTCGCGCCATGGCTCGATGCCGCGCGGCGCGACGGCACCGTGGTCACCCTCGACGACACCTTCAAGGACCTCGTGCTGGTCCCCGGCTTCGTCGAGGCGCACGGGCACCCGCTGATCGGCGCCATCGCGCTGTCGATGCCGAGCCTCTCGCACTTCCCGCAGCAGAATCCCTACGGCCCCGAGATCCCGGGCATCAAGGACGTCGCGGCGGTCGAGCAGGCCATCACGGCCCACCTGGCGAGCCATCCCGCCGACGGACGGGCCGTGCTGTTCTGGGGCTACGACGTCGCCGCGATGGGCCGGCACCTCGACAAGGCGTTCCTCGACCGGGTGGCCGGCGACCGCGCGGTGTGGGTGTGGGACGCGTCCGAGCACTTCGTGTACGGGTCGAGCGCCGCCCTGAAGCAGCGCGGCGTCACGCGCAACGACCTCTCAGTCAACGGCGTGATGGCCGGCCCCGACGGCGAACCGAACGGGCAATTCCTCGGCGCCACCGCAGCCAGCTGGGTGCTCGGACCGGAGATGGCGCGGATGCTCACGCCCGCGGAGATCACGCCGATCATGAAGTACCTGGTCGACCTGGGCTGGAGGAACGGCATCACCACCACCAGCGACATGTCGCTCGGCATGCTGTTCGGGATCGACCGCGACCTGGAGTGCTCCAAGGCCTTCTTCCGCGGCCCGCACGCCCCGCTCCGCTGCGTCACGGTCATCGCGGCCGACGTCGCCGTGCGCGACAAGGGTGCCGACGCGGTGGCCTTCGTGAAGGGGCTCGAGGCGCAGGCCGACGACAAGCTCATGTTCGCCGGCGTGAAGTTCTTCGCCGACGATTCCTTCCTGTCCTTCGGCATGCAGGTGACCGACCCGGGCTACGTGGACGGTCGTGCGGGCATGTGGATGATGAAGCCCGACGAGATGGTGACGCGCTTCCGCCCTTGGTGGGACGCCGGCATGCAGCTCCACACGCACACGAACGGCAACGCCGGCGTGCGCGCGGTGATCGACGCGCTGGCGGCCCTGCAGGACGCGAAGCCCCGCTTCGACCATCGCTTCACCATCCAGCACTACGGCATCTCGACGCCGGAGGACGCGGCACGGCTCGCGCGCCTCGGCGGCCTGGCGAGCGTCAACCCCTACTACGTCTTCCAGCGCGCGGAGATCAACGTGCCCTACATGGGCACCGACCGCGCCGAGACGGCCGCGCGCCTGCGGACGCTCGTCTCGTCGGGCGTGCTCACCGCGCTGCACACGGACACGCCCGTCGCGCCGCCGCGCCCGCTCGAGGCGATGTGGATCGCCGTGAACCGCGTGGGCATCCGGTCGGGCAAGGTGCTTGCGCCCGACGAGCGCGTCACCCCGCACCAGGCGATGCGCATGGTCACGATCGACGCCGCGACGACGCTCGGCGCCGAGGACAAGGTGGGGAGCATCCGCGCGGGGAAGTTCGCCGACTTCACGGTGCTCGGCGCGAGCCCGCTCGAGGTCGACCCGATGGCGATCCGCGACATCCCCGTCTGGGGCGTGGTGATCGGCGGGACGAAGCACCCGGCGAGCGAGATCAAGCCGCTGGCGAGGGCGAAGCCCGGGACGGGGCCCGCACCTGCTGCCCCCGCGCCCGCCATGCGGCCGGCCGTGGCGCCCGGGGTGCCGGACGCCGCATCAAGCGCGGTGCCACGCGCCGATCGACCGCGATCCCTCGCCGAGCGCTACGGGAACCCCGCCGCGCGGCTCGACATCGACGCCGCGGTGCAGCACGCGCAGGGCTGCCGGCTTGAGTTCTGGCGGGCGCTGGCGGCGAGCGGGCCGGTCGAGGGCGGGCGCGAGACGCCTCCATGATCGAGCGCGCCGTACACCGCACCCGCCTGGGGGTCGGCGCTGTCAAAGAGCATCTCGACCGCCGCCGTCCAGGCCGCGGCGACCAGCGTGTCGAAGGAACCGTTCTTCGCCGCGACATCGACGACGGTCCCGCGACCCCCGACGAGAGGCTGCGAGCCATCGATCGTTCAACGGCTTGACGGATGCGCGCCGTCGGCCGCGGTTCCGATCGGCACGGCCCGGCGGATTCGCTTTCGATGGCGCCTGGTGTGCCGATTGCGGCGCGATCGCAGGCCGGATGCGCCTGCCCCATGCGGGCGACGTACCCTTCGTCCCGGCCGCGCGGCGCCCTGCGGAACCCAAGGCGCCGGACGACGAAGGTTGAACCCGCCATGCGCCACCTGCAGGCACTCTGCGCCATCCTCCTCTCCCTGCCCCTGATCGGCTCCGCGGCCAACCACGCCTTCGGCTGGGTCAAGCCGCCGATGAGCGACGGCTCGCGAGGCGCGCAGATGTGGGACCTGATCCGCGAGGGCGGATTGATGGGCTGGCTTGCCGCCGGGCACCTGCTGCTCGGCGTCCTCCTCCTGGTGCCGCGCACCCGCTTCGCGGCGGGCGTGATGCAGCTTCCGATCACCGTCGGGATCGTCGCGTTCAACGTGTCGATGTTCCCGCGCGGCATCCCGCTTGCGGTGGCGATGCTCGTGGTCAACCTCGGCGTCGTGCTGGATCGACGCGAACTGCGGCGGCTGCTGGCGCCCTCCCCTGCGTGAACGCGCGGCGCGGGCTCCGTCAGACGCGGGAGATCACGCAGATCGCGACGCTCATGGCAAGCATGAGCGCCGCCGGCACGTACTTGCTCACCGGATCGCCGACCTTCAGGTGCATGGCGACCGCGCCGAGCATCAGCACGGCGACCACCGCCGCCGCGGGCAGCACGACCGGCGCGAATGCCAGGCCCACCAGGAGCAGCGCTCCGCATGCGATCTTCAGCCCGCCGACGACGTAGAACATCGGCGCCGGGAGTCCATAGGTGGCGAACTCCTCCTTGAGGTTCTTCGCGTCGCCTCCGCGGTAGGCCGTGGCGCTCTCGCGGCGCAGCAGCCATACGTTCAGGAGGCCCAGCCCGACGATGACTTGGAGCACCGATCCGATCATCTGTTGCATTCCCGGCACGATATCCGGTGGCGGGGCTACCGCCCGGCCTACCGTTCGGACTTGGCTGCCCCGTTGCCGATCGCCTTCGAAGTCGCGCGTGCCGTGTCGGCGGCCGCGTTCCTCGGCTACGGGATCGCCTGCCTGTCGAGCCGGCGGATGGATGCCGAGTTCAGGCGCTACGGCCTCGCGCGGTTCCGGCGCCTCGTCGGCACGCTGGAGTGCCTCGGGGCGCTCGGGCTGCTGGCGGGCCACTTCAGCCCGCCGATCCTCGTGCTCGCCGCCGCCGGCCTCACGCTCCTGATGATCCTGGCCGTCGTCACGCGCGTCCGCATCGGCGACTCGCTGGCCAGTACCCTTCCGGCGATCGTGCTCCTGGTGACGAACGCGTTCGTGCTCGGCGTTGCGATCACGCGGCCATGAGCCATCGCCCTCGCCAGGCGGCGCGCACGATGGCACACCACGCAGCACCGCACCCGCCCGTCCCCGGCGATCAGGGCGCGACCGGATTGCGCTTCTGGACAATCATCGCGTCCGCGGTGCGATCGGGGTAGCGCGGCAGCGTGGCGACGGTCGTGCCGAGCGCCGGCGCCACGATCCGCCGCGGGAACGCGGGGATGCCTCCCGTGTAGCCCACGTCGTTGGGCATCGCGCGGTCGAAGAACACCAGGAAGTGCAGCTCGTCCGTACCGAGGTTCTCGATGTGGTGCGGATACCCGGCGGGGATGAAGTACATGTCCCCGGGCCCGACCTCGAACGTATCGATGGCGCCCGGGGACTTGATCGTCATGCGGCTGCGGCCCGCGCGCACGTAGCCCATCTCCGCAGTCTCCGGATGCCAGTGCGGTTCTCGCATCCCGTCGCCGCCGAGCCGCAGGGAGTACATCGACTGCGCGCGCAGGGCCGGCCACACGTCGCTGCGGGCGACCCGCGCGGAGCCGAAATCGTTGACGATGGCGGGCGGAATCGATTCGATCGCGAACTTCCACGGATTCGGCTTTGCGGCCGATGCCGGGACCTCCGCGGGCCCGTCGGTCTTCCCGAAGACGACGTCCCCCGTCGAATGGGCCACGCCGGCAAGCGCGGAAGCCTCGAGCCCCCACGCGTTGCCCATCACCGACGGCGACATACAGCCGACTGCACCGGAGAGCCCGAAGTCCTCGGGTGACTGGTGCGAGAACGCCGCGACCAGTTCGGCCCGGCCGGCACCGATGTTCTCGATCGAGTGCAGCGAACCGGACGGCACCATATACATCTCGCCGGCCGTGATGCGGAACGCGTCGTGCCGGTTCCCGGTCGAGAAGACGGTCACCAGCACTTCGCCCGCAGTGCAGTAGCCGAGTTCGTCGGCGTTCGCGTGCCAGTGGGGCTCGCGGAAGCAGCCGGGCGCGATCGACAGCTTGGCGAGCGACATGCCGCGCAGGGCGGCGAACTCGCGCACCGTCGCCAAGGTCCGCGTGCCGGCAGCGGTGGTCACCTGGGGCGCCAGCCTCGACAGGCGAAACGAGTGCTTGCCCGGCGTGCCGGCCGCGGGGGCTTCGCGGAACGTTCCGTCCGCCGCTCGTCCCTCCGCCGCCGCTTCGCCCCGGGACTCGGCAGCCGCCACGCCGGCCGCACCCGCGAGGGCCGCCACGCCGGCGAGGAACGTCCGTCGATCGTTGCTGCGTGCGGCGTCGGGACGTCCGGCTGGCCGATTGCCGATCTGCGATTGATTTATGGCATAAACGTACTCTGATCGACCGAGACTCAATGAAGCAAACCGACCATTCGCGCCGACTCCTGCTCGCCTCCATCCCTGTCGCCATCGCGACCGCAGGAATGCGCGAGGCATGGTCCGCGGCGCCACTCGCCGGCGATGGCGCGAAGCCCGGAAACGGCGCCACGCCCGTCGACCCGGAAGCGTTCCTCGACCGTCGCTCGCCGGTGTTCACGCGGCGGTGCATCGCCTCGTCGAGTTCGCCGATGGTGACGCAGGTCGGGTTCCGCGTGCTGGCCGAAGGCGGCAACGCGTACGACGCAGCGCTCGCGATGGCGGCGATGATGAGCGTGGTTGAGCCGATGATGAGCGGTCTCGGCGGCGACACGATGGTCATTGTCTGGTCGGCGAAGGACCGAAAGGCCCATGGCCTCAACGGCAGCGGCGCCGCGCCCTCTGGCGCGTCGCTCGACCGCATCCCGCCCGGGCCGTTCGTGCCCGAGCACGGCCCGATGTCCGTGACCATCCCCGGCGCCGTCGACGGCTGGTGCGCGCTCCACGAGCGATTCGGGTCGAAGCCGCTGGCCGCGCTGTGGGAACCGGCGGTGGCGGCGGCGCGCGATGGCTATCCCATCGGCGAGTCGATCGCCGGCGTCTGGAACCTGCTCACGCCGGCGCTTCCGAAGTACGCCAGCCCCGCTCTGCTCGCCCTGCTGCTTCCCGGCGGAAAGGGCCCGGTACCCGGCCAACTGATTCGGTTCCCCGCGCTCGCCGACACGCTCGAGCGCGTCGCGAAGGGTGGCCGCGAGGCGTTCTACGCAGGAAGCGTCGCGCGCGCGATCGCCGATACGCTCACCGCGGGCGGCGTCCCGACGACGATGGACGACTTCGCCCGCCAGCACGCGCAGTGGGTCGACCCGCTGTCAGCCGGGTTCCGCGGCCGCGACGTGCTGCAGCTGGCGCCGAACTCCCAGGGCGTGGTGGCGCTGCAGGCGCTCGGCATCCTCGACGGGCTCGACCTTGCGAAGATGAGCCCCGCGGACCGCATGCACCACGAGATCGAGGCGCTCCGCATCGCGTTCGCGTTCGCGATCGACACGGTCGGCGAGCCGGATGACGCCATGATGGCGAAGGTGCGTGCCGCGCTCACCCCCGCGGGGCTCGCCGAGGCACGCGCACGCCTCGGCCCACGCGCGCTGCCGCTCGGGCGGGCGCAGGGCGGGAACTCCGGCGACACCTCGTACATGTGCGCCATCGACGCGGATGGCAACGCCGTCTCGCTGATGTCGAGCATCTCCGGCGTGTTCGGCTCGGGGCTCCTCGCGGGCGACACCGGCATCATCCTGAACAACCGCGCCGCACAGTTCGCCGCGAAGCGCGGCAGCCCCAACGCACTGGCGGCCGGAAGGCGCCCGCGGCACACGATCCTCCCCGGCATGGTGATGAAGGACGGCACGCCGGAGTTCCTGCTCGGTTGCGTGGGAGCCAACAACCACCCGCAGGGGCAGCTGCAGTCGCTCGTCAACGTGCTCGACCTCGGCATGAACCCGCAGCAGGCCGTCGACGCGCCCCGGTTCCGCGTGCTGATGACGAACGACGAGGTCGAGCTGGACGCAGACGTGCCCGAGGACGTGCGGCGCGACCTGGCCGCGCGCGGCCACCGGCTGGGCGATCCCAGGGACTTCAAGGGCGCAGCGCAGATGGTGCGCCTTCACCGCGGTGAGGGCGGCGTGGGACCATGCCTGGAGTCAGGCGTCGATCACCGCCTCGACGGCGTGGCGCTGGGTTGGTGATTCGACGGCAATCCGCTTGCTGGCGCAGGAGGGGGGGATCATCCCCGCGCTCGAGACGAGCCACGCCGTGCATGCGGCGGTGCAGCTTGCGCGCACGATGCCGAAGGACGCCATCGTGGTGATCAACGTGAGCGGCAGCGGCGACAAGGATGTCGACGAGGTGATCCGCCTGCGTGACGGGTGATTTCCCTGCATCGCGCGCAGTGCACGGGAGAGTTCCCCGCGCCGCGCGCACGGAAGCATCGAAGATCGGCCGAAAGCGCCCCACGCCATTGAATGCGTGCGGGCGGCGATGCACCATTCGGGCCCTACCGCCCAGGTGACTGCGCCACGCACGTTGCGGGGAGGCACTGGACGGGCGGACAGCAAGGAGCTCACTATGCAGCAGATTCACAGGACACTCGCACTCATCGTTCCGGCCGGCGCGCTCTTCCTCTCGGCGGCGGCGAACGCCGTCATCGTCCTCGGCAACAACGACACGGTCAACCTCGGCGCCCTGATGTCAACCGGCAGCGACCGCAAGTTCATCATCGGCGACAAGCTGTTCACCTTCGAGTACGTCACCACGCCGAACTTCAACATCCAGCAGTTCGACATCACGGCCAAGATCCTGGCGCCGAACCAGTACGGCCTGAACAACATCGCGTTCGACCTCACCGGGCCGTTCGTCGATGGCGGCGTCAACGACCAGACCGTGCAGGACATGAACCTGCAGTACACGGTCGCGGTGCTGGAGGAGGCATACAACCGCGGCATCCGCCTGTGCGACACGTCCCTGGCCTTCAACGGCTCCTCGGGCGGCATCGGCTCGTTCGCCCGCGTGGCGGAGACGGTGTTCAACGTGGATACCGGCCAGCTCCTCGGCAACCTCAACGTGTTCAACAACTTCGG
>CAMDUT010000009.1 GCA_945877905.1 Phycisphaera mikurensis NBRC 102666 | reverse complement strand
CGGCTCGGGCGCGGGCGCGGGCTCGGGCGCGGGCTCGGGCGCGGGCTCGGGCTCTGGCGCGGGCTCGGGCTCTGGCGCGGGCTCGGGCATCGGCTCGGGCATCGGCTCCGCTGCGGGCGCGGGCATCGGCTCCGGTGCGGGCGCCGGTTCCGGCGCAGGCGCAGGCTCCGGCACCACGACCACCACCGGCGTCGGACGCACGCGCGGGCGCGCGTCGAGCGCGCGCAGCACGTCGTCGGGCATGGGAATCGCCGCTTCCTCCGCCGGCATCGGCGGCTGCGCGACGGGCGGATCCACCACCTCGATGCGCGCGACCTGCGCGGGCTCGGCCGGCGGCAGCGTCATCTCGAGGAGCGGCATCGCCGACGGGCGATCGACGGTCGACACCTGCGCTCCTGCCACCTTCGACGCGGGGAGCGCGTCGAACTCCGCACGCGCGCGATCATGCGCGATCGGGTCCGGGCCCTGCGTCACTGCCGGAGCACGGTCGACGAGCGGCGGCGGGGCCGTGCGCGTGGGCGCGGAGCATCCCGCGACGACGACAAGCGTGACGACGAGCGGCGCGTGCTTCACGCCATCCTCCCGCCCACCGAGACGACCATGCACTCGAGCGTGCGCAGCGTGTCAGAACTCCAGCCGGACTTCGTTCGGGCGTCGGTCCGAACGCACTCGGCGAGCATCGACGCGGACCGGCGTGGGCCCAGCGCGCGCGCGGCCTTCGTGACCAGCGCCTGCGAGTCGCCCCACAGCCGGAGGCGCTTGCCGACCGCGAAGTCGTCGAGTCCCTGGGCCTGGAGCCGGGCGGCGTCGTGCACCTTCCGCATGATTTCCGAGATCGACCAACCGACCAGTTGTTCTGGAGCGCCGGACACCCGCACCAGCTCGTTCAGCTTCTGGAGGGCCCCGCGCGCGCCGTGGCGCAGGAGGACGGACTGGATCTCCCAGGCCTGCTCCTCGCGGGAGAGGCCGACGAACTCGCTCACGAGGGCACGGCTCACGGGCTTGCCCTGCCCCGCGGCGGCCGCGAGCTTCGCGAGCTCGGTGTCGAGGCGTGCGAGGTCGGGCCCGATCTTCTCGACCAGCAGTTCCGCCGCGCCCGGCCCGAGCTCGGCCCCGTGGTGCCGAGTGGCACGCGCAGAGCACCACGCCTTGGCCTCCTGGTCCGACGGCGCGTCGCACTTGATCACGGCCCCGCCGGCGGCCTCGACCAGCTTGTCGAACTTCCCGGGGTTCCAGCGCGTGCCCGCGCGCATGAGGAGCGTGCTCTCCTGCTGCGGTTTCTCCGCGTAGCGCTCCATCGCGCGCCGGCGGTCCTCGGCGCCGAGGAACTGCTCGGCGTTGTCGACGATCACCAGCTTGTGCTGCGCCATCAGCCCGTACGAGCGCAGCTCGTCGAGCACGGCCGAGAGCGAGGCCGACGCGCCGTCGAGGTCGAAGCGGTCGACCGCGCCGTGCGCCGCCTCGA
Source organism: Phycisphaera mikurensis NBRC 102666 (assembly GCA_945877905.1). Lineage (GTDB taxonomy): Bacteria > Planctomycetota > Phycisphaerae > Phycisphaerales > SM1A02 > UBA966. The sequence continues at coordinate 30,867 of CAMDUT010000009.1, read as the reverse complement.
GCGCCTCCTGCAGCTGGCGCGAGCGCTCGACGCGCAGGAACGAGTCCTTGCCGGTCAGCACCACGATGCGCATCGAGGCATCGGGCGCCGCGCGCGCGGCGGAGGCGGGGGCCTTGGACGAACGGGCCATGGGCCCCGGATTGTATGAGGCCCGCAGGTAGGCTCCGTGGCGTGCCCGAGGCGAACTTCGACGGCATCGTCGGCCCCACCCACAACTACGCGGGACTCTCCCGCGGGAACGTCGCGAGCACGTCGAACCAGGGCGCGGTGTCGCGTCCGCGCGACGCGGCGCTGCAGGGCCTCGCGAAGGCCGCGGCGCTCGCACGGCTCGGCATCGCGCAGGGCTGGCTGCCCCCGCAGGAACGCCCCCACGTGCCGACGCTGCGTGCGCTCGGCTTCGCCGGGTCCGACGAGGTGGTCGTCGCGAACGCCGCGCGCGAGGCCCCGCACCTGCTCGCGCGCGCGTCGAGCGCGAGCTGCATGTGGACCGCCAACGCGGCGACGGTCACGCCCGGCGCGGACTCCGGCGACGGGCGCGTCCACTTCACGGTGGCGAACCTCCGTGCGATGCCGCACCGCGCCATCGAGCCGCCGCAGACCGCCCGCACGCTGCGCGCGGTGTTCGCCGATCCCGCGCGCTTCGCGGTGCACGACGCGCTTCCCGCGACGCTCGACGACGGCACGCCGAGCGCGTTCGGCGACGAGGGCGCCGCGAACCACACGCGCCTCACGGCGGGCGACGAGCCGGGCGGCGAGGTCGAGGGCGTCCACCTCTTCGTGTTCGGCGCGCAGGCGGGCGGCGCGGGCCGCAGGCCGTCGCGCTACCCGGCACGGCAGACGCTCGAGGCGAGCCAGGCGGTCGCGGCGCGCCACGGCATCGACCCGTCGCGGTGCCTGTGGGCGCAGCAGCACCCGGCGGCGATCGACCGCGGCGTGTTCCACAACGACGTGATCTCGGTGGGCAACGGCCGGTTCCTCCTGGTGCACGAGCACGCGTTCGTCGACCAGGCGCGCGCGATCGACGACGTCGAACGTGCGCTCGGGGGCGCGCTCCACGTCGTGACGGTGCCGGAGTCGGAGGTGAGCGTCGCCGACGCCGTGCGCACGTACCTCTTCAACAGCCAGGTGGTGACGCTGCCCGCGGGAGGCATGGCGCTCATCCTGCCCACCGAGGCCGAGCGGCACCCGGGCGTGTCGCGCCTTGTCGAGTCGATGGTGTCCGACGCGCGCTGCCCGGTGAAGAGCGCGATCTACCTCGACGTGCGCGAGAGCATGCGCAACGGCGGCGGCCCCGCCTGCCTGCGGCTGCGCGTCCCGCTCACGGCGGGCGAGCTGGCCGACGTCACCCCGGGGTGCCTGTGGTCGCCCGATCGTCACGAGGCGTTGGTCCGGTGGGTGCGGGCCCACTACCGCGAGGAACTGGCGCCGCAGGACCTGGCGGACCCGCAGTTGCTTCGCGAGGGGCGCGACGCGCTCGACGAGCTCACGCGGATCCTGGGGCTCGGCGCGATCTACGGGTTCCAGCGCTGAGCGCGCCAAGTACCCTGCGCCCATGCGCGCGAAGACTCCGATCCTCGTGGGACTGGCCGTGCTGGGACTGGTCGCGGCCGTGCTGTGGCCGCTCATGACCTATGTGCAGCGCACCAAGGAGGCACAGCGGCAGGCCGAGGCGCAGCGGCTCGCGGACGAGCGCACGGCCGCGGAGGCCGAGGCGCGCGCGAAGGCGGATGCCGAGGCACGGGCCCGCGCCGAGGCGGAGGCGCGCGCGAAGGCGGATGCCGAGGCGAAGGCGAACGCCGAGGGCGAGGCGCGTGCCGAGGGCGAGGCGCGTGCCGAGGCCGAGCGCCGGGCCGCCGAGGAGGCGGCGCGTGCGGCCGCCGAGCTGCGCCGGCGCGCGGTCGCCGCATTCGAGGCGGGGGTCGCGGCGCAGCGCGCGGGCGAAACCAAGGCCGCGATCGATTCGTACCGCGAGGCGCTCAGGCTCGAGGCCGGGCTCGCCGGTGCATGGACCAACCTCGCCATCGCGCTGACCGCTGCGGGCGACGCCGCCGAGGCGACCGAGGCCGCGAGGCGCGCGCTTGACCTGCCGGCGACCGCGGATCCGGCACGGCGTTCCCATGCGCTTCATGCGCTCGGGCACGCGCGGCTCGCCGCAGGCGACCGCCCGGCGGCGCTCGCCGCGTTCCGCGAGGCGACGGCGGCGGACGCGCGGCAGGCCGACGCGGCGCTCGCGCTCGCGGACATGCTTCGGGACGACGGCGATGCCGCAGGATCCCTCGCGGCGCTCTCGGCCGCGCGCGAGGCCGGTGCGGCCAACGCGCGCGTCGAGGAGGCGATCGCCGTGCTCGAGTGGAACGCGGGCCGGCGGGACGCCGCCGAGAGGGCCGCACGCGCCGCGCTGGCGCTCGACCCGGCGCGCGGCCACGCGAAGGCCGTGCTGGGCGTGGCCTTGCTCGCGCAGCAGAAGTGGGGCGACGCGGCGCAGCAGCTCGACGAGGCGTCGCGACTGGTCACCGACGATGCCGACGTCCCGGCGGCGCTCGGGTACGCGTACGAACGGCTCGGCCGCCGCGAGGACGCGCTGGCCGCGTTCGACCGGGCGATCGCGCTCGAGGCGACGCACCCGACCGCGCACGCGCACCGCGGGCGGAGCCTCGAGGGCGTGGGCGACGAGGCGCGCGCGTCGGAGGCGTACCGCACGGCGCTGGCGAACGGGACGCCGCAGGCGCAGGCCGGTGCGAAGACCCGGCTCGCGGCCGCCGCGTACAAGGAGGGCCGCTTCGCCGACGCGAAGTCGCTCGCCGACCGGGCCGTCGCGTTCGACGGCGCGAACGTGCAGGCACGGTTCGTGCTCGGGCTCGCGTGCTTCCGCCTCGGCGACCGCAAGGGAACGTCCGACCAGGAACAGGCGCTGCTGACCGTCGACCCCGAGCGCGCGGCCGCGCTGCGCAAGCTGCTCTCGGAGGAGTGACGTGCTCGCGCTCCACGTGATCGCGGGGCCGGATGCGGGCGCCAGGCACGTGCTGCCCGACACCGAGCCGCAGCTGGTCGGGCGAAGCACCGAGGCCCTCGGCTCGACCGACCCCACGGTGAGCCGCCGGCACGCGGAACTGACGCCGTCGCAGGGACGGTGGTTCCTGCGCGACCTGGCCAGTGCGCACGGCAGCTTCGTGAACGGCCAGCGCGCCGAGGGCCGCGTGGAGCTCCGCGCCGGCGACGAGCTCCGCTTCGGCGGGACGCTCATGCGAGTGACCGACGCGGGCGGGCCGGGCGACCCGCCGCCCGCGGAGTCCGACCCCGAGCGCCTGCGCGCGATCGGCGAGACCGTCGCCACCATCAGCCACGGCATCCGGAACGTCCTGCAGGGCTTGCGAACCGGCGCCGACGCGGTGGAGCTCGCGCTGCGCCGCGGCGACGTCGAGATGGCGCGCCAGGGGTGGCCGATCGTGGCGCGCAACCTCGACCGCGTGTCGTGGCTCGTCATGAACATGCTCGCGTTCTCGAAGGACCGGCCGCTCGAGATCGCCGAGGCGCAGCTCGAGGACGTGGTGGGCGAGGCGGTCGAGCTGATGCGCGCCACCGCGGAGCGACGCCGCGTGCGGCTCGCGTTCGAGCGCGAGGAAGGGCTGCCTCCCGCGCCGATCGACGCGAACGCCGTCCACCAGTGCGTTCTCAACCTGCTCGCGAACGCGGTGGAGGCGGCGCCGGAGCGCTCCGGCGCGGTGCGCGTGCGGTGCACGCTGGTCCCGGGCGCCGGCACCTTCGCGGTGGAGGTCGAGGACGACGGGCCGGGCATCCCGCGCGAGATCCGCCCGCGGCTCTTCGAGCCGTTCGCGAGCACGAAGGGCCTGCGCGGAACAGGCCTCGGGCTCACCGTGGCCCGCAAGCTGGTCGAGCGGCACGGAGGGCGCATCGAGCACCGCGACCGCGCGCCGCGCGGGACGGTGATGCGCATCGAGCTTCCCGCGGACCGGGGCGACCCGGACGCCGAGCGCACGCGCGGGCCCGTCGCGGGGAATGCGCCCGACGTCACCTGGGACGCGCCGGGCTGAGGGTCAGTGGCCGCCGGAGGGCTTCGCGGCCGCGCGCACGGCGAGGCGCCACGCGCGCTCGCTCGCGGGCTTGAGCGCCGACTCGAGGTCGGGCGTCACGCAGTCGACCGGCATCACGCGGTGGAGGCCCGCCGCGCGCAGCGTCGGGTGGCGCGACTCGTCCACCCCCGCGACCACCAGCGCCTTTCCGGAACGGTGCATCCGGTCGGCGATGATGCAGAGTTCCTCGGCGCCCGCCGACTCGAGGTCGGACGCGTCGCCGAGGTCGAGCACGGCGACGTCGACCCAGGGATCGAGCTCCTCGAGCCAGGTCTGCATGTTGGGAAGGCGGTGGGGCGTGCCACGCCGCGAGGACCGGCAACGCAGGCGGAACACGGCCAAGTTCGGCGGCCACAGGCCCGGATCGGCGTCGTCCGCGGGCGGCTCGTGCTGCAGGTCGGCGATCGGCTGCGACGAGTCGACCCAGATGATCCAGACGAGGAACAGGAACGGCGGCACCAGGACGAAGTCCACCGTCTTCGTGAGCGCCCAGCCGCCGAGCCCCGCACCGACGCCGAAGCTCGCGAGGATGCTCGCGAGCAGCCCCGCGCGCTCGCCCACGGAGAGCCCGCCCACGGGCTGCGAACCCGCGGGGCGCGACGCCCCGCGGCGGGGGATCAGCGCGAAGAGCTCGAGCCCCAGGTCGGTGAGCACGCCCGTCACGTGCGTGGTGCGCACGACGCCGCCCGAGATGCGGGTGATGGTCGCGTTCTGGAGGCCCATCGCGAAGCACGCGATGCCCGTGGCCGCGAGCAGTGCCGGGCCCGCGATGGTGCGCGCACCCTCCACCTGCGGCGCGTCCGAGAGCGCGACGACGGCCCCGAGCGCGACCAGCGCCGCGGCCTCGATGGCGATCGGGAGCACGTAGATCGACTTCCACCGCCGCGCGCGCGCGAAGTGCATCGCCATGCCCGAGCCGAACGCGCCCACCAGGAACCACCACAGGAGCCACGCCGACGAGCCGAGCAGCGCCCAGTCGCCGTCGGTCACGTCCTTGCCCAGGGTCGAGACCGTGCCGCTCACGTGCGACACCGCGCGCCCGCACACGACGAAGCCGACGACGTTCACGTACCCGGCCACCCACGCGAGGGTGACCGCGAGCCTCGCCTTCTGCGAGAAGGAGTGCGCCTGCGCGACGAGCATGGCCGGTCAGCGCGCCCCGGCGAAGTCGGCCGCGGCGGCGGGCACGGTGTCGAGGATGTTCGTGACGATCTCGTCCGCGCCCCGGCCCTCGGCCTCGGCCTCGAAGTTGAGGAGCACGCGGTGCCTGAGCGCCGGCACGGCGACGGCCTTGACGTCCTCGGCGGCGACGGACGCACGGCCCGCGAGCAGCGCCTTCACCTTGGCCGCCAGCACGATGGTCTGCGCGGCGCGGGGGCTGGCGCCGAAGCGCAGGAACTGGTTGACGAGCGGGGTCGCGAACTGGCCGCGAGGGTGGGTCGCGAGCACGATCCGCACCGCGTAGTCCTGCACCTGGTCGGCGATGCGCACCGCGCGCACCAGCTTCTGGTGGCGCAGGATCGAGTCGGCGTCGATCACCTTCTGCGGCTCCTCGACCGCGCCCGCGGTGGTCCGGTTGAGGATCTCGCGCAGGTCGGCGCGCGTCGAGTAGCCGACCTCGAGCTTGAAGAAGAAGCGGTCGAGCTGCGCCTCGGGCAGCGGGTAGGTGCCCTCCTGCTCGATCGGGTTCTGCGTCGCCATCACGAAGAACGGCTTGTCCAGCTGGTGCGTGACGCCGCCGACGGTCACGCTCCGTTCCTGCATCGCCTCGAGCAGCGCGCTCTGCGTCTTCGGCGTGGCGCGGTTGATCTCGTCGGCGAGCACGATCTGCGCGAAGAGCGGGCCCTTGCGGAACTGGAAGTCCCGGCCCTCCGGCGTCTCGACCACGATCGTCGTGCCGGTCACGTCGGCAGGCATCAGGTCGGGCGTGAACTGGATGCGGCCGAACTTGAGCTGCAGCGCCTGCGAGAGGCTGCGGATGAGGAGCGTCTTGCCGAGGCCGGGCACGCCCTCGAGCAGGCAGTGGCCGCCCGCGAAGAGGCAGGTGAGCACGCCGTCGATGATGTTCTCGTGGCCGACGACCGCCTTCTGGACCTCCTTCTTCACCCGGTCGTGGTCCGAGCGGAAGGCGGCGATGAGGGCTTCGGTCTGGTTCGCGTCGGCCATGGGGTCCTCCGGGACCGACGCATGGTAGTGACGGGGAATCGCGCGCGACTTCCGTTCGCGTTGCTTGCTTTCGGGCGTGCATGCGCTATCGTGCCCGCGGCCGCGCACGAAGCGGCCGCTCGGATGCCCGGAGGAATGCGGTCAAAGTCCGCAACGAAGGCGTCACCGTAGGCGGCACCCGCGTGGGTGCATGCGAGTCGGGTCGACCGGCATCCGAGACAACCCGTTCTCCTGCGCAACTCAGGAAGGAACACCATGCACCGGATGCAGCCGGCCGCGGTCGCCGCGGCACTCGTTCTCACCTCTTCGCACGCCATCGCCGGGATCGTCGCCACCTACGACGTCGGTTCGGGCACGAGCACCTCGACCATCCAGGTCGATTTCTCGAACGGCAACGGGTACGTGATCAACCTGTCGTGGACCGAGCCGATGGACGGATTCGAGGCCATGCAGCTCGCGATCGCCGCGATCCCGGGCTCGCAGCTGCAGTACGACGCGTATCCGTTCGGCTCGTTCGTCACCGGCATCGGACTCGGCGGTGACTTCGAGCACGGCAACGGCGACCTCTGGCCCATCGAGAACTACTGGCACTACTGGACCGAGGTGAACGGGCAGTGGGAGATGGCGATGTTCGGCGCCAGCGACCGAACGCTCACCGACCGCAGCAAGGATGCGTGGGTGTTTGGCTCGGGCGCGGTGCCGCAGGCAGTGCCTGCGCCCGGCGCGATCGCGCTGCTCCTCGCGCTGCGCCCACGCCGCCGCCGCTGAAATCCGCTCCTGGTTCCATTGGCACCAATTGATTTCTCCGGAGAAATCCGGGTTGCACGTCAGGCGACGGACCAATGAACCGGGGACAACCAGTGGTTTCAGGCAACCACGCTCAGCGAGGCCGGACCGCGCCGTCCCACAGCGCGATCTCCGAAAGCGGCACCGCATCGATCCCCGTGCCGAGCGGATAGCGCCGATCGCCGGGATGCACGACGATCAGGCGGTCGAGCCGGAGGTCGTGCATCGCGATGCGCATCGAGTGGGTGACCGTCGGCGCATCCATCCGCTTGCACTCCACGCCGATCCGCCGGCCGCGCACGAAGAGCAGCAGGTCAAGCTCGGCGCCCTGGTGGGTGGCCCAGAAGTATGCGTCGTCGGGGCGGATCGCCTTCAGAACCTCCTCGACGGCATATCCCTCCCACGATGCGCCCAGCTTCGGGTGCATCGAGAGCTCGCGATCGGTCGCCGTCCCGATCAGGGCATGGAGCAGCCCGCTGTCCCGCACGTAGATCTTCGGTGACTTCACCTGTCGCTTCGCGATGTTCTCGTGCCACGGCGGCAGCTGACGGAGCATGAAGACGTCGCTCATCAGGTCGAGGTAGCGCCGGACGGTGGTCTCCGCCACGGCCATCGACCGCGCCAGCTCGGCGCCGTTCCACACCTGACCGTGCAGGTGGGCGATCATGTTCCAGAACCTGCGCAGCGTGAGCGCGGGGATGCGGATCCCGAACTGCGGGATGTCGCGCTCGAGGAATGTCTGGATGAACTCGCGGCGCCAGGACATGGACTCCGCCGCGGTCCGTGCGGCGTAGGCCCGCGGGAACCCGCCGCGGAGCCAGTGGCGCGCCACGTGCGCGGGGCCGAGGTCGCGGAGCCGGAGCCCCTCGAGCTTCACGGTCTCGATGCGGCCGGCGAGTGACTCGGAGGACTGGCGCAGGAGATCCGGCCCCGTGCTACCGAGGATCAGGAAGCGCGCGGGAAGCGGTCGCCTGTCGGCGAGCACCCGCAGCAGCGGGAACAACTCGGGGCGGCGCTGGATCTCGTCGATCACGACGATCCCCCGCAGCGGCCGAAGCGCCGTGTCCGGCTGCTCGAGCCGCGCGAGGGACGCGGGGTCCTCGAGGTCGAAGTAGTTGGGCGACCGCTCGGGCACGAACTCCCGCGCGAGCGTCGTCTTGCCGCTCTGCCTCGGGCCGAGGAGCGCCACGACGCGGCTCCGCCGCAGGGCGGTCGCCACCAGCGAGCGGTCGGTGGGACGATCGATCATGATCTGACTCTACCATGAAATACGAGTCTCTACAAACAGTTTTTCATGTCACCGGATGCGGCCGTCGCGGCGCGCCGGAGCGTTGCACGGCCACCGCGGCCCGGGTCCCCGGGGCGCGGCGGCGTCACGAACGGACTCGGGCGTTGGGCGCCGAAGCGGCCCGCGACCGGGGGAACGCACCCGTCACCCCCAACCCCGGCCGCGATCCTGGACCCGGGAACTTCCCCACCTTGGGGATCAGCCAGCGCAGGATGTCGCTGGCCAAGATCACCGCGGTCGGCTCCGCCGACCGCGGGCGGGGGTCGCCACTGCCCTCGTACCCCGGGGGAAGCTCAAGCACCACCTGCGCCGGGTTCGGCACCTTGGGAAGTGGCATCGAATCGAGGCCCCGTGGTGGCAAAGAAGAGGGAAGAGAGAAGAAGGGAAAAGGAAATCAGGGGGTCCTCGCGACGCGGAACCCGATGGTGTTGACCGCGTAGCCGGGCGCGCCGTAGGTGCGGGAGGACGAGCGCACGTAGCCCGCGGCGTTGACGTTCCAGCCGCCGCCGCGGAGCACGCGGGCCGACGCATTTACCGGACCCGCTGGATTCGTTTGGGCGTTCCCCGAGTAACTGGCGTACCAGTCGTTCACCCACTCCCACACGTTGCCGAGCATGTCGTGGAAGCCGAAGGCGTTCGCGGCCTTGCCGCCGACGGGGCGCGTCTTGCTGCCGGCGTTCTGCCAGTACCACGCCAGCGCACCCAGCGTGTTGTCGTCGGTCGAGTTGTCGTAGAAGGGCGTCTGCGTGCCGGCGCGGCATGCACACTCCCACTCCGCCTCCGTCGGCAGCCGGAGCCCCGTCGCAGAGAGGAAGCCTTGGATCGTGGTCCACGAGACAGTCTCGACCGGGCGGTTCGGCGTGTCGGCGAAGTTGAACCACGACGGGTTCGAGCCCATCCTCGCCTGCCACTGCGCCTGCGTCACCTCGTAGCGGCCCAGGTAGAACGCGTTCGTCAGCGTCACCTGGTGGACGGGCTGCTCCGATGAGTAGCACCCGTACTGGTTCGACCCCATGATGCAGCCCATCTGGAACGTCCCCGGCGGCACCAAGAGCATCTCGATCTGCGTCGCCGTGTCGCGCACGCGCCACGGGCGGCCGGTGGCGATGATCGCCGCGCGCAGCGACGGGTCGGTCACCACGGCGGGGTCGGGCGCGTACTGCACCACGGTCGCCCAATCGGGGACGCCCGGGCATATGCCCCACGCCCCGAGCAACAGCCCGAGGTCCGCGCCGTCCACCACGCCCGAACCATTGATGTCCGCGGCACACCCCGTGCATGGGCCCCATGCGGAGAGCTGCACCCCGAGGTCTGCCCCGTCGATGACGCCATCTTCGTTCAGGTCGCCCGTGCAGCCCTGCGCGCGGGCCGCCGGCGCGAGCGATGCGGCGGAGCAGACCGCGACAAGCGCGACGACCGAACGACGGAAACCGGAAGCAAACGCGGAATGCAGCATGGACGAGTCCTCGAAAGCCCCCCCTGACGGCGAACCTGCCCCCGGGGTGAACCGAAAGCACCCTAGCACATCCGTGCACGAAAGCCACCACGCAATCGCGACCGGAGCACCCCCCCCCCGCCACGCCCCTGCCGCCCCGGCCTACTTCCCCGGCAGGCGCTCGAGGATGCCGTCGATCAGGCCGTACTCCAGCATCTCCTGCGCGTTGAGCCACTTGTCGCGGTCGCAGTCGTCGTGGATGCGGTCCTTGGTCTGCCCGGTGTTCTCGCTGTAGAGCGTGTACAGCTTGTCGCGCAGGCGCAGGATGTGCTTGGCGTGGATCTCGAGGTCGGTGGCCTGGCCCTCGATGACTCCGCCGATGAGCGGCTGGTGCATCAGGTTCTCGGCGTGCGGCAGCGCGAAGCGCCGGCCCTTGGTGCCGCTGCAGGCGATCACGCTGCCCATGCTGGCGGCCTGGCCGATGATGTACGTGGCCACCGGGCACGGGATGAAGCGCATGGTGTCGACGATGCCGAGTCCGGCGCTCACGCTGCCGCCCGGGCTGTTGACGTACATGCTGATCTCGGCCTTGGGGTCCTCGTTCGCCAGGAACAGGAGCTGCGCGACGACCAGGTTCGCCATCGCGTCGCTGACGCCGCCGCCCATGAAGACGATGCGGTCGTTCAGCAGCCGGCTGTAGATGTCGTAGGCGCGCTCGCCGCGGCCGGTCTTCTCGATGACGATCGGGATCAGGGTCATGGTTCGTTCCTCAGTCCTCGGCCCCGGTCCGCACGATGTGCGGCGCCTCGGGCATGCGTTCGATGATTCGGTCGATGAGCCCGTACGCGAGCATCTCGTTCGCGTCGAGCCACAGGTCGCGGTCGCAGTCCTCGGCGATCCTGGACTCCGGGTGGCCGGTGGCCTCGGCGTACAGGCGGTTGCACACGTCCTCGACGCGCTGCATCTGCCGCGCGAAGATCTCGAGGTCGGTGGCCTGCCCCTCGAAGCCGCCGATGCGGCCCTGGTGCATGAGGTTCTCGGCGTGGCGCAGCGCGAAGCGCCGGCCCTTGGCGCCGCAGCACGCGATGACGCTCGCCATGCTCGCGGCCTGCCCGACGATGTACGTCGCCACCGGGCACGGCAGCGAGCGCATGGTGTCGATGATCGCCAGCCCGTCCGTGATCGAGCCGCCGGGGCTGTTCACGTACATGCTGACCTCGGCCTTCGGGTCCTCGTTCGCCAGGAACAGCAGCTGCGCGGTCACCGACTGGGCCATCGCGCGGGCCACCGGCCCGCCGACGAACACCACGCGGTCGCGCAGCATCCGGCTGTAGAGGTCGACCAGCTCCTCGCTCTTGCCGCGCTTGTCCACGACCAGCGGGACGGCGACCCACTCGTGGTCGTCGTCATCGTCGTCGTGCCGCCCGGCGCCGCCGAGCGGGTGCGCGGACCGCGAATCGATCAACGCTTGCCCTTCTCCGGGAACTCCGCCACCAGGTCGACCAGGCCGTAGGCCTTGGCCTCGTCGGCGCTGAAGTACTTGTCGCGCTCGGCGTCCTTCGCGACGCGCTCCACCGACTGGCCCGTGTGCTTGGCGAGGATCTCGTTGAGCTGCCGCTTCATCTTGAGGATCATCTCGGCCTGGATCTGGATGTCCGACGTCTGGCCGTACACGCCGCCGTGCGGCTGGTGGATCATCACCTTGGCGTGCGGCAGGATGACGCGCTTGCCCTTCTGGCCGACGGCCAGCAGCACGGCGCCGCCCGAGTACGCGCGGCCGATGCAGTAGGTGGCCACCTCGCTCGAGATGAACTGCATGGTGTCGTAGATGGCCAGCGTGTCGTCGACCGCGCCGCCCGGGCTGTTGATGTAGAAGTTGATGTCCTGCCCGCGCTTCTGGTTCTCGAGGTAGAGCATCTGCATCATCACGCGCGCGGCCGAGGCGTGGTTGATCTCGCCGATCAGGAACACGACGCGGTTCTCGAGGAGCAGCTCGTCGATCGTCATCTCGCGCGTGCGCTGGTAGGCCACGCTGGCCATCACGTCGCGCGGCAGGACGCCGTTGCCGATGCCGGCGGCGGCGAGCGAGCCGGTCGTGGCGGTCATGGCGCCGTGGACGCCGTTGTGGTACTGGCCGATCGGGAGGTTCGGGTGCATGCGTTCCTCGGGTGCGTGTGCCGCGCGGTGCGCGCGGGGGGCACGGATCATAGCCCTGTGCCCGAACGGGGTTCATCGGCGCGAACGCGGGGCGACTTGCGCGAATCCCCCTAGGATCCCCCGCATGATGACGCCGACCTGCGTGTCCCTCGCCTGCGCGCTCGCCATGCAGGCGGTGCCCGCCGCGCCGAAGCCGCCGACCGCGAACGCGCCCGCCGCCTCGAAGGGCGCCGCGGGCACGCCCGCGCCGCAGCCTGCGCAGGACTCCGCGGCCGCGGCGACCGCCGGCCGTCCGCTGATCCTCGACCGCGGCATCACCGACGACGACGCGGTCGACGGGCTCGACGTCCCCATGCAGCCTGGCGGCGGGCGTCCGCCGCAGCAGCCGCCCTTCTCGCTCGGCGGCGGCTACGTGCACCAGTTCGGCGCGGACGTCCAGGGCGGCGGCACGCTCTCGGTCGACCGGGTCTACGCGAGCTTCTCGTCGCGCGTGCTGACGACCGACGCATTCACGCTGACCGTGGCGATGGGCTACGAGCTCGGCCTCTACCACTGGGGCGGCTCGGGCACGCTGGGCTCGGCGGAGCCATGGGACAGCGTCAACCTGTTCGGCCTGCAGCTGCGCGGCGCGTGGCGGGTGTCGAAGGAGTGGATGTTCACCGCGGGCGGCATCTTCGCGCTGGCCGGCGAGGCCGATGCGGACGCGGGCGACAGCATCTACGGCGGCGGGATCGCGAGCATCTCGTACGCGCCGGACCAGGACATGATCCTCGGCATCGGCGTGCTGGGCGTCACGCAGATCGAGAACAACCCGATCGTGATCCCGATCCCCGTGCTGCACTGGCGGTTCGACCCGGAGTGGGTGGTCTCGACCATCCGCCGGCCGCCCGCGAGCCCGTTCGTCGGCATCGACGTGGCGTGGGAGCCGGAGAAGTCGAAGGTCGACCTCGCCGTGGGCGTGGGCTGGCAGCAGCGGCGGTTCCGGCTCTCCGCGAACGCCGACCCGACGATCAACAACGGCGTCGGCCTCGACCAGTCGTGGGCGGCGTTCCTGACGCTCGGGTACGACATCGTGCCGGGCTTGCGCATCGACGGCCTGGTGGGTTGCCAGTTCCTGGAGTACCTGGAGCTGCAGGACTCGACCGGCGGCGCGCAGCGCGACGCCACGGTCGACCCGAACGCCCTGCTCGGCGTGTTCCTCACCTGGAACTTCTGACGGCCGGCGCGCGCGGGCCGCACGTGAGGCGCGCGCCCCGCGCGCCTACGCCTCGATGAGCTCGCCCCGGTCGACCATCGCGAGCACCGCGGTCACGCGCTCCGGCGCCAGGGAGAACATTCCCGCGAGCGCCGCGCGGTACGCCGCCATCTGCCTGCGATAGGGCGCGAGGCGCTCCTCGAGCTCGGGGCCGCGGAGCCCGCGCGCGCCGGTCTTCCAGTCGACGACCTCGGCCCGCTCGACGCGCCCGCCGCGGAAGCCGAGCACCACGCGGTCCATGCGCCCGCGCACCAGCCCGTCCTCGGTCGCCAGCGCGAAGGGCATCTCGACGCGCACCTCGAGCGCGTCGCAACCCCACGACCCGCAACGCGCGCGGCGCAGCACGTCAGCCATGGGTCCGGCGAGCGCGAAATCCACCGCCTCGCGCACCGACGCGGCGAGCACCGGGTCGATCGGGCGCGCGGCGTCCACCGCGGCCGCGGCGAGCACCTCGGCGGCGTCCACCGACTCGATGCCGGCGTCGTCGAGCCACCCGATGCGCTCGAGCCAGGCGTGGGCGAGCGTGCCGCGCGTGCCGTCGGATTCACCGGCGAACTCGCGCTCGAAGAAGCGGCCGGCCGGCGCGTCGTGCGCGCTCGGCGCCCGCACCGCCACGGGCCGGGGCGCGTACTCGACCGCCGGGACCCTCGGCCGCTCGGCCGGCGCCGGGACGGGCACGGGCCGCGCGGGCAGCGGGACGGAAGCGAGCCCGTCGGCGGTCCCGTAGGACCACGCGAGTTCCGAGGGCTTCGCCGCATCGGAGACGTGCGCCTGCATCGCCTGCTCGAACCCGTCGAACGCTCGGCGGAGGATCCACGCCGGCGTCACCTTCGGCTCGTCGTCCTTGGTGCGCGGCGGGCAGACGAGGTGCACCGCCTCCCGCGCGCGCGTCACGGCCACGTACAGCGCGGACAGGTCGTCGGACAGCCGCAGCACCGTGGCCTCGGCGCGGAACGCCGCCAGCAGCGGCGAGAAGTCGCAGAACTGGAGCGGGGCCACCGGCGCCACCGCCTCCGGGCCCGCGAGCGGGTCCGGCGAGAGCGCCACCCATTCCCCGGGTCCGGCCGCAAGCCGCCCCATGGTGCGCCCCATGCTGCCCACCACCACCTCGTCGAACTCGAGCCCCTTGCTCGCGTGCACCGTCATCACGCGCACGCGCGCCTCCTCGCCGGTGCGCGAGCGGCGCGACTCGACCGAGCGCACGAAGTCGCCCGGGCACGCAGCCATCGCCGGCGGCGCCTCGTGCGCAAGCGCCGCGAGCTGGCGCAGCCGCTCGGCGTCGTTGCGCGAGCACGCAGGCCGCAGCAACGCGGCGTGGCGCTCGACCCATCCGGCGAGGCCGTGCTCGAGGAGCGACGTTCGCACGCGGCCGGAGAGGGCCCGCGCGGCCCGTCGGAGCGCCTCGCCGCCTCCGTGGCGCTCCATGGGCTCGAGCCCCAGCAGCGCGCACGCCGGCTCACGCGTCGCGATGAAGTGCGCGAGCGTGTCGTCCGGGTGCTCGGCCACGCGCAGCAGCGAGAGCAGCGCGACGGCCGCCGCCGAGTCGGAGAGCGGCGAGCGGCCCTCGTCCGACACGTCGACCCCGAGCGCGCGGATCGCGGCGACGCAGTCGGCGACCTCGGTGTTGGTCGAGACCAGCACGCCGACGGTGGCGCCCGGGCGCGCGCGCACGCGCGACGCGACGATGTCCGCGATGCCCGCGGCCTGCGCCTCGCCTCCGGTGCCCGGGACCACGTACGCGTGCACCGCGCCCGGCATCCCCGCGTTGCGCGGGGCCGCGGCGTGGAGCGTGAACGGCCACGCATCGAGGGCGCGCGAGAGCGGCGAGCGCGCCGGATCGCCCGCGACGGGAATGCCCGCGTCGCGAAGCGCCGCAGCCGCGCCGACCGGGGCCTCGTCGAGCGGCGCCGCCGCGACGCGGCGCGGGAGCGGCTCGAAGAGCTCGTTGACGAACGCGAGCACCACCGGGCTCGAGCGGAAGCTCGTCGAGAGCGTCACGTCGTCGTCGAGGCGCTCCTCCTCCTCGACGGCCGCGAGCAGCGCGGGAGTGCCCCCGCGCCAGGCGTAGATCGACTGCTTGGGGTCCCCCACCACGAGCAGCCGGCGGTCCGCGCCCGCGGCGATCTCGTCGACGATCGGGCGGACGACGGCCCACTGCGCGGGCGAGGTGTCCTGGAACTCGTCGAACGCCAGGTCACGCACGGACCGGTCGAGCCGCTCGTGCATGCGCTGCAGCCCCTCGCCGCCGAGCGCGTTCGCGCGCGCGAGCAGCGAGGCGACGTCGCCGAAGCCGTAGGTTCCGGTGCGGCGCCGCGCCGCGTCGAGGGCGTCGCTGACCAGCGCCGCGAGGTCGGCGGTGGCCGCGGCGCGCTCGCGGACCGCGCGCTCCACCTCGGAACACGCATGCGCACGCACCACGGAGAGCCAGCGCTCGAGCCCGGGCGGGGGCTCCTGCCTGTGGTAGGCACCCTCGCGCTGCAGCTTGCGCAGGAACGGGTCGTCGAGCAGCGCGAACCAGTCGCCGGCAGCCGCCAGCGCTCGCACGCGCGCCACCGCCTCCTTCCAGTTCCGCTCGTACTTCGAAGGCACGGGTGCCGTCGCCAGCCCGTCGATCGCCTCCTCGAGCTCACGCACGGACGCTCGCGCGGCACCCGGGAAGAGCGCACGGCCCCCGCCCGTCGCCCGCTCCCACGGCGCGCGCGGGTCGCCGCGGAGCCCCGCGCGCATCCAGAGGTCGAGCGCGTCGGCCAGCACGTCGTCGATCGCGGACCGCACCTGCGGCTTGGGCGCGCCGTCGCCGATGCGGCGCGCGAGCTCGACGGCGCGCGCGGGATCCGCCGCGATCACGTCGCCCACGGCCTCGGCGCGCAGCGCTTCGAGCTCGTCCTCGTCGCCGATGCGCCAGTCCTCGGGCATCGCGAGCTCGGGCGCGAACGCGCCCGCGAGCTGCACGAAGAACCCGTCGATGGTCGAGATCGAGACGCGGTGCAGCGCGTCGACGAACCGGTCGAGCGCCGCCGCATAATCGGCGGCCGCGAAGTCGCCGACCTGCCCTTCGGCCGCGAATTCCCGGCGCTTGTCCGCGCTGGACGCGCCCTGCGCCAGGTGCAGCAGGACGCGCTCGACGATCTCGCCCGCGGCCTTGCGTGTGAACGTGATCGCGAGCACCTCCTCGGGCGACGACGGGCCCTCGGACCCGCGCCCCGCGAGCATCCAGCGGACCATGCGGTTCGCCAGGAGGTAGGTCTTGCCGCTGCCGGCGTTCGCGACCACCACCGAACGATCCGCGGTCATGGACGCTCCTCCCGCGCGAGCCCGCGCATCCCCACGCACCACGCGGCCGCGAACGGATCGTCCGCGCCGGGGACCCAGCCGCCGTCGTCGGAGAAGTCACCGGCCTCGACGCGCCGCGCGATGCGTTCCGCCTCGGCCTCGGCCTCGGCGGCGAACGCGTCATCCCACCCGCTTGCCATGCGGAAGCCGGTGAGCGAGGGGTTCGACGGCAGCGCCACGTACCCGAGCCGGTGCGGGGGGACGTCGATGCCCATCGAGCGCAGCAGGACGCGATAGAGCGGCAGCTGCAGGTCGACCCACCGGCCCCTGCTCGTGCGGTGCTGCGGACCCGGGTCCGCGGCCTCGGCGCTCGTCTTGTAGTCGAGCGCGGCGAACCCGGCATCCGGGTGCTCGTCGACGCGGTCGATGCGGCCGGTCAGCCGAACCGCCGTCGTGCCGATGCACGGCGCGGGCGTGCTTCCGGGGTGCGTGCCGAACGTGAGCTCGACGTGCCGCACGCGCCAGCCCTGCCCGGCCCAGCGCGACTGCGCGCGGGCGAACGAGCGGATCCGCTCGCGCGCGATGGCAAGCTGCACCTCGAACGTGCCGCGCAGGTCGTCGACGAATCGCTCCGCGCGCGCGGCCTCGAAGTGCGCGAGCAGCGCGTCCTCGATCGCGCGCTCGCGCGTCTCGGGCGGCTCGCCGGCCTCCGTGCGCGCCACGGCGTCGACGCCCCAGCGCTCGAGCGCCGCGTGCACGAACGAACCGAAGCCCATCGCGTCCATCTCGTCGGCCTGCTCCCACGAGCCGTCGAGCCGCAGGCGCGGGTCGCGCTTGAGCCGGAAGAGCGTGGGACTGATCAGCCAGTCGCGGAACGAAGTGACGCTGATGGTCGTGAGGGGGACGCTTCCCTCCGGCTCAAGGCGCGGCCCGAACCGCCCGTGCACGGGCATGGACGCGGACCACCGGCCCGCGGAGGCGCGCGGCGCGTGCGGGTCCATGAGCCAGGTCACGCGACCGGCGAGTGCCTCGCCGCGCACGCCCAGCACCAGCCGAGACGGCCGGAGCGGCTCCCCGTCGGACGCCGTGCGCCCGGTCACGAGCCGAAGCGAGCGCTTGCGCGCGACCAGCCCGTGCATGATCCATGCGTCACGCGCGTGCCTCCTCCGGGCGCACGCCATGCCGAGCGGCTCGCGCGCGGAGTCAGGAAGCCACGGGTCGACCACCAATCCCTCGGGCACGACGCCCTCGTTCATGCCGGTGACGGCCAGGTCCGGCGCGTCGTCGATTCCCGCGTCGAGCCACCCGAGCAGCTCGATCCCGTCGGACGGCCCCTCGGCGGGAAGCGAATGCGACGCGATGCGGTCGACCGCCATTCGAAGTGCCGCGGCCGCATCGATGCCCCGGGCGAGCGCCTCCGGGAGCGACTCGAGCTCGTCGATCGCGTCACGGACCGCACGCGCCGCCTCGAGCGAGGCGGGCGAACCCGGACGCACCGACGCGTCGAGCACGGTGCGGAGCGCGCTCCCCGCGTCGCGCGCGTCGCGGGACTTCGCCAGCGGCGCGAGCAGCGCGTCGATCGCCCCGACCGCGCCGGCCACGGAGGCCATCGCGGGATGCGCCGTGTCGTTCGGCACCGCGCGCGCCCCGCTCGAGGCCGCGAAGTCCGCCACCCGCACGGACGCATCGTGCTCACCCGTCGCGGCGAGGTGCCGGACCACGTCAGGGTGCCCGGCCAGCCGCTTGAGCGCCCCGCACGACCGCGACGCGATCCAGTCCGCGATCGCCGCGACCAGCAACCCCACCGAGGATTCTGCGGCGGTGCGGCCGGGCGGCGGCGTCACCCGCACGCCCCACGCGGGCAGCAGCGTGGCCACCTCGGCCGCGACCTGCGCGTCGGGCACCGCGATGCCTAGGTCGCACGAGCGCCTCGGCTCCGGGAGCGACGCGATCCAGTCCATCACGGCCGCGGCCTGGTCCGCGGGCGTTCCCGCGGGGGCGATGCGTTCCTGCCCCACGTCGACGCGCACGCGCGACCACGCCTCGTGCTCGGGAAACCCATGCGCGTCGAGCGGCGCCGGAATGTCCGCGCCCGCCGCATGCACCGTCACGGCGACGTCGACCCCCTTCGACGCGAGCGCCTGCAGCAGCGCGCGGTGCAGCGGGTCGGGATCGGCCATGAGGACGAAGGCCCGGCGGACCGCGCCCGGGCGCACGTCGCCGGTGCGCGCCGCGTCGCACGCCTCGGTCGCGGGGTCGACGAAGCCCGCGCCCGAGAGGATCCGTGACCGCGCGGCTTCGAGCGCGGCCAGCGCGTCCCACCGCGCGTGATCGGCGCCGGGCACGCGCCGACGCTCGCGTTCGCCCACCTCGGCGAGCGACATGCACGCGCTCGCCGCGTCCCGGTGGAGCGCCGCGACGCGCGCCGCCAGTGCTTCGACCGCGGCGTCGTCCGGCGCCTCGCCGGGCAGGAGGTGCGGGAAGAGCGGTCCGGTCTCGCGGCACGCGCGCACCGCCGCGCGCCACGAGGCCCGGATGCCGAGCGCGCCGAGGCGCGGCGCGCGCGGCGCCACGAAGCGCGAGGCGAGCTCGCCCGGGGTCAATGCCATCGGCGCGATCACCGCGACCCCGCGCGCACGCGCCCGCTCCGACACGTGCCGCTCGAACGAGCGCCGCGCGCGCGCGCCCGGCACGACGACCAGCACGCCCGAGCCGTCGGCGATCCCGGAGCGCACCGGCAGTTCCGCCAGCACGAGCTCCGCGAGCGCGCCGGTGAGCGAGTGGCCGGCCGGAAGGACGATGCGGGACCAACCCATGACGACCGGAATCATCGCAGGACGGGGTGAAGCACGTGCTTCACCCGTCGCCGCGGGCCACGATCGCCTCGAGGACGGCCAGCTGCGCGTCGCGCACCCGCACGTCGGGGGCGCACACGTTCACGTGGCCCAGCTTGCGCCCGGGCCGCGCGGGCTTTCCGTAGTCGTGCAGGTGCGCGCCCGGGACGCTCAGCAGCCGTTCGCGCGGCGGCATGCGCCCCACCAGGTTCACCATTCCCGCGAATCCTCGCGCGTCGGTCGGTCCCAGCGGCTCGCCGGCGACGGCCCGCACGTGGTTCTCGAACTGGCTGGTGAGCGCGCCCTCGATCGTCCAGTGGCCGCTGTTGTGGACCCGCGGCGCCATCTCGTTGGCCACCAGCCCGCCGGGCGTCACGAAGAACTCGATCGCCATGACGCCCACGTGCCCGAGCGCAGCCAGCACCCGGCACGTGGCCTGCTCGGCCTCGCGCGCGAGGCCCGCGTCCACGCCCGGCGCCGGCGCCGCCGTGCGGTGCAGGATGCCGCCCCGGTGCTCGTTCGCGCACAAGGGGTACGCGCGTACGTCGCCGTCCGCCGCGCGCACCGCGACGACGCTCGCCTCGGACGTGAACGGCACGAACGCCTCGTAGATGCACGGCACGCGGCCCACTGCGGCCCACGCGGCGGGCACGTCCGCCGCACTTCGCACGATCGCCTGGCCCTTGCCGTCGTAACCCATGCTGCGCGTCTTCAGCACGCCGGGCACGCCGACCCGCCCGCACGCCGCCGCGAGCCCGGCCTCGGAGTCCACCGCCTCGAAGGCCTGCACCCGCAGGCCATGCGCACGGAAGAACTCCTTCTCGAGGATGCGGTCCTGCGCGGTCCGCAGGCTCATGACGCCCGGCGCCAGCGGCGCGCGCTCGGCGATCAAGCCGAGCGTCGCGGCAGGCACGTTCTCGAACTCGAACGTGGCGCGGTCGAGGCCGTGCGCGAAGCGCGCGATCGCGTCGGGGTCGTCGAACGCGCCGGCCACCACCTCGCCCACGGCCGAGGCCGGGCACGCGGGGTCCGGGTCGAGGAAGCGGAAGCGATGCCCGATCGCGATTCCCGCGAGCCCGAGCATTTGCCCGAGCTGACCGCCGCCGACGACGCCGATCAGCATGGCTTCGGCGCCGAGGGCCTCGGCAGGGACGGGTCGACGTGCGCCATGACCTTCGCGGTCTGCCCGGCGCGGAATGCGTGCAGCCGCCCGCGGACGGCCGCGTCGTCGGCGGCGAGGATCGCGGCCGCGAACAGCGCGGCGTTGCGCGCGCCCGCCTCGCCGATCGCGAAGGTCGCCACCGGGATGCCCGCGGGCATCTGCACGATCGAGAGGAGGCTGTCGAGCCCCGCGAGCGCCTTGCTCTGCACGGGCACGCCGAGCACGGGCACCGGCGTCTTGCTGGCGCACATGCCAGGCAGGTGCGCCGCCCCGCCGGCGCCGGCGATGATGGCGCGCAACCCGCGGTCCTCGGCCGCGGCCGCGTACTCGAACAACCAGTCGGGGGTCCGGTGCGCGCTCACCACCTGGCACTCGTGGGCGATGCCCATGGCCGACAGCTGCTCCGACGCGTGGCGCATCGTTTCCCAGTCAGACTGGCTGCCCATGATGACGCCCACGCGAGGCGGGCCAAGGGGCGTCGGCGAGTCCATCATGGCCGCATGGTACGGCGACGCGGGCGCTTCTCGGACGCGAACCATCCGTGGCTTCCGTGTTCGCTCGCAAGGAATCTGTTCAGGAGCGTGTGCCGTTCCCGCAAATCCGCGGCAAAACGGGAAGCATGCCTTGCTTTCGCGGCCCGTGGAGGCATCTTGAGCGGACCACGTGCGCGGGTGCACCGTTCCCGCCCCGCCGCGCGTATGGAGCAAAGGGCGACAATCCGGATCCTCGCGGCCTCGTCCCGGGCCGCGGCTCGACCACGCCTCCACGGTCCCGTCAGCGGCAGTCCGCTGCGCGACCGCACACTTGGGGCGGAGCGCGGGTGTGAACGTTTCCCGTTCACCCGCATTGAGTTCAGAAAAGGGACGGACGCCGGCCGGAAACCGGCGTCCACCCGGCGCGTTCCCGCGTGCCGGTTCGACTCCAGGGGCGCGGTCCAGGCGTGGAACCGCGTCCCTGGGTCAATTTTTGGGGCGCAACGCGCGTGGCACGAACCGGGCCCAAAAACGCCGAACGCGATGCCGACACTTCGGAGGGCATCGCGTCGTGCGAGTGAGTTCGTTGGCGCCGATGTGCCGTCAGCTGGCCTCGGCGCGCGGGTGCGCCTTGTCGTAGCCGTCGCGCAGGCGCCCGCTGGTGAGGTGCGTGTAGACCTGCGTGGAGCTGAGCGACTGGTGCCCGAGCAGTTCCTGCACCGCGCGGAGGTCCGCCCCGTTGTCGAGGAGGTGCGTCGCGAAGCTGTGCCGGATGGTGTGCGGCGAGATGTCCGGGTCGAGGTTGGCCTCGACGAGGTACTTGGCGACCTTGCGGCGCACCGAACGGCTCGACAGGCGCCCGCCGTTCTTGTTGACGAACAGCGGGTCGTCCGAGCCGGTGCGCTTGCCGCGCGACTGGAAGTCGGCGTCCACCATCGACAGGTAGTGGCGCAGCGCCTTCAGCGCGTGGCTTCCGAGCGGGACGCGCCGCTCGCGCCGGCCCTTGCCGCGAATGATGATCTCCTCGCCGGTGTCGTTCAGGTCGCCGCGGTTGATCGCGACCACCTCCGACACGCGGATGCCCGTCGAATACAGCGTCTCGAGGATGGCGCGGTCGCGTGCGCCGAGGACGTCAGAGTCGTCGGGGGCCGAGAGGAGCCGCTCGATCTGCTCGACCGAGATCGCCTTGGGCAGCCGCTTGGCCTGCTTGGGGGTCCGGATCAGCACCATCGGGTTCGAGGACGCGAGGCCCTTGCGCTCCATCCACTTGTGGAAGCTGCGCAGCGTGGCGATCTTGCGCGCCATGGTGGCGGCCGAGTACTTCTGCTCGCCCAACTTGCCCAGGAACTCGCGGATCAGGTCGACGTCGCACTTGAGGATGCGACCGGTGACCGTGTCCGCGCCCATGGAGCGGGCGTCGAAGGCCTTGCGCTCACGGTCGAGGTCGACCTTGATGCCGGCCTTGGCCTCGATGAACTCGACGAACTGGCGCAGGTCCAGCCCGTAGCACCGGCCCGTGTAGGGGCTGAAGTGGCGCTCATCGGTCAGGTAGGTGAGGAACTGCTGGATGAGTGCGAGTGTCGCGGTGTCGTTCATGGCCGTTGGCCTCCCTTGCGCAGTCGTGTCGGTCGTGTCGCGCCGTGGCGCGGAGTTCTCGGAAACGGATGCCCGCCACCCTTATCGGAGACGGGCCGGGTTGTCCTGAAGACGAACGCACCGGAAGCATCCGATTCCGGGAACCTTCTGTCCAAGAAGTAGTACGCACGGGATCGGTGCATCGGTTGAACGGGAGGTCCCGGATCTCCGGAGGGCTCATCGGATCCATCAAGGCGTAAAGTTATTAGTCACTCCGGAAGGCTGATGCGCCATAAACCGCTTCTCCCTACAATCGCTCCCCTTCCGTTCCGACCCGCCGCGCACCCGCCTCGACCGCCGACGATTGCGTAGCTCAGCTGGTAGAGCAAGCGGCTTTTAACCGCTAGGTCCTGGGTTCGAATCCCAGCGCAATCACTTCGACCCGACCGGTCCACCCCACGCAGTTCACGGATGATCGTCCTCCACGCCAACTGGTCCCACGGCTCGCTCCATGTCTGGGGAGAGGACGCGGGACGCTTCCCGCAGGCGCAGGCCTCGGGCGCGTCGGCCGGCACGCATCCGTACGCCGCCGATGCGGCGTCGCTTCGCGCGGCGCTTCGGCCTGCGCTCGAGGCGGCGCGCGACGCGTCCGGCGGCGACGAGAGGATCGCCGGCGACGACGCGGTGCGCGACGGCACGCTCTCGATCCTCATGCCGGTGGTCGAGCGCCCGTCCGGGCAACTCCCCATGCCGAGCGACCGCCTCGCCGCGCAGGACGAGGCCGCGGGCTTCGACGCCGAGCCCGAGGAGGCGCTGGTCCCCGTCGACGTGCCCGCGATCGTGCTCGACGCGCGCACCGCGTTCGCCCTCACGCGCACCCTCGATCCCGAGGCGTGCGGCAAAGGCATGGCGTGGGGCCACGATGCACGATGGTGGCAGGCCGTCGGCCGCTTCGCCGAGCACCTGATCGCCGACCAGCGCGTGATCCCCACCGTGGTGCAGGAGCGCTCCGGCGCCATGTTCGCCGCATGGCGGCCGTGGCTCCACGACGCGCCGAACCACGCGCGCCTCACGTCGATCGTGCGCGGCACCCCGGCGATCGTCCGCGCGGCCGAAGGCGCGGGCGCGGCCGGCGCCGTGGTCGAGCAGTCGATGGGTGCGTTCGTCGACGCCACCGTGCGCGACATCCTCGAGGCCGAGAGCTACGCCGAGGCGATCGACGGGCGCGATCCGGAGAAGGACCCGCACGTCGCATGGCTCGCGGGGCTCCTGGGGCGCGAGCACGCGGTGCACCAGCCCGCGGCGGTCGAGTCGAGCATCGTGCGCACGGCGCGCCAGTGGATCGCGAACCTCGAGGACGTCGGCGAGGGCCGCCAGATGCGGCTCCTGCTCCAGCTCCTCGAGCCGCCGCCGGAGCTCCTGCCCTCGCAGGACGGCCACGAGGACGACCACCCGTGGCGGCTCTCGTTCTCGCTGGTCTCGTCGGACAGCCCGCCGATCGTCGTCGACGCCGAGACGCTCTGGACCCGCGCCGCGGGCGGCCGCGCCGGCAAGGGACGCTCGACGCAGGAGACCCAGCAGCTGTGCGACCTGCTGCTCCAGGAGCTCGGCCGCGCGAGCCGACTGTGCCCGAAGATCGAGGACGCGCTCGACGACGGCGCACCCACCGGGCTGGACCTCTCGACCAAGGAGGCGTACGAGTTCCTCCGCGACATGCGCCCCGTGCTGCAGGAGGCGGGCTTCGAGGTGCTGGTGCCCGACTGGTGGGGGCAGACCGCCAGCCGCGTGGGCGCGCGCCTGATGATCGACAGCGAGGAGGCGCCGGCGGGCGACGGCCGCGGCGGCGGCATCGGGCTGCACAGCCTCGTCAACTACAGCTGGCAGATCGCGCTCGGCGACACGCCGCTCACGCTCGAGGCGTTCCAGGCGCTCGCGAAGAAGGGCATGCCGCTCGTCCGCATCAACGGCCGGTGGGTGGAGATCCGGCCCGAGGACCTCGAGCGCGGCGTGAAGTTCCTGAAGGCGAACGCCGGCGGCCAGGCCACGCTGGTCGAGGCGCTGCGGCTGGCGCACTCGGACGCCGCCGACGGCGCACTGCCGGTGGTCGGCCTCGACACGAAGGGCTGGGTCGCGGAGGTGTTCGGTCCCGCGGACAGCACCGAGACCATGCAGCTGGTCGAGCAGCCCGAGCGGTTCCAGGGATCGCTGCGGCCGTACCAGCGCGCCGGCGTCAGCTGGCTCGCGTTCCTCGAGCGCTACGGAATGGGCGCGTGCCTGGCCGACGACATGGGCCTCGGCAAGACGATCCAGCTCATCGGCCTGCTGCAGCACGAGCGCCAGACCGCGCCCGAGGGCGAGCGCGTGGGCCCGACGCTGCTCGTGGCGCCGATGAGCGTGCTCGGCAACTGGCACCGCGAGCTCACCCGGTTCGCGCCCGAGCTGGTGGTGCACGTGCACCACGGCCTCGAGCGGCCGCAGGGCGACCGCTTCCTGCACCTGGCGCAGCGCGCGGACGTGGTGGTCA
Organism: Phycisphaera mikurensis NBRC 102666; assembly: GCA_945877905.1. Taxonomy (GTDB): domain Bacteria; phylum Planctomycetota; class Phycisphaerae; order Phycisphaerales; family SM1A02; genus UBA966. The sequence goes on along the minus strand of CAMDUT010000009.1, from coordinate 5,848 downwards.
CCACCTACGCCTTGGTCACGCGCGACAAGGACGCGCTGAACCAGGTCGAGTGGCGCCGCGTGGTGCTCGACGAGGCGCAGCACATCAAGAACCCGCCGACGAAGCAGACCGCCGCGATCCGCGCCCTGCGCACGAAGTTCCGCGTCGCGCTCACGGGCACGCCGGTGGAGAACCGCCTGACGGAGCTCTGGTCGATCATGGAGTTCTGCTGCCCCGGCTACCTCGGCACGCAGAACGACTTCCGCAAGCGCTTCGCGCTTCCCGTCGAGCGGCACCGCGACAAGCGCCAGGCCGAGCGCCTGCGCCAGCTGGTGCGGCCGTTCATCCTGCGACGCCTGAAGACCGACCCGAAGGTCATCACCGACCTCCCGCCGCTGGTCGAGACGCGCCAGCAGATCCCGCTCACGCCCGAGCAGGCCTCGCTCTACGAGCAGGTGGTGAACGACATGCTCAAGCGCGTCGACCAGGCCGAGGGCATCCGCCGCCGCGGGCTGGTGCTGAGCGCGCTGGTGAAGCTGAAGCAGATCTGCAACCACCCCGCGCACTTCCTGCGCGAGGGCATGCCGCAGGCCGCGCCCGAGGAGGACGAGGGCTCCGAGGGCGCCCCGGGCGAGCCGCCCGCCGAGCGACGCATCACCGTGCCTGCGGGCGTGGTGCGCGCCGAGCGGCTGAGCGCGCGCAGCGGCAAGAGCATCCGCATGATGGAGATGCTCGAGGAGGTGGTCGCGTCCGGCGACCGCGCGCTGATCTTCACGCAGTACCGGCAGATGGGCCACCTGCTGGTGCAGATGATCCGCCAGGACCTCGACCGCGAGGCGCTCTTCCTGCACGGCGGCACGCCGCAGGCCAAGCGCGAGCAGCTGGTGCAGCGCTTCCAGAGCGAGGACCCCGCGGCGCCGATCTTCGTCCTCAGCCTCAAGGCCGGCGGCGTGGGCCTCAACCTGACCGCGGCCAACCACGTGTTCCACTACGACCGATGGTGGAACCCGGCGGTCGAGAACCAGGCCACCGACCGCGCGTTCCGCATCGGGCAGCTCCGCACCGTGAACGTGCACAAGATGATCACCGTCGGCACGCTCGAGGAGCGCATCGACCAGATGATCGAGCAGAAGACCGAGCTCGCGAGCCAGATCATCGGCAGCGGCGAGCAGTGGCTCACCGAGCTCAACACCGCGCAGCTGCGCGACCTGCTGTCGCTCCGCGGCGCGTCGGTGGAGGACACGGCATGAGCGCCGAGGGGTTCGAGATCCGCCCGCCGCAGCGAAAGCTCGAGCAGCCAAGGCGCGTGCGCCACGGCATCAAGTTCCGGCGCAAGCTCGGGCTCGACGACCTGCCGTGGCACGCGGCCGCGTTCGTCGCCGCGTGCGAGGAGGGCATCCGCCCCGACGCCAAGGTGCTGGGCATGGAGTACGCGCTCGCCGGCCAGGTCGCGAACTACGTCGTGACCCCGGGCGCGGTCGAGGCGTCCGTCCAGGGGCGCGGCGTCAAGCCGTACCAGGTGCGGATCGCGGCGCGCCCGCTCTCGCGCGAGGAGTGGGACAAGGTGATCGAGCGCATGGCGTCCGAGGCCGTGTTCGCGGCGCGCCTCCTCACCGGAGAGGTGCCCGAGTCGATCGAGGACTGCTTCCGTGCGATCGGCCGCCGCCTGGTGCCCGGCGAGGGCGACGGCGTCCACACGCAGTGCGACTGCGGGCTGCCGCAGCCATGCAAGCACGTGGCGGCCGCCGCGGCCCTGGTGGCCGAGCGCATCGAGGTCGACCCCGTGGTGCTCTTCCAGCTGCGCGGGCTCGAGGGCGAGCGGCTCCTCGAGAAGCTGCAGGAGCAGCGGACGCTTCAGACCTCGGGCGTCTCGCAGGCCCATGCGGCCGCGACGGAGGACGAGTCCGACTCGGGCCTCCAGCCGCTGGAGCTCTGCGCGTCGGACTTCTGGCGCCCGGGGGCGCCGCTCGACGAGGCGCTCGCCATGCCCGCGCCCGACCACGTGCCGCACGCGCTGCTGCGGCGCATGGGACCGAGCCCCATGGGGGGGAAGTTCCCCATGGTGGGCCTGATGGCGAGCATCTACGACAGCATCCGCGCGCGCGCGCCGCGCGAGGGCGGGCAGGCCTAGGCGCGCGGGCCCTCTTCACGGCGGTAGGTGATCCGCAGGCAGTTGCCCGGCGGCACGTACTCCACCGAGGTCATGTACGCGCGCATCAGCATGATGCCGCGGCCCGAGGGGATCTCGATGTTCTCCTCGGCCGTCGGGTCGGGGACGGTCTCGGGATTGAATCCCTCGCCCTCGTCCTGGACCTCGAGCTGCATGAGGCCGGCATCCACGTGGCAGCGCACGGTCACGCTCTTGGACGCGTCGCCCTTGTTGCCGTGGCGGAACCCGTTGACGAGCGCCTCCTCCAGGGCCAGCCGCACGGCGAACGTGCATGCCTCGCCATAGCCGAACTCGTGCAGCGCGCGCCCCACGTCGGCCTGGAGCGTCTCGATCGAATCGCGCTGCTCGCGCAGCACCCAGGTGCGCTCGAACGGGGCACGGTGACTCGGCGTTGGGCCAGGGTGAGCCATCGCGGCCTTCACGCGGCCCCGCCGAGGCTTGCCTTGGCCGCGGCCAGGTCCTTCTCGATCCGGAGGACCTTGTTGAGCTTGGTGATCTCGAAGATCTGGAGGATCTGCGGCGCGATGTCGCAGAGCCGGAGCTGGCCGTCCTTCGCCCGGACCCGGTTCATCACCGTCAGGAGCGTGCCGAGCGCGGCGGAGGAAAGGTGCTCGACGCCGGTGAAGCTCACCACCAGCCGGGGCCGCGGCGACGCGTCGACGAGCTTGGTCAGCTCGTTGCCGATCTGCCGGATGACCACCTCGTCGATGACGTGCTTCTCGGTGAACTCGACGCGCGTGCACTCGGGTTCGGTCGAGATCCGGATGGGGCCCTGGGCGCTCATTGCCCGCAGTGTAGTGGCCCCCGCGCCCGAAGGCCCCAAACGAAGCGCCGGGAGCCCGAAGGCTCCCGGCGCGGGAGGTGTCGCGGGATGCGTCGATCGCGTCAGAAGCCCGACGCGCCGGGGGCCAGCTGCTGGCGGAGGCCCGGGAAGAGCGTGTCTTCCTCCTCCTGCTGGATGATGATCTCGGGGCGGATCAGCAGGAGCAGCGAGGTCTCGCTCTTGGTCGTGATGCGGTTGGTGAAGAAGCGGTTGACGACCGGGATCTTCGAGAGGAGCGGCACGCCGACCTCGACCTCGAACTCCTGCACGTTGCGCGCGCCGCCGAGCAGGATCGTGCCCTTGTCCGGCACGGTCACGGTGGTGTTGATCTGCGTTCCGGTGACCTCGGGCAGCTGGATGACCGCGCGGAACTGCTCGGCCCGGCCGCCGCCGCCGCCACCGCCGCCGCCGCCGCCGGCGGCACCGGTCACGGGCTGCTCCTTGAACTTCGCGTTCTGGTTGAGGCCGAAGTTGACCGTCATGGTCACGTAGCGGCGGTCACCGGAGATGCACGCCTCGATGTCGAGCACGAAGCCGACGATCAGCTGGCCGATGATCGGCGAGAAGGCACCCGAGTTGTCGCCCGTCACCGGCACGACGTTCGAGATGTAGCTGATCACGTTTCCGACCGCGATCCACGAGCGCTGGCAGTTGTAGAGCGTCAGGCGCGGCGCGGTGAGCACGATGTTGCGCTGGTCCGCCATCGTGGCGGTGATCAGCAGGTCGACCTGGATGTCGTCGAGGTACGTGAAGCCCGTGGTCAGCACCGGGTTGTTCAGCACCGAGGCGCCGAAGCCCGACAGGCCGGCCGCGGCCAGCGAGTTGATGAGCGGCAGGCCTTCCTGCTGCACGTTGACCGGGGTGATCTCGCCCTGCTGCACGCCGACCGGCTGCACCGGGACCGACGATCCGTAGGTGATCTGGTTGCCCGTGCCAGCGGGGAGCGGCGGGGATCCGCCGGTCGGGTAGCCGGTCACGCCGACGGTGGCGTTGGTGCCGGGGTTGTTCTGGCCGAAGCCGTCCCAGATGACCGGGTTCTTGAGGCGGCCGATGTTGCCGCCGCCCGGCGAGCCGCTGACGGCGCCCTTGCCGCCCGGCTGGTAGAAGAACTGGCTGAGCTGGAAGTTCGGGTCGACTGCCTTCGCCGCGGACCACATGCGGTCGTTGGTGTTGAAGTACATGTCGAAGTCGATGCCGATCTGCTCGAACCAGTCCATCGTGACCTGCACCAGCCGGCCCTCGATGTTGATCTGGAGCGCGCGGATCGCGCGCAGCTGCTGGAGCAGGCCCTCGATGGAGCGCTGCGCCGCGGGCGACGCGTTGACGATCAGGTTCCGGTTGAACTCGGTGATCTTGTCCTTGCCGGTGCCGGCGCCGGTCTCCTCCCAGTTTGCCTCGACCTGGTCGTAGATCAGCTGCTTCAGCTGGTCGAGCCGTTCGCCGGGATCGCCGCGGTCGGGGGCCTCGCCGGACTCGCCGAAGGGCGCGCCGCCGCCGCCACCACCGCCGCCACCGCCGCCACCGCCGCCACCGCCCCCGCCGAAGCCGCCGCCGCCGCCACCAGCGCCGCCGCCGCCCTGGCCACCGCCGCCGCCGCCGGTCTGGATGGACTGGTTGAGGTTGAACTCGGGGGCGTTGTCGAAGTCGGGCGCCTGGAACAGCAGGTCACGCACGTCGTAGACCACCATGACCTGGCGGTTCTGGACGCCGCTCTTGGTGGTGATGACGACGACGCCGTCCTGGACGTCGAAGGCCAGCGGCTCGCTGGGCGGCGAATCGTCGTTCTTGTTGCGCACCTCGCCGAGGACGCGCTTCAGCGCCGCCTCGACGCGCATGCTCGCGAGGTCGACCTTGACCGAGGTGCCCTCGGGCTCGATGCCCACTTCCTTGAGCGTGCTCCACTCGATCTGGAAGTCGATCTTGGTCTGGTTCTTGAAGTAGTCGATCGCCTGCTCGAGCGTGGGGCCCGACTCGAACGGAACGGGAAGCGACGCCGTGCGCAGCTTGTCCCAGGTCGGCACGTTCGCCTCGGCCTCGCGGTAGCCGCTCGCACCGTAGTCCGGCTCGCGGACGCGGCGGTCGCTCATCTCCTGCCAGTCCTCGGGATACGTCACCAGCGCGTTCGTGGAGCGTGGGCCGGGGCCGGAGATGTTGACGCGCGGCGGGATGGTGGAGTCGAGCGCCTCCTCCTCGAGCCGCGAGATGCTGTACGCGCGACGCTTCTGCGCCGCGGCGAACCGCACGTACATGTCGGTGGTCTGCAGCGCGTCGCGCAACGTGAGCGCCGCGGAGTTCAGCGGGTCGAGCGCGATGGCGCTCTCGAGCACCTGGAGCGCCTCGGCGTACTTCTGCTGCATCTGCAGCTTGCGCACGTTGAGGAGGATCTCGTTCACGCGCCGAGCGCGGTTCTCCGCCTCGGTGCGCTGGCTCGACGCGGACTGCTCGCCCTGCTCCTGGCGCGCCTGCTGGTCGGTGACGAGCTTCTGCTGGCGGGCCTCCTCGGAGACCTGCTCGACCATGCGCTCGGCCTCGGCCGACATGGTCTCGAACTCGGCGGCGCCGAGCACGTTGCGCGAGAGGTCAAGGCGCGTGCGCGCGGTGACCGCGGCGAGCTTCGCCTGGTCGAAGTCCTGCTTCTCGAGCAGCGCCTTCGCACGCTTGATGTCGGCGTCGAACTGCGCGGTCGCCTGCTGGCGGCGGACCTCGCGGTCGGTCGAGACGTTCTCGATCACCGAGCCGCCCTCGAGCATCGCCTGGGCGCGGGCGCGCTCGCGCACGGCCTCTTCGTCGCCCGGGAGGAACTGCAGCAGCGTGGACCAGCCGTTCGCGGCCTGCGCCCACTCGCCCTTCTTCATCGCGGCCTGCGCGGCCGTGCG
>CAMDUT010000008.1 GCA_945877905.1 Phycisphaera mikurensis NBRC 102666 | reverse complement strand
TCGCCGCGCCGCCAGATCAACGAGTACATCACGCCGAACAGCCCCTACGACGACCCGAAGATGATGCAGAGCATCTTCAACCTCGTCGAGTCGGTGTGCGTCGTGGGCCACACCCATGTCCCGGGCGTGTTCACCGATGACCTCGAGTTCTACAAGCCCGGCGACCTGCCCGACGAGACCTACGTCGTCCGCGCGGGCCAGAAGGCCGTGGTGAACCCGGGCTCCGTGGGACAGCCGCGCGACCTCGACCCGCGCGCGTCCTACGCGATCATGGAGACGGACGACGCCGGCGCGCCGAAGTCGTTCCGCTTCCTCCGGGTCGAGTACGACGTCCAGGAGACCGTCGACCGGATCGACGGCATCACCGAGCTCGACGGCCGCCTCGGCCGCCGCCTGCTTGACGGTCAGTGACCGGCGCGCCAGCACGACCCACGCACGAGAAGACATGAAGACCACCGACCCGGCCGGCCGCAAGGCCCCAGCGTTCAACGTCCGACGGTTCGTCGCCACCCTCGCCGTGTTCGCGGTGGCCGCGGGCATCGTGGCGGTCATCGTCAGCGGCGCGGGCTCCGGGAACGGCGATTCGTCGGCGACCGCGGCCACGGCCCCGCAGGCCACCGCCGGGTCGCCTGCTTCCGCGACGCAGGCGACCACCTCCACGGCGACCGCGCCGGCTTCGATCACCGAGCCGAACGCGCCAATGACCGCCCCTGCCCCAGCGCCGTCCGCGACCGCCGCGAAGCCCGCGCCCATGGACCGCTGGTCCGCGCGCGCGCCCGGCTCGCCGACCGCGCAGCCGACGCCGATCGGGTCGGTCGATCCCGCCAAGGCGCGCTTCCTCGTCGAGTTCGACCCGCGCGGCGCCGGCATCTCGCGCATCACGTTCAGCGACCTCTGGTGGACGGGTGCCGACAGCCGCGCCGCCGCGCGCGCACGCGCGGCGGGCACCGCCGAGGACGTGCTCGCGGGCCGCTACGCGTTCGTCGCGCACGGCACGCTCCAGGGCTTCTCCGTGTCGCTCCTCGCCGCGCGCGAGGTCGAGGTCGACGGCCAGGCCGTCAGCCTCGCGGGGAACGTCTGGGCGGAGACCGCGCCCGGCACCTTCGTCAGCGAGCTCGCGGACTCGACCGGCGCGCTCCAGATGCGCGTGACGCGCACGTGGCGCGTCGACGCCGGCTCGTACGACCTCCGTTGCGAGCAGCGCGTCGAGAACCTCTCGGCGTCGCCGCGCACCGTGCGCTGGATCCAGTTCGGACCGACCGACCTGCCGCGCGAGGCCCCGGGCACGCAGCCCGGCACGGGCACCGGCGGCGGCGACCTCGTCGACGCGCGGCGCTTCCACGCCGGCTACCTGATGTCGAAGGAGCGGGACCCGGGCCAGGCAACGGTGATCGTGCACGGCGCGACGCTCGACCATGCCACGGTGATCGGCCAGATCGACGGGGGCAACTACCGCGTCTGGCCCGACCAGCGCCAGCAGCAGGAGCGCTACAACCTCTCGTGGTTCGGCGCCACCAACCGCTACTTCGCGTTCGCGGTGCACGCACCGTACGCGCCGCCCGGTTCGACCTCGCGCGCCGTCGCGCCCGCGATCGGCGTCGTTCAGGCACAGGCCGGCGAGTCGACCTTCCGGGGCGCCCCGGACCGCGTGCTCTTCACCGACCTCACGAGCGACGCGGTCACGGCCGCGCCGGGCACCGCCGCGGCGTTCGACGTCGGGGTGTTCGCCGGCCCGCTCGAGCGATCGCTGCTCGCGTCGACCGAGCCGTACGCCGCGCTCAACATGCAGGGCCTGATCCTGTACCTGATGAGCGGCTGCTGCTCGTGGTGCACGTTCGCGTGGCTCGCGGACCTCCTCGTGTGGTTCCTGGCCTTCCTGCACGACTACGTCGTCTTCGACTGGGGCCTGGCCATCATCGCGCTGGTGATCGTGGTGCGCGGGCTGCTGCACCCGCTGACGCGGCGATCGCAGATCTCGATGATGCGCGTCACCAAGCAGATGGCCGCGGTGAAGCCCGAGCTCGAGGCCATCCAGAAGCGCCACAAGGACGACCCGAAGAAGGTGCAGGAGGAGACCATCCGCCTGTACCGCGAGAAGGGGATCAACCCGCTCGGGTGCGCCGGCGGCATGGTGCCGACGTTCCTGCAGATGCCGATCTGGATCGCGCTCTACGCGGTCCTCTACTACGCGTTCGAGCTGCGGCAGCAGCCGGCGTTCTTCGGCGTCTTCCAGAGGTTCGGCGACTGGCCCTTCCTCGCGGACCTGAGCGCGCAGGACCGGTTCATCCCCCTGCCCTTCTCGGTGAACCTCTACGTGTTCGAGCTGTCGTCGGTGAACCTGGTGCCGCTCCTCATGGGCCTCGTGTTCTGGGTGCAGCAGAAGTACATGTCGCCGCCGCCCTCGCCGAACATGACGCCCGAGCAGGAGCAGCAGCAGAAGATCATGAAGTGGATGATGGTCATCATGTTCCCGCTGATGCTGTACTCGGCGCCGAGCGGGCTGACCCTCTACATCGCCACCAGCACGCTGGTCGGCATCTACGAGAGCAAGCGCGTCCGTGCCGAGGTCGAGAAGATGGACTTCACGAAGCCGCGGCCCGGCAAGGGCGGCTGGCTGCAGGGCGCGTACGAGAAGGCCATGAAGCGCGTGCAGGAGACGCAGCGCGCCGCCGAGGCGCGCCGCAACGCGCCGAAGCGCCCGTTCCGGGACCGCTGAGGCCGCCGCGCGTTGGACGCCGCTTCCACCATCCTCGCCGTCGCGTCCCCGCCGGGGCCGTCGCCGCGCGGGCTGGTGCGGGCGAGCGGCCGCGACGCATGCGCGCACGTCGCGGCGACCCTCACCGGGCCGGGTGCGCAGGCCATCGCCGCGCGCGCTCGCGGCATCCACGTCGCGCGGCTCGCCGACCCGCCCATCCCCGTCCTCGTCGCGTGCATGCCCGCGTCCCGCAGCGCGACGGGCGAGGACTGCGTCGAGGTGCATGCCCCGGGGAACCCCGCGCTCCTCGAGCGCATCGTGGACGCGGTGATCGCGCGCGCGGCAGGCGGCGCGCGGCGCGCGCACCCGGGCGAGTTCAGCGTGCGAGCGGTGCTGCACGGCCGCATGACCGCGACGCAGGCCGACGCCGTGGCGCACGCGATCGCGGCGGAGACGGACGCGGCGCTCGCGGCCGCACGCTCGATGGAGACGGACGACCCCGCGGATGCACGGCGCGCATGGTCCGGCGAGATCGCCGACGTCCTGGCGCTCGTCGAGGCGGGCATCGACTTCACGGACCAGGAGGGCGTGGTCGCGATCGAACGGCAGGACCTCGAACGCCGCCTCGCCGCGGTCGGGTCCGCGATCGACACCGCGCTCCGGGCCGCCGAGGGCGTGGAACGCGCGATCCACGCGCCGCGCGTGGTGCTGTGCGGGCCACCGAACGCAGGCAAGAGCTCGCTCTTCAACGCGCTCCTCGGGCGCGCGCGGAGCGTCGAGCACGAGCTCCGCGGCACCACGCGCGACGCGATCGAGGCCGCGATGACGCTCGGCGACGGCACCGAGGCGGTGCTGGTCGACGTCCCGGGCCTCGAGGAGGCGGTCGAGCGCATCGACATGCTCATGCAGCGACGCGCCATGGACGCGATCGCGCGGGCGGACGTGGTCGTGGCGTGCGACGACGGGCGCGGGGCGGAGGAAACCCGGGGCCACGACGCGGTCCGCGACGCGTGGGATGCGTTCCGCGGCACCCTGCCGATCCCGGCCACCGTCCCCGTGCTCCGCGCGCGCACGAAGTGCGACCTCCCGGTCGCGGGCCCGCGCGAACCCGATCACGACGCGGGCGCGCCGGCCCCGCGCATCGCCACCAGCGCCCGCACGGGCGCCGGGCTTGACCCGCTCCGGGCCGCGATCCGCGACGAGTGCGCGCGCACCCGTTCGCGCACCACCGGCACCGCGGCCCTCGGCTCGGCCCGTGCCGTGCTGCTCGCGGAGGCCGCGTCCGCGCTTCGCGCCGCGTGCGCCGAGCAGGCACCCGAGCTGGTCGCCGCGTGGCTGCGAACGGCGCTCGACCGCCTCGGCGAGGTGTCGGGGGCGATTCCCCCGGACGACGTGCTCGGGCGGATCTTCGCGCGCTTCTGCGTCGGGAAGTGACGGCGCGCGCGGTACCTTTCCCGCGATGCAGGGCTCCATCGACATCCGCGTGCGCTACTGCGAGTGCGACCCGATGGGCGTGGTGCACCACACCGCGTATCCCGTGTGGTTCGAGATGGGGCGCACGGAGCTGCTGCGGTCGACCGGCCGCACGTACCGCGACATGGAGGCCGCCGGGCTGCTGCTCGCGGTCGTGAAGCTCGAGGTCACGTACCGCGCGCCGGCGCGCTACGACGACCTCGTCACGCTGCGCACGACGCTTGAGCGCGTCGGGGCGGTGAAGATTCAGCACTCCTACGAGCTGTTCCGGGGCGACGACCTGCTGGTGACGGGCTCGACCGTCCTGGCGTGCCTCGACCGCGATGGCCGCGCGCGGGCGCTGCCGGACGGAGCGCTGGGCACGGCGCCGTCCGCCTCAGGCGGGTGAGCGGCCCACGCGGGTGCGCACGCGAAGGCCCGGCGCCTGGAGCCGGGCTCGCAGGAGCGCAAGGGCGCCCGCCCGCAGCGCGCGGTCGACGGCGAACGCCGCGGCGGATCCCGTGACGCCCACCAGGAGCTGGACGGGCGTCGCCGACTCGATCCACGTCTCGGCGACGAGCTCGGCGGGCATCGACTCCGCCCATGCCTCGGCGAAGGACCCGCGGCGCTCGAGGTCGCGCGCGGCCTGCCGAGCGATCTCGCCGACCTCGCGCGTGATCGACGTCTCGCGCTCGCGGAAGGCGCGGCGCTCGCACATGCGCTGCACGCGCGCGAGGCGCGGGTCGGTGGCCGCGGCGGGGATCACGTTCGGGCGCGAGGCCGTGCGCGCGGGCGCGGGCTTCTTCACCGCCCGTGAAGGCTTCGGGGATTCCTCGCGCGGAGCAGCCACGCAGGCATGGTAGGTCGCGGCGCTCCCGTTCCCGAGGGGTAACCTCCTTCGCCAGATGCTCCCCGTCCGCCTCGAAGGCCTGTCGAAGTCGTTCGGATCCACCGTCGCGGTCGACGGCATCACGTGCGAGGCACCGGGGGGAAAGCTCACCTTCCTGCTCGGCCCGTCGGGGTGCGGCAAGACCACGGTCCTCCGCATGGTGGCCGGGCTGCTCGAGCCGACCGGCGGCGCGATCCGCTTCGGCGAGCGCGACGTCACGGCGCTGCCCGCCGAGCGGCGCGGGTGCGGCATGGTGTTCCAGGGCTACGCCCTGTGGCCGCACATGACCGTCGCGGAGAACGTCGCATTCGGGCTCGAGTCGCGCAAGCTGCCGCGCGACGAGGTTCGCCGCCGCACCGGAGAGGCGCTCGAGATGGTCCGCATGTCGACCTATGCCGCACGGCGGCCCGCCGAGCTCTCGGGCGGCCAGCAGCAGCGCGTCGCGCTCGCGCGCGCGGTCGTCTACCGGCCCGACGTGCTGCTCCTCGACGAACCGCTCTCGAACCTCGACGCGCGCCTGCGAGCCGAGATGCGCCGCGAGATCCGGCGCGTGGTGGACGAGGCGCGCCTGACCGCGATCCACGTCACGCACGACCAGCACGAGAGCCTCAGCATGGCCGACCGCATCATCGTGATGCGAGAGGGGCGCATCGAGCAGGTCGGCGGCCCGCGCGACGTCTACGAACGCCCCGCGAACCGGTTCGTCGCGGAGTTCATGGGGGAGACGAACGTGCTCGCCGCGACCGTCGAAGGGCCGTCGGCCGACGGTGCGCGCGGCATCCGCGTGGCGGGCGGCATGCTCGAGGCGAGCGGCGCCGGACCGCGCCAGGCGGGGGTGCGCGTCTTCGCAAGCGTCCGCCCCGAGTGCCTGCGCCTGCACCGAGGCGACGCCTCGCCGACGGATCGCCCGAGCCTTCGCGGCACCATCGCGGAGACCACGTACCTCGGCGCGTTCACCCAGTTCCGAATCGACTGCGCCGGCACGTTGGTCACGGTGCTCGAACTCCGTCCGAGGCACGGGGTGGGCGTGGGCGAGCCCGTGGCCGTGACGGCGGATCCCGCTGACGTAGTGCTCCTCGACGCCTGAACTCCGGGAGTCGCGATCCTCGGATCCTGATCACGTCGCATGTGAGGTCTGCTCCACCGCACAGCGACGCGACCGGAACACCTTCGCCGCGGGCCGCCCGCACCAGAGCGGTGCGTCGGTGGCGGGAGGTACGTTCCGGTCAAACACTGACCGGAATGCGTGAATGTGCAGACCCATGATCCCCCGTTCATGACCGCCAACGCCAATTCAGGCGAAAGTGCACGTTGGATGATGATCTAATGACCGGACATGTTGCATCCGGCCTATCTCGAGCGCCCCATGCCCGCCGAAGACGCATTCCCGACCACCGACGCCACGTGGATGCATCAGCAGCTCGACCGCGACGAGGAGGCGCGTCGCGCCCTCCGAAGCGTGGTGATGGCGCGCTACTTCGAGCCGCTGCGCATCTACGTGAAGGGCAGCTCGTACCGCGGGCTCGGCGAGAGCGCCGAGCTGGTCAGCGCGTTCTTCGTGAGCCGCTTCGCGCGCGACGACTACCTCGACGCGTGGCGCGCGAGCGGGATGCCGTTACGACGATGGCTCATCAACGGACTGATCCTGAGCATGCGCGAGGAGGTGCGGCGACGCAGGCGTGCGGCGAGGCGCGGCATGAACGAGGTGCGCGAGGCAAGGGCCTTCGCGGAGCCGGGCTCCGGCGACGATGACCCGATCGACCTGCTCGAATCTCCCGAGCCCGAGGCGGAGGCCGCCTTCGAGCGTGCGTGGGCGGTCTCGATCCTGCGCGAGGCGTGCGAGGAGGTCGAGACGATCTGCAACGCCGACGGCGAGTCCGACCGCTGGCTCCTCTTCCGTCGGCACGTGCTCGACGGGCAACCGTACGCGCTGCTCGTCGACGAGACCGGGTTCGAGCCCGCGCGCGCGGCGGTGGTGGTGCGGACGATCTCGAACCGCGTGCGGGCGGCGTTGCGTCGCCTGATCCTCCGAGACGGGATCTCGGCCGATGACGTCGAAACGGAGCTTCGGCGCATCGCCTCGTTCATCGATCCGGATGCCCGTGCCTAGCTCCCTCAGGCCCGGTGACCGAGAACTTGCGGCCTTCCGGCGAATTGCCCTCGATGAGCCCGGCCGGGGCCCCGCGGCTTCCTTGAGTCGCCTGCTTGGGGGAATCGTCGCCATCGCACTTCTTTTTGCGGGAATCATGCCGTCGAAATCCCTTCGGTCGGCCTCTCTCGACGGCCGTACCGAGTTGATTTCGCACGACAAGGAAAGACCCTGCATGAACCGCACGCTGCTGCTGTGCGCGCAGTCGCTGATCTGCGCCGCCTCCCCCGTCCTGGCTTCCGAGATCCGGGTTCCTGAGCAGTATCCGACGATTCAAGATGCCGTCGCGGCCGCCATGAGCGGTGATGAGATCATCGTTGCGGATGGCTCGCACGCCGGTGGAATCACGATCAACGGGAAGGCTCTCACGATTCGGTCTTCGGGGCCCGCCGTGACCATCGATGGCGGCGGTGGGTCGGGGCTCATCATCAACGACGTTCCTTCGCCTGGCGTGCGAATCAGCGGCCTGCGGGTCATCGGGTGCGATGCTGGTCCACTCGGTGCGGCGCTCCGTGCGTCGAATTCCGTGCTCGAGATCAGCGAGTGCGAGTTCACCGGCAATCGCGTGACCGGCGGGCATGGAACATACGGCGGAGGCGCGGTGTACGCATCGACATGTGCGGTCACGATCGCGTCGAGCACCTTCCTCGACAATCGCGTTGATCTGTCCGCCAACGGCTACCCGTTCGGATTCGGCGGCGCCGTGATGCTCGACCATTGTGACGTGCTGGTCGAGGACTGCGTGTTCGCCGAGAACCTCGTATCGACGGTCGTCCCCGGCGCCTCGTGGGCCGAGGCGAGGGCGAACGGCGGTGCCATCGCGGCACGGTGGTCAAGCGGCGTCATTTCACGCTGCCGATTCGACGCGAACCGGGTGCATTCGTCCGTGAACGGGCTCGGTCCGATCGCAAGCGCGTTTGGGTCGGCGCTCTCGCTCGCGAGCCCGACGGGTCAGCGGTTCATCGTTGACTCGTGCGCAATCACCGGGAACCTCGCGCACACGATCTCGAACAACAGCTATTACCAAGGTGCCGGCTCCGCGAACGGCGCCATCTGCTTCGGAATCGACGGTGCAGCCGCGCTGCACGAAGTGCGCTCCTGCGACTTCAACGCCAACCGCGCCGAGAAGGCGCCGGACACGAATGGTTCAGCCATCGCGGACGTCGCGTGCGTCTTCGACTCGGGAGCGATCGTCCAGGATTCACGCTTCGCGGGTTCCTTCGCTTCTTCGCTCCTCAAGACACTTCCTGGCTTCGGCTCATGGTCGGGATGCGTGCGCGCGCCCGTGTCCGCCGCGGCGCCTGGTTCGATCATCGCACGCTCCACGTTCTGCGCGCTTCAGTGCGACGTGACCGGACCTGAGATCTCGGTCTCCGGCCTCGTCGAGTCGAACGCGTGCTGCGAGGGTGACGTAGACCGATCGCGCACCGTGGATGGCGCGGACCTCGGCCTGCTGCTTGCGCGATGGGGCGCGGCACCCGTCGCCGAGCAGGCGGACATGAACGGCGACGGCATCGTCGACGGCGCCGATCTGGCGACCATGCTGGAGTCCTGGGGCCCCTGCCCGGGCTGACGCCTTCCCGCCGCGGGGCGACGGCGCGGCTGCGCGAATTACTGCGGTGCGTACCCTCCCCCCATGCGCACCCCGCTCGCCGCCGCTTCCGCCGCCGCCGTCGCTGCCCTGCTCCTGGCCGCGTCCGGACCCCCCGGCGCACCGCCCGCCGTGCCGCCGAAGGACGAGCGCCTCGCCTGGTGGCGCGACGCGCGCTTCGGGATGTTCATCCACTTCGGGCTGTACTCGACGCCCGCCGGAACGTGGGACGGCAAGCCCGTCGGGGGCGTCGGCGAATGGCTCCTCCAGAACGCGCGCATCGACCCGATCGCGTACGAGAAGGAGCTGGTCCCGCGCTTCAACCCCGTGAACTTCGACGCGCGCGAATGGGCGCGCATCGCCAAGGACGCGGGCATGGGCTACGTGGTCATCACCACCAAGCACCATGACGGGTTCGCGCTGTGGGACAGCGCCGCCGGCGAGTACGACGTGATGGCCACGCCCTTCCGGCGCGACATCATGAAGGAGCTCTCCGATGCGGTGCGCGCCGAGGGGCTCCGCATCTGCTGGTACCACTCGATCATGGACTGGCACCACCCGGACTACCAGCCGCGCCGGGAATGGGACGCGCGGCCCGTGGACCCGGCGTCGTTCCCGCGCTACGTCGACTTCATGTTCGCGCAGCTGCGCGAGCTCCTCACGAACTACGGCGACATCGGCATCCTGTGGTTCGACGGCGAGTGGGAGGGCACCTGGAACCATGACTGGGGCAAGAGGACCGACGACTTCGTGCGATCGCTCCAGCCGCGGATCATCGTCAACAACCGCGTCGACAGCGGCCGCGCCGGCATGGAGGGCTTCACGGCCGACGAGCACGCGCGCGGCGACTACGGCACGCCCGAGCAGACCATTCCCCCCAACGGCATGCCAGGCAAGGACTGGGAGACGTGCATGACCATGAACGACACCTGGGGGTACAAGGCGTCGGACGGCAACTGGAAGAGCGCGCAGGCGATGATCCGCATGCTCTGCGACATCGCTTCGAAGGGCGGGAACTTCCTCCTGAACGTGGGCCCGAAGGGCGACGGCACCATCCCCGCGGAGTCGGTCGAGCGCCTGAGGCGCATGGGCGAGTGGATGCGCGTCAACGGCGAGTCGATCCGCGGCACGCAGGCCTCGCCCTTCACGAAGAAGCTGCCGTGGGGACGCGCCACCATGCGCAGCCTGAAGGGCGAGTGGAAGGACGCCACCCGGCTCTACCTGCACGTCTTCGACTGGCCGGCCGACGGCACCCTGCGGCTCGAGGGCATCTCGAACGCGGCGTGGGGCGCGCAGGTCCTCGGTGCGACGGACCGCGCGCCCGCGGTGAGGCAGGACGCGGGCGCCATCGTCGTCTCGGGGCTCGGGGCGACGCCCGCGGACCCCGATTGCACGGTCGTGCGCATCGACCTCAAGGGCGAACCCGAGGTCACGCCCTTCGCCGTCACGCCCGCGGCCGACGGCTCGGTCACGTGCATGGCCGCCGACGCCGTCGTCACCGGCAGCATCCAGTACGAGGACCGATTCGCGAACCTCGGCTGGTGGCGTGACATGGCGAGCGAGGCCCGCTGGCCCGTCTCGATGCCGGCCGCGGGCACGTTCGACGCGACCATCGACTACGCCGCGAGCGCCGAGTGCGGCGGCACCGCGGAGTGGATCGTGCGCGCCGGGGGCAAGGACGTCGCCCGAGGCACCGCCGAGCTGCCCGGGCGCGCGGGATGGGGGGACTTCGCCGCCCTGCCGCTCGGGCGCATCGCGCTCCCGGCGGGCCCATGCGAATTCGCGGTGAAGGCGAGGCGCAAGGCGGGCGATTCCTTCATCAACCTGCGAAGCGTGCGCATGGCGCCCGTGAAGTAACCTCGTCCGCCCCATGCCGAGCTACACCCTCAACGGCGCCACGATCGAGCTGCAGCCCCAGGACCGCGAGCCCTTCATGTGGCTCGCGTCGCAGGTGTACCGGCGCATGCACGCAGGCAACCAGCCGCCGCCGCTGCCGGCGATCCTCACGATGTTCGCGCACGAGGGCACGACCGCGCAGGGCATCGCGCCGACCGACCCGCGCATCCAGGCGATCATGTGGACGCTCTGGCAGCTCGGGCTCAAGGGATCGCGCGTCGAGGGCGAGGGCGAGTCGAAGCAGATCAAGTGGGACAAGGGCGAGCACGCGGGGATCGACGCCTCGCCGGTCATGGACTGCTTCTCGGCCGATGCCGTCCGCGACGGGCGCACGCTCGCCGCGTCGCTCGCGATCGCCGGGAACCGCCGGATCAACCTCAACGGCACCGAGATCCCGGTGCGCATCAACGACTTCGAGCTGATCCGGGCGCAGTCCGAGGAGATGAACAAGCGCCGCCAGGAGGAGAGCCACGACCCGTCGATGGCCGCGGCTCGCTACGTGGCCGAGCTGATGACCGGCGGCGCCGACATCAACGACCTGCGCCTGCGCGCGGCGCTCGAGCTCGCGGCCGACCTCGGCATCCGCGCGATGTGGGTCGACACGGTCTCGCGACAGCTGCGGATCGCGGCGTTCAGCCGCGAGGCGGCCCTGGCCGCGGCCTTCCTGCAGGGCGCGCCCGTCGAGCACTTCGAGCTCGCGCTGAAGCGTGCCGACGCCCTGCAGCAGGCGGCCGAGGAGACGGCACGGAAGCTTGCGGCGCAGGTGCAGGCCCAGCAAGGCGGCGCGGCGCGCGGTACGGCCCGACCTGCGGCCGGGGTCGCCGCGGCACCCGCCCCCGCACGGCGGCGCCGCCGCTGAGGCCGTTCGTTCCGGCCACGCCGCCGATATCCGGACATTTCCCCGGCATCCGACGCATTCCGCCCCTCGCGGTGCTTGACCTTCACGGTCGGGAATCGACCGTGGTCCTGTCCCCGCGCGGCACGGAGAGAAGGCGTGCCGCGCGGGGCACGAGCAACGTCGAGGAGGTGAAGGATGGGCGCATTCACGGACCGGCCGCGGGGACATGACGAACCCCGCGACGGGCCGCGGGCGCCCCGGCTCGGTCGCATCGAGCTGCGCACCTGCATCCCCTCGCACGCCGCGATCTTCCGCGACGCGCTGGGCGACGACCCGGCCGTGGCGATCGTCGACGGCCCGCTCCTGGACGGGTGCGCCGCGGACGCGGCGTTCGTGCCGACCAATGGCTTCGGCTACCTCGATGCCGGCATCGATGGCGCGTTCGCGCGCAGGTTCGGTCGCCGCCTGCAGCGCATCCTCCAGGAGCGGATCGGCCAGGAGTTCGACGGCGAGCTCCCGTGCGGCGCCGCGGTCATCGTTCCCACGGGCGACCTGTCGCTTCCGCTGGTCGTCGCGGCGCCCGCGACGCAGTACCCGGGGTCGATCTCGGGCGACCCGATGATCTACCAGGCCACTGTCGCCGCCCTGCGCACGGTCGACGCATGGAACGCCGCGGACGAAGGGCCGTGGATCGCGTCCCTGACGGTGCCGGACCCCACGCGCCCGCCGGACGCATGGCAAGCCGAGCGCGTGGCACTGCAGGTCGCCGAGGCGATCCGTGCGTGGCGGCGCGACCGCGACGCACGCGCGCTGCGCGCAGCCTGAACGGCGGTCACGCGGGCACCGCCGCCGCGATCAGCGGCATCGGCACGCCGATCGACGCGCAGATCGCGCGCAGCAGCTCGGCTTCCTCGACCGTCGTGCGGCGGTCCGCCGCGACCGCCGCGACGCAAGCATCCACCACGCGCCGCTTGAATGCGGGGCCCGCCTGCGAAAGCGCCCGAAGCGCGGCATCGAGCGCATCGAGCGTGCAGCGCGCGGCGGGCACGGGATCGGCCGGCAAGCCCGGGTCCGCCGAACGGACGTCGGACCATGCACGCCGCGCCGCGGCGGCGTCGGACGCGCCGCTCCACGCGAGCACCGAGGCCACGAGCGCCGCGTCATCGACGGTCGGCCGGGGCCCGTTCGGCACGGGAGCCGCGCCACGGCCCTCCACCGCCTGGCGAAGCACCACGCGGACCATCCACTCGACGCGGTCGAGCTCGCCGTCGGCCGCCATCAACTGGGCGAGCGAGACCCGGAACGCGGCGTACTGCGCAGGCGCGAGCATGGCGATCGACGGCGCGCACAGCTCGAGGATCGGAAGCCGGTCCGCGGGGCGCACCGTGCATCCGGCGAGTCCCGCCGCGGCCTCGGCGAGCCCGCGGTCGTTCGCGCGCACGATCGCGAGCTGCCGCAAGCGCTCGCCGAGGTCCGCCGAGAGCAGGAGCCGCACCACCGCCGCGCGCGCGTCGAACGGCTCATGCGCGGCGGCCAGCATGCGCGGGTCGATCGACCCGACGAGCGAGCGCGCCGCCTCGATCCGCGTCGCGTCGAGCGAGCCGATCTCCGCGCGCGCGGCTCTCACGCGGCTCGCGTCGACCGTCGCGCCGACGGGGCGAGGAGCCGGTGGAGCCCAGGTGCCGACCGACGGCGGCGGCGCCGCGAGCGCCGCGGCCCCCGCCGCAACGGGCGCCGTGCGCGCCGGGACGTCGCCGCCCGTGGCGGTGCCGATCGCGGCGGGCACACCCGCATCCGCCGGCGGCCGCAGCCCGCGGATCCGCCGGATGCGTTCCTCGAGCGGCGGGTGCGTGGAGAAGAGCGCGGCGACCCCGTCCGCGAAGAAGAAGTGGCTGAACTCCGCGGCGGCCGGCGCGGACACGCGGCTTCCCGCGGCCGAGCGCCCGATCCGCTCAAGCGCCCCGGCGATGCCCTCCGGGTTGCGCGTGTATTGCACCGCGCTCGCGTCGGCCAGGTACTCGCGCTGGCGGCTGACGGCGCTCTGGATGATGCGGCCGAAGAAGTACCCGACGATCCCGATGAGGAACAGCCCGATGCCGAGCATGGCCGCGACCGCGGCGCCATTGTTCTTGTCGCGCGAGGACCGCACCCCGCGCATCGAGCGCAGGATGAGCCGCCCGACCATCGAGATGGCGAAGATGCCGCCGAGCCACGCGACCAGCCGCATGTTCAGGCGCATGTCCTGGTGGAATACGTGGCTGAACTCGTGTGCGACCACGCCCTGAAGCTCGTCGCGGTCGAGCTCACGGATGCATCCGGCCGTCACGCCGATCACCGCGTCCTTCGGCGAGTTGCCCGCGGCGAACGCGTTGATCGCGTCGTCGTCCATCACGTAGACCGGGGGCACGGGCATGCCCGAGGCGATGGCCATCTCCTCGACGATGTTGAGGATCTTGCGCTCGGACGGGTCGCGCGAACCGGGGTCGATCATCCGCCCGCCGAGCGCCTCGGCGACCGCGCGGCCTCCGTGCGACATCTGCACCTGCTTCACGAGCGTCCCGACGAGGACGATGGCGCCCACCGAACCGCCGGCGAGGAGGAGCATGCGGGGATCCATGGGATTCCCCCGGCCGATGGTGAAGGAGAGCAAGAGGTGCACCGACGCGACGGTGGCCACCACGCCCACCACGAAGAGCGCGACCAGCACGCCCGCGTTGCGCTTCGCGCGCTCCTGGCTCTCGAAGAAGTCCATCGCCATCGTCATGTGCCTCCTGCGCGGGCACGCCCGCACCAGTCCGACCACGCCTCGCGCAGCGCACCGTGGAAACGCGCGCCGTACGCCGCCTCGTCCATGAGCGCGGACCCGCGCAGCGTGGCGCGCAGCCCGGCTCGCATCGACCCGAGCCTCGCGCGGTCCTGCGCGAGCCCCGCCGCGATGCGCACGTACGACGCGGCGTCCTGCGCCACCAGCTCCGGGAGCCCGGCGGCCGCGAGCAGGCTGGCTCCAACCCGCGCGGCATGGCGATCACCAGCGAGGGTCACCACCGGAACGCCCATCCACAGGGCCTCGCAGGTGGTGGTCGTCCCGTTGTAGGGCGTCGTGTCGAGCGCCACGTGCACGCGCCCGTACAGCGCCAGGTGCTCGTCGATCGTGCTCGTGAACGGGACGACCTCCACGCGCGAGCCATCGATGCCCGCCGCCGCGAGCCGGCAGAGGAGCCGCGCGCGCGCCGACGCGTCGCCCATCGAGCGCGACTTCACCATGAGCCGCGAGCCCGGGACGGCGTGCATCGCGCCCGCCCACAACGCGAGCGTCGCGGGCCCTGCTTTCGAGGTGAGGTTGAACGACCCGAACGTGACCGGCGCCTCCAAGGGCGGGGGCACGGGTTCAGGAGCAGACTCAGGCGGTCGGTAGCACAGGAAGCACGGATCGATGCGCACGAGGCGCTCGGTGCACGCACCCTCGCTCCCCGGGGGGTCCGTCACCGAGTCGACGATTCGGGCGTCGACCGCGGGATGCCCGGTCGTGTTCGGGTACCCGATCGCGGTCACGATCACGGGCGCGGGCTTGCGGTCGAGGGCGGACAGCCGTTCGCCGCTCGAGTGCCCCGAGAGGTCGACCAGGACGTCGATGCCGCGTTCGCGGATCGCACCGTCGAGTGCCGCATCGTCCATGAGGGCGCACTCGACCCAGGCGTCCGAGGCGTCGATGAACCGCCGCGTCATCGGATCGCCGGGCGCGCGCGGATCGGTCGCGAAGCACGTGATCGTGTCGCCTCGCGGCTTCGTGAGGACGATCGGCTCGGCGAAGAACGCCACGGAATGCGTCCGGAGGTCGCCGGAGAGAATCCCGATCCGCAAGGGGCGCGCCGGGTCGGGTTCTCGCGCCGGAGGTTCCTGCATCGCGCGCCGGAACTCGTCACGGAACGCGCGATGTGCCGCGGCGACCTCGTCGACGGGAATCGACGGGTAGTTCAGCGCGAACAGGTACCGGGTCCGCAACGGCCGGTGCGCGGGATGGCGCGCGACCTGCGCACGGAGGAACTCCACCGCCTCGTCCATGCGGTCGCCGGCCTCGAGCGCGGATCCCGCGCTGATCGCCATCTCGGGCCAGTCGGGGCGGATGGCGAGCCCCTCCATGCAGGCGGCATGCGCGCCGTCGGAGTCGCGCAGCGCGAGCAGGGCCAGCGACATGCCGAGGTGCGCGCGCGCGTACGACGGGTCGAGCCCGATGGCCACGCGGAACTGCTCGGCCGCCTCGCGGTTGCGCGCCGCCGCCATCAGCGCGTTGCCCAGGTTGTTCCGGTATCCGGCGACCTGGGGCGCGATCGCGACGGCCCGTTCGAGCTGCGTGACGGCCTGCGCCTGCTGCCCGTTCTGCGTCAGGAGGAGCCCGAGCATCTGGAGGGCGTCGGCGTTGCGCGGCTGGACGCGCAGCACCGTGCGGACCGACGCGATCGCCGCCTCGAGGCGGCCGGACCGCGCATCCTGCATCGCGCGCTCGAGCGTGCGTTCGCTCGACATGGCTCAGGAGGCGCTGTTCGCGCCGAAATCGACGTTCGGCAGCGCGCGCGCGGCGTCGTCCGTCTCGAAGAGCGCGGCGGGCATGAACGAGAAGAGCCGCGCGACCAGCAGGTCGGGGAAGACCGCGAGCCGCGTGTTGTAGGTCATCACCGCGTCGTTGTACGCCTGCCGCGCGAACGCGATGCGGTTCTCGGTGCTGACGAGCTCCTCCTGGAGCTGCAGCGCCGAGGCGTTCGCCTTGAGCTCGGGGTATCGCTCCATCACGATCATGAGGCGACCGAGCGCCGCGGCGAGCGCGCCCTCGGCGCCGGCGAGCGCTCCGGTCGCGGCCGCGTCGCTGCCCCCGGCCGCGCTCGCGCGCCGCTCGGCGGCCACGGCGGCGGCACGGGCCTGCGTCACGGCCTCGAGCGTCTGCCGTTCGTGCGCCATCGCACCCTTCACGGTCGCCACCAGGTTCGGGACCAGGTCATGCCGCCGGCGCAGCTGCACGTCGATCTGCGCGAAGCCGTTCTGAACGCGCACTCGGCGCGACACGAGGCCGTTGTAGGTGACCATCAGCCACAACCCCACGACGGAGAGCACCGTGACCGCGGCCACCGCCGCGATCGCCAGCGGCGCGACGGCCAGGACCGGGATGACCGCGTGATGCAGGGGCGTCGCCACGGCCATGTTCTAGCATCGACCGGTGCATGGCGCGATAGCCTTCCGGCGTGACGGTCCCTCGCCACGATCCCGGCTTCGCCCGCATCCTCGTGACCGGGTTCGAGCCGTTCGGCGGGAGCCCGGTGAATCCCTCGATGCTGGTGGCCCGGGCGCTCGCCGCGCTCCGCTGGCCCGCGGCCGCGGTCGCCGCATGCGTCCTCCCCGTGGTAGGCGGGGCGGGGGCGGGCTCCGCGCGCCGGCGCCTCGACGGGGCCATCGACGCGCACCGCCCGCACGCCGTGCTCCTCCTCGGCGAGGCGTGCTCGCGCGGCGCGGTGAGCATCGAGCGGGTCGCGTTCAACGCACGCGAGTACCCGATCGCGGACAACGCGGGCGCGGTGGCGCGGGCGATGCCGGTGGCGGAAGGTGCGCCCGATTCGCACGCCGCCGCGTTGCCGGTCGACGACCTGCTCGCCGCGGTGCGCGCGCACGGCATCGCGGCCGAGTGCTCGTCGGACGCCGGGCGGTTCCTCTGCAACGAGGTGATGTTCCACGTGCTCGAGCGGCGCGCGCGGAACGGGACTCCCGCGTTCGCCGGCTTCATCCACCTGCCGCAGCTCCCCGAGCAGCATGCGCTCCGGCCCGTCGACGCGCGGCCGATGCCGCTCGACGAGATGGTGGACGCGATGCGGGCGATCGTCGGGCGCGTGGCCGGGCTCTGCGTGCGCTTCGCGCAAAAATAGGCGCATGACACCGGACCTTCCGGGCCATGCGCCCCACCCTGTGTGTGGACGGGCAGGGTGCTTGCCGAGGCACTGCGGTGCGATGCCCTGGCATCCACCGTTACGAACGAGGATCGGTCCGGTTCGGGAATCCCCGCGATTCGTGTAGGTTCCCGGTCCACCCATGCTCGCGCGCAGCGCATGCCACCATCGCCGGTTCGAGATCACGCTCTGCGACCCGGCGCGCCGCAACGCGCTCGGCGAGGCGATGTTCGCCGCGCTGCACGAACGCCTGCTCGTCGCGGCGCTCGCGGCCGACGGTCGCCTGCTGGGTGCCGACGGCAACGCGAAGGGCGCCGACGTCGTCGTTCTCAGGGCAGAGGGTCCGTCGTTCTGCTCGGGCTTCGACCTCGGCGCGTGCGTCGAGCGCCCCGACACCCTGCGCGCCTACGTGCACGAGCTCTCGCGCGCCGTGCGCGCGCTCCGCACGCTTCCGGTGCCGGTGGTCGCCGAGGTCCGGGGCACCGCGGCCGCGGGCGGGTGCGCGCTGCTGGCGGGCTGCGACTTCGTCGTCGTCGCGCCTGACGCCCAGCTCGGCTACCCGGTCCACCGGATCGGCGTGAGCCCGGCGGTGACGCTGCCGGCGCTCACCGCGAACGCGGGGCACGGGCGCGCGCGGCCGGTCGCGCTCGCGGGCGAGATGCACGATGGCCCATCCGCGGTGCGCGCGGGCCTGGCAACGCACTGCGCGGCAGGCGCGGCCTCGCTCTCGGAGCACGTCGACTCGCTCGCGGACTCGCTCGCATCCAAGGGGCCGACGGCCCTTCGCGCCACCAAGCGCTGGCTCAACGAGCTGGACGGCTCCGCCGACGAGGTGCGTCACCTGCACGCCGAGCTCGCGAGCGCCGCCGCCGCGGGAGGCGACGAGTTCGCGACCATGCTGCGCGCGTTCTGGAACGCGCGGTCGAAGCCGCCTGTCACGCCTCGGTGACGTCGTACGCCGCCGAGTAGCCGCCCGACTCCATGCGCAGCACCTGGCGGGCGATGTCGTTGGCGAGGGCGCTCGCCCCGAACCGGAAGAGGTGCGGCGAGAGCCACTCGTCGCCGAGCGTCTCCTTCACCATCACGAGGTACGCGATCGCCTGCTTCGCGGTGCGGATGCCGCCCGCCGGCTTCATGCCGATGCGGATGCCCGAGGCCATGAAGCGGTCGCGGATCGCCTCGAGCATGACGAGCGTCACCGGCATGGTGGCGGCGGGCTGCACCTTGCCGGTGGATGTCTTGATGAACACCTCGCCGTCCGCCGGTTGCGGGAGCCCGGGCACCGAGCACGCGGCCTCGATGGCGAGGTCGCTCGCGCGGCGCACGTTGTCGAGCGTCTCGAGCTCGCCGGTCTCGAGGATCACCTTGAGGTGCGCGGGCCGGCCCGCGGGCGGGCGGGCGCACATCGCCCGCGTCTCGCGGATCTCGTGCGCGATCTCGTCGAGGCGCCCCGCGAGGAACAGCCCGCGGCTGATCACCATGTCGATCTCGTCGGCGCCGGCCGCGATGGCGTCGGCGCAGTCGCGCAGGCGGATGTCCAGCGGGTACTGCGCGCTCGGGAACCCCGTGGCGACGGCCGCGACGCGAACCGTGCTGCCCGCGAGTGCCTCGCGCGCCACGGGCACCATCGTCGGGTAGACGCAGACCGCCGCAACCGGGGGCATCGGCGGGTCCAGCGGCTTCGCGCCGGTGGGCAGGTCGACCGGCTGCCGTGCCTTGCGGCACAGCGCCCGCACCTTCTCGGGGGTGTCCTTGCCCTCGAGCGTGGTGAGGTCCAGCATCGACATGGCGCAGCGCAGCGCATGGCGCTTCGACGCGGACTTGATGGACCGCTTCGTGAACGACTCCGCGCGGCGCGCGGCCATGGTGGCGTCGACGCCGCGCATCGCGTGCGCGTCAGCCGCCGCGGGCCTTGCGGAACAGGTCGGGAAGGAAGATCACCTGCCGCAGGAGCAGCGCCTTCTCGCCCGCGTTCGCGTTCTCGACGTAGTAGATGAACAGCATCTCGCCGCGCCCGTCGAGCACCCAGAGGCTCTCGTAGGGGCGCTCCTTCGGGCCCAGGCCCGAGTCGATGGTGACCATCGACGAGCCCTGCGGGCCCGCGTTGGCGGTGCCGGCGTGGGCCGCGTTCAGGTCGATGCGGCCGGCCTGGATGATCGTGAGCGCCGCGAGCATGATCGCGGTGGCGACGAGCACGATGCGCGCGGTGGCGGTGCCTTCGTGGCCGGGACGCGTGGATTCGTTCTGCTGCATGGGTGCGCCTTTCCCGGTGGTCACCGGTTCTGCGCGGCCTGCGCCGCGTCCATGGACATGTTGCGGTACCCGAGGCCGACGAGGCGCTTCTGGTTCTCGTACCAGCTCAGCGCGACGACCTCGTTGGTGGTCTCGTCGTTGATGTAGACGACGCCCTGCACGATGCCGTTGACGGTGCCCGCGGCCATGCTGTAGGTGGAGCGCGGGCGCAGCTGGGCGACGGCGGAGGGGCCGAAGGTGACCGCGACGAGCGCGGCCAGCAGGCAGCCGTTGAGGATGACGAGCGAGCGGACCGACGAGCGCTTCATGGTGGCCTCCTGGGTGCCCCGGGCGCGCGTGCGCCGGGAGTCAGGAGGATACCGGGCGCCGGATGACGCACTCGCCGGGCTCGTGATCGAGCACCAGCCGCCAATGACCCGCGTCCGCGCGCTCGAGCAGCATGCGCTTCGTGTGCATGGTGTCGTACGGAAGCATGTCGTAGCCCAGGCTCGAGGCCGGGTGCGCGTGGTGCACGGTGGGCATCACGTCGCCCGGGAAGCAGACGGTGCCTTCCCGGTCGTGCCACGCCACCGCCTGGTGGTGCCACGTGTGCCCCGGTGCAGGGATGAGCCGCAGCCCGGGAAGCGGCTCGGCCGCGCCTTCGTGAAGGACCACCTGCCGCGCCACCGGGTCAAGGTGCGTTCGCAGGTACGTGCGCGTCATCGTGCTGCGGTTCGCGAGCGCGTCCTCCCACTCGCCGCGCTGCACGTGGACGTGCGCGTTGGGGAAGACCGGCTCAGGCTCCACGCCAGGGCCCGGGCGCGTCAGCCCGCCCGCATGGTCGAAGTGCAGGTGGGTCAGCACGACGTGGTCGATCTCGCTGGGCGCGACGCCCGCCTCCGCCAGCGCATGCTCGACGGTCCGCACGGACCCGTCGGGAGCCGTCTCGAAGGCGTAGATCGCACGCTCCTTCTCGCCCCACTTGCCTCCCGCGCCGCACTCCACCAGGACGCGCAGGGGCCGCCCGCCGGGGCCCGCACCGGGCCGCTCGAGCAGCACGCAGTTCATGGCGAGCCCGATGCGGTTCTCCGCGTCGGGCTCGACCCATTTCGACCACATCGACTTCGGGATGATCCCGAACATGCCCCCGCCGTCGAGGCGGAAGCCGCCGGCGCGCAGGACCCCCCAATCGAACAGGTCCTGCGCGCCGGCCGTGCCCACGTTCAGCTCTTGACGACGCGCGCCTTGCGACGGGCCGCCGGCACCTGCGCCATCGCGTTGCGGGTGTCGACCACCAGCACCGCGTGCTCGGCGAGCGCGCCGTAGTCGACCGCGTCGTGGTCGGTGAGGATCAGGACGCAGTCCATCGACCGCAGGGTGTCGGGCGTGAGCGCGACGCTCTTCAGGTCGATGCGGTACTTGCGCATCGACGGGTACGTCGGGATGTGCGGGTCGTGGTAGCAGACCTCGGCGCCCCGGTCGCGCAGCAGCTCGATGATCTCGGCGCTCGGGCTCTCGCGCGAGTCGTCGATGTTCTTCTTGTAGGCCACGCCGATCACGAGGACCTTCGCGCCCTTCATGCTCTTGCGGTCGTCGTTGAGCGCGCCCTGGGTGCGCTCGATGACGTAGTGCGGCATCGCCGTGTTCACCTCGCCCGCGAGCTCGATGAAGCGCGTGGAGCGGCCGATCTCCTTCGCCTTCCACGTCAGGTAGAAGGGGTCGATCGGGATGCAGTGGCCGCCGAGGCCCGGGCCCGGGTAGAAGGGCATGAAGCCGAAGGGCTTGGTGCTGGCCGCGGCGATGACCTCCCACACGTCGATGTTCATGTCCGCGAGGACGGTCTTCATCTCGTTGACGAGCGCGATGTTCACCGCGCGGAAGATGTTCTCGAGGAGCTTGGCGGTCTCGGCGACCTCGGCGCTCGACACGAAGTGCGCCTGCTTCACCACGCGCGAGTAGAGCGCGAAGGCGAGCTTGCCCGACACCTCGTCGGTGCCGCCCACGAGCTTGGGGATGGTGGCCGCGCTGAACTTCGCGCTGCCCGGGTCCTCGCGTTCGGGGCTGTAGGCGAGGAAGTAGTCCTCGTTGCGCTTCATGCCCGTGGCGTCGAGGATGGGGCCCATCTCGTCGCGCGTGGTGCCCGGGTACGTGGTGCTCTCGAGGACCACGAGCTGGCCCTTGCGGAGGACGCCGGCGACCAGCTTGGTCGAGTCGAGCACGAACGACAGGTCCGGTTCCTTGTGGTGGCCGAGCGGCGTGGGCACGCAGAGCAGGATGGCGTCGGCCTTCTGGAGGTCCTTCGCGTCGGTGGTGCCCAGGAAGCCGGCGTTCGACTTCAGGTAGTCGAAGAACTCCTGGCCGAGGTGGTGGATGTAGGGCGTGCCCGCCTTGATGCAGTCGATCTTGCGCCGGTCGATGTCGAAGCCGACCACCTTGAAGCCGGCGCGGAGGCAGGCCTCAGAGAGCGGCAGGCCCACGTATCCGAGGCCGACGATGCCGACGGTGGCGGTCTTGGATTCGATCTTCTTGAGGAGTTCGGTGGCGAGCTGGTTCATGGTGTGGTCCGGGTTGCGGAGTTCATCGGCCTTCGCGATGGGTTGCTTAGATCAATTGTTCGGGATTCTCGAGCAATCCGACGACGGTGTTCAGGAACCGCGCACCCTCGGCGCCGTCCACCACGCGGTGGTCGCAGCTGAGGGAGAGGGGCAGCGACAGGCCCGCGTAGAACCGGCCGTCCTTCACCATGACGCGCTCCTTCGCGCGCCCGGCGGCCAGGATGGCGACCTCGGGGTAGTTGATGACCGGCGTCGCGAACATGCCGCCGTAGCTGCCCACGTTCGAGATGGTGAACGTGCCGCCGAGCGACTCCTCGCGCTTGATGGTGCGGTCCTTGCACGCCGCGGCGAGGCGCTTCACCTCGGCGGCGAGCTCCACCGGGCTCCTCGCGCCCGCGTCGCGGATGACCGGCACCATCAGGCCGTTGTCGGTGTCGACGGCGCAGCCGAGGTTGACGGGGCCCTTCACGAGGATCTCGTTGTTGGCGTCGTCGGTGATGGCGTTCAGCGTCGGGTGCCTGCGGAGCGCCTTGCAGATCGCCGTCATGATGAAGGGCAGCATGCTCAGCTTCTGCCCGGTCACGCGGCCGTACTCCTTGCGCTTGGCCTCGAGCGCCGTGACGTCCGCCTCGTCGACCACGGTGAAGTGGACGGTGGTGCGCACGCTGCGGTCGAGGCTCTCGGCGATCTTGCGGCGCACGCCGCGGAACGGCACGCGCTGCACCACGCCCTGCGGGTCGATGTAGACGCTGCCGGGGGCGATCGTCGCGGCGCGCGGGGCGAAGCCACCCGCCGCGGGGGCCGCCGCGGACCCCGCTCCCGCGAACGACTCGACGTCGCTCGCGGTGACGCGGCCGCCGCGGCCGCTGCCGGGCACGCGCTGGATGTCGATGCCGAGCTCGCGCGCGATCCGCCGCACGGCCGGGGTGGCGAGCGCCTTGCCGTCGCGCGTGACGGCGGCTGCCTCGGGCGCGCGGCGCGCAAAGCGGTCGCTCACGGTCAGGGTGCCGCTCATCGTGCCGACGACCGTGCCCTGGTCCTCGCCTGACCCGGGCGCGCCCGCGGCGACCTGCGAGGACAGGCACGCCGCGCCCGAGGTGCCGTTCGACGACGTCCCGGAGGTCGGTGCCGGCTGCTTGCCGGGCGCACCGGCGGCGCCGTAGCGCACCAGCACCGCGCCGACCTTGATGATCTCGCCGGCCTTCCCGCAGAGCTCGGAGACGGTGCCCGCCCACGGCGAGGGCACCTCCACCAGCGCCTTGTCGGTCTGCATCTCGGCGAGCGTCTGGCTCTCCTTGACGGTCTCCCCGGGCTTCACCTTCCATGAGATGAGCTCGGCCTCGGCGAGGCCCTCGCCCAGGTCGGGGAGCAGGAAGTGGCTCTTGTCGCTCGGCTGCTTGATTCCGGCCATCGTCGTTCCCTCGTCGGGGCGGTGTTCAGTACGCCATCACGTCGTCGATCGCACGCCCGATGCGCGCGGCGTCGGGCATGTAGTCGAGCTCGAGCTTGTAGTACGGCATGATCGTGTCGAAGCCGGCCACGCGCTGCACGGGGGCCTCCAGGTGCAGGAAGCACCGCTCCATGATCCGCGAGGAGATCTCGGCGCCGAAGCCGCCGGTGAGCGGGGCCTCGTGCACGATGACGCAGCGGCCCGTCTTGCGGACGCTGGTCTCGACGGCGTCGGCGTCGAAGGGGTAGATCGTGCGCAGGTCGATGAGCTCGATCGACTTGCCGCTCTTCTCGATCGCCTGCATGCACTGGATGACGCTCGCGCCCCAGCTGACGATCGTGAGGTCGTTGCCCTCGCACACGGTGCGCGCCTTGCCGATGGGCAGCACGTACTCGTCCTCGGGCACCTCCTCGCGGAACGCGCGGTAGATGCGCTTGGGCTCGAAGAAGATCACGGGATCGGGGTCGCGGATCGAGGCCACCAGCAGGCCCTTGGCGTCGTAAGGCGAGCTCGGCATCACGACCTTCAGGCCGGGCGTGTGCGCGTAGATCGCCTCGGGCGAGTCGCTGTGGAGCTCGGGCGCGTGGATGCCGCCGCCCACGGGCACGCGGATGGTCAGCGGAACCGGGAACGCGCCGCGGGTGCGCGTGCGCATGCGCGCGGCATGGCTGCAGATCTGGTCGTAGGCCGGCCCGAGGAAGCCCTCGAACTGGATCTCGGGCACGGGTCGCAGGCCGCCCATCGCCAGGCCGATCGCCGTGCCGATGATGCCGCTTTCGGCGAGCGGCGTGTCGACCACGCGCTTGGGGCCGAAGCGCTTCTGCAGGCCCTCGGTGACGCGGAACACGCCGCCGTTGTTGCCGACGTCCTCGCCGAGGAGGAGGACGCGCTCGTCCTTCTCCATCTCCTGGATCAGGGCGAGGTTGATTGCCTGGACCATGTTGAGGTTTGCCATAAATTCCGTCCGGGATATCCCCGTACTCCTTTATCTGGTCACTGCGCGTGCCCCGGCGCGGCCGGGCGACGCCATCCGCTCGTTCAGTGGTGCGCGTGCTCCGCGGGCGCGTTCAGGTGGTCGGTGCTCGCCAGCTGCCCGGGGTCCTGCCCGAGCGAGTGGGTCTGCATGGTGTCGCGCTGCAGCGCGAGGTCCGCGGGCAGCTCGGCGTACATGCTGTTGAAGAAGTCCACCGAGTGCGGCGCGGCGATGTTCTCGGCGCGGGCCACGGCCTCGGCGACCAGCTTCTCGGTGCGCTCGAGGAGCTCGGCCTCCTTCTTGTCGTCCCACAGCTTGAGCCGCTCCATGTGCTTGCGCACGCGGATGAGCGGGTCCTTGCCCTTCCACGACTCCACCTCGGCCTTGTCGCGGTAGCGGCTGGCGTCGTCGGCGGTGGTGTGGTCGCCGAGCCGGTACGTCACCATCTCGATGAAGTACGGCTTGCCCTGCGTGCGGGCGTGCTCGCTGGCCATCCTCATCGCGTAGACGGTGGCGAAGATGTCGTTGCCGTCCACCTGCAGGCACGGCATGCCGTAGGCGATGCCGCGCTGCGCCACCGTGGGCGCGCTGCACTGGATGTGCCCGGGCACGCTGATCGCCCAGAAGTTGTTCTGGCAGACGAAGACCACCGGGATGTCCAGGTTCGCCGCGAAGTTCGCGGCCTCGTGGAAGTCGCCCTCGCTGGTGGCGCCGTCGCCGAAGAACGTGCAGGCGATCTGCTTCTCGCCGCGGTACTTGGCGGCCCACGCGAGGCCGGTGGCATGCAGCATCTGCGTGCCGATGGGAACCGCGATCGGCGTCGCGAAGTGCTCGCGCGGCATGGCGTTCCCGCGCTCGTCGCCCATCCAGTGCAGGAGGATCGACTCCATCGGGACGCCGCGCCAGAACAGGCCGCAGTTCTCGCGGTAGCACGTGACCAGCCAGTCGTTCTTCGCGAGCACGTAGGCCGCGCCCAGGCTGGTCGCCTCCTGCCCCATGTTCTGCGGATAGGTGCCCATGCGCCCGGAGCGCTGCAGGCGGAACGCCACGCCGTCGAGGTGACGGCACTGGAACATCGCCTCATAGAGCTTGACGAGGTCGGCGTCGGGAATGAGTCCCTTGCCGAGCTTCTCGTCGAAGTTCCCCTGCTCGTCGAGGATCGAGATTCGGGGGATCTCGGTCTTGAACGCGATGGTGATGGGCATAGAGCGGGCAGTCTAGGGGAGGTCCATGAAGAGACGCTTCCCCGCCCGGGCATGGCCGATATTCGGCGCGATCCGGTACCGTGCCGCCGTGCGATGCGATGAATGCGGGCATTCGCTGGCAGGCGTCCCGTCGGGCGCGCCGTGCTCCGAGTGCGGCGTGGTCACGCCGGACGCGCGGCGCACGCACCCGCCCGTCAACGTCGTCGCCGTGGTGGCGGAGTGCGCATGGCCGATGGCGTTGGTCGCGCTCGGCGTCACGCTGGCCCTCGGGTTGACGTCACGCACCCATGGCAGCGACATGCTGTTCGGTGCGCTGGTGGCGGGATCCGGGTTCCTCCTCGTGACGGCCGCCACCGCCCTCACGACGGTGAGGCTCATGCGGAGGATGCCGCGGCGCGCGAGGTGGGCACCTGTCCTGCTCGTCGTGCCGCGGGTCGTCGTGTTCCCGGTCCTGGCCGCCGCGGCCGCGACGGTGGTCGCGGTGGTCCTCGCGTCGGGCGGGGCGATGGCCGCCGCCGTGGGACGCTCGTTCCTCACGCCGTGACGCCGCACCGCCGCGCGGCAGGCGTCACGCCATCGCCGGCTGCTTGACCTGGGCCTTCGCCTTGCGGCCGGCCTCGATGCGGCGCTTGGCGTAGTTCACCGCGGCCACGTGCTCGCTCGGGTCGTTCTTGCCTTCCTTGAGGACGGCGGCGGTCGTGTGCTCGATCTGCTCGATCTTCTTGTCGAGGGCCGCCTCGGTCATGCCGAGGTAGAGGCCCGCCAGGCGGATCACGCCGCCGGCGTTCACGATGAAGTCGGGGCCGTAGAGGACGCCGCGCTGCTTCAGCGCCGGCCCGTCGACGTCCGGCACGTGCAGCTGGTTGTTCGCGGTCCCGCAGATCGCGGCGCACTTCAGGTGCTTGATCGTCTCGTTGCTGAGGACCGCGCCCAGCGCGCACGGCGCAAGCACGTCGCACTCCTGCGCGAAGATGTCCGTGCCGGGCTCGAGCGCGACCACGCCGAGTTCCTTCACCGCACGCTCCACCGCGGCGGGGTTCACGTCGGTGCCGACGACCGTCGCGCCGTGCTCGCGGAGGATCTTCGCAAGCCGGTAGCCGGTGGCGCCCAGGCCCTGCACGGCGACCTTCAGCCCGGAGAACTCGACCTTGCGGCCCAGGTGCGCGAGGCACGCCTTCATCGCGTTGAAGCAGCCCTGGCTGGTGTAGGGGCTGGGGTCGCCGCCGTGGCTCACCGTCTCGCCGCCCATGATGTGCGCGGTCTCCTGCGCCATCCAGTCGCAGTACTGCGTGTTGACGCCCACGTCCTCGGCGGCGATGTACTTGCCGCCGAACGTGTCCACGAAACGGCCCATGGCGCGCGCCTCGGCCTCGGTGGGCGCCTTGCCCTTCTCGATCATGATGACGCTCTTGGCGCCGCCCATCGGCAGGTCCGCCGCGGCCGACTTGTAGGTCATGCCCTCGGAGAGCCGCAGCACGTCGCGGATCGCCTCGCTCTCGTCCGAGTACGCCCAGCGGCGCGTGCCGCCGAGCGCGTTCCCGAGCACCGAGGAGTGCAGCGCGATGATCGCGCGCAGGCCTGTGGCCGGGTCGACATGGAACGCCACGCGCTCGTGGCCGTGCTGGTTCATCGTCTCGAAGAGCTTCATGTGCTTCCTGGCGTGGGGTGACCGGGGTGCCCCGCCGTACGGCCGGCGGCGCGGGGGGAGGCTAGCGCGGCGTCACGCGTGCTGGGGCTCGGCGCGGCGGACCGCCTCGCCGTGGAACACGCTGCCGGAGCCGAACTGCGGGGTCGCCGCGACGTCGGCCGACTTGTTCGCGCGACCCGAGCCGCGCGCCTTCATGTCCATGGTGCGCTCGGGGATCGCGAAGTCCGCGTTCGGGAACGAGTCGATGCGCTTCAGGACGGCGTCCGCCGCGCGCTTCATCGACTCGTCGGCGTTCACGCGGAGCGCGCGGATCTCCTCCTCGATGCCGAGGCCGAACATCGCGCACAGGTGCTCGACGACGCTGGTCTCGTAGGCGAGCGCGTCGCCGTCGAGGCCCTTGCGGATGTTGTGGTCGAGCTTCGAGAGCGCGCACGTCATCGCGTGGATGTAGATGGCGCACATCGAGAGGCGGGCCTGCACCGTCTGCTCGGTGACGAGGCGGTCCTCCCACTCCTTGAACATGAGCTTGACCTGGTGGCTGAACTCGCGGATGCGAGACATGAGCGCGTGCATCTGCGCGGCCAGGCGCGGGTTCGCCGACCTGAAGGACGGCATCGGCCGGCGCACGCCCAGGAACAGCTCGCTGCCGACCTGCATCGCGGGGCCGATGTTGCCCAACGGGTTCTTCTTGATGCCGAGCATCCACTCGCCGAGCTGCTTCGAGCCGTACGCGAAGATGAAGGTGTGCATCACCTCGTTCGCGCCCTCGACGATGATGTTGATGCGGCTGTCGCGCCACGCGCGCTCGACGTGGTTCTCCGTCATGTAGCTCTCGCCGCCCATGACCTGGAGCGCGTCGTTCACCGTGCGGTAGCCGAACTCGCTGCAGAACACCTTGCACACGGCGGTCTCGAGCATGATGTCCTCGTCGTGACGGTCGAGGAACCCGGTCGTCATGAAGAGCATCGCCTCCATGGCGTACGTGTAGGCCGCCATGCGCGCGAGCTTCTCCTTCACCTGGTCGAACTCGCCGATCGGGCGGTCGAACTGGTAGCGGTACTTCGCCCACTTCGAGGCCTGCTCGTAGGCGAACTCCGCGGCGCCCAGCATGCCCGCGGACAGCGTGCAGCGGCCGTAGTTCAGGCAGGTGAGCGCCACGTTCAGGCCGCGGCCCTCCTTGTGCAGGAGGTTCTCCTTGGGGACCTTCACGTTCGTGAGGCGGATGCGCGCCTGCCACGTGCCGCGGATGCCGCACTTGGAGCGGTTGCGGCTGAAGATCTCGACGCCCTCCATGTCGGGCGTGCAGATGAGCGCGGTGACCGCGTCCTTCTCCTTGCCGGACTTGGGGTCCTTGATGCGCTGCTTGGCCATCACGGTGAAGAGGCCGGAGAGCGCGCCCGACGTGGCCCACTTCTTCTCGCCGTTCACGACGTAGAAGTTGCCGCACGGGCTCAGCTCGCAGCGGGTCTCCTGGCCGCCGGCGTCGCACCCGACGTTCGGCTCGCTCAGGCAGAACGCGCTCAGGGCGTCCTTCGCCATGCGCGGCAGGAAGCGCTTCTTCTGCTCGTCGTTGCCGAAGAGCATGACGGCCTTGCAGCCGATCGACTGGTGCGCGCTCACCAGCACCGCGGTCGAGCCGCACGTGCGGCCGATGCGGCGCAGCACGCGGTTGTAGCTCGTGATGCCGAGGCCCAGGCCGCCGTGCTCGCGCGGGATGGTCATGCCGAGCACGCCCATCGAGAAGAGGCGCTTGACCACCCAGTCGGGGATCTCCTGCTTCTGGTCGATCTCGACGGCGGGGTGCTCGTTGCGGAGGTACGCGTCGAGCTCGGCCAGCAGCTGGTCGCAGCGCGCCGTCTCATCGGCCGGCTGCGTCGGGTACGGGAAGACGAGGTCCTCGCGGAAGTTGCCCCAGAAGACGTTCTTCACGAAGCCCATCGTCTTCGGGTCGGGCCCGAGCATCTCCTGCGCCTGCTCGATCTGCTTGCGGTCCTTCTCGGAGATGTTCTTCAGGTCCTTCGCGAGGTCGGTCTGGGTCATCGTTCGCTCCGTGGATGGGCGTTTCCGGAAGGGTCCGGGGAAGTCGGGCATTGTAGGAGTCATGGTGCGCGCGGACACGTGCGCGAAATCGGCGGTCCCGCGCTGTTATTGGTGCGCGAAGACGCAACCGCGCGGTGGGGCCGCGGTAGAGGCAGGACCGATGGGCCTCGCGCGAACCACCCTCCTTGCCCTCCTGGCGGCCGGCACGCTCGCGTGCGGGGCCGGGGCGGCGCGGCCGGTGCAGGACGCGGGCGGCGGGAAGACGTCGGCGAGCGACGGCGCAGAGGGTGGTTCGAGCGGCGCGCCCGGCAAGGGCGCCGCCAAGGAACCGGCCACGCGCGGGGAGCCGGGCGCGAAGGCACCGCCGCGCGGGGAACCGACGCGCGCCGAGCCGACGCACGCCTCGCTGCCGGACGCCGTGGCCTCCACCCCGCGGCCGCGCGCGTTCGAGGTGAACCCGGAGGCCACCGAGGAGGAGCGTCGCGATTCGCTCGAGGCGCTGCGCGACGCCGCGCTGCGCTACATCGAGGACCTCGACACCGTGCTGCTCGAGGCGGAGGACGTGGTGAGCACGTGCGAGCGCTCGCCGGCGAACGGCGCGGCGATCGGCGGCCCGCCGCGGCACCTCGAGGCGAAGCGCGCGCGCGCGAGGTTCGCGAAGGACGTCGCGGCGTTCGAGCGGTCGGCGGATGCCCTCGGGCGGCGGGCCAAGGCACCGGTGCCGGAGGCGGAGGAGCCGGCGGCGCGCGCGCTCGCCCGCGCCTCGGAGGCCGACATCCGGGCGCTGAAGGCGATCAACGAGTACGTCGCGTCCCGCGGCGACGACAAGCACGAGGAGGTCGCGAAGGCCCGTGCGAAGCTGAAGCTGGTGCGCGAGGGCCTGCTGGCGTCGCAACGGACGAAGGCGCTGAAGGCGCTCGGGCTCGTCGGCGAGGGGAAGTGAGGGGGTTGGCGCTACCCTCGTGACGTGCACGTCGACCACTTCCCAAGCACCCACGCCACCTGGATCGACGCGCAGCTGACCATCGCCGAGCGCAGCCGCGCCGCGGGCGACGGGCCGGGCGAGACGAACGCGGTCGCGGCGCTGCGGAGGCACCTCATGGAGCGCTACCACGGCGCGCTCCGCGCCTACGTGCGCGGGAGCTCGATGCGCGCGGTGGGCGACGCCGACGAGCTCGTCGCCGGGTTCTTCGCGGAGCGCGTGGGAGACCCGGAGTTCCTGCGCGGCTGGCGCGCGAGCGGCAAGCCGCTGCGGCGGTGGATGATGAACGGGATCTCGTTCTGGGCGCGCGGCGTCGCGCGCGACCGTGGGCGCGAGCGCGGGCGTTCGGAAGGCGCCTCGGGCCCCGAGCCGGTCGACGAGCGCGACGCCGTGCGCGCCTTCGACGCGGAGTGGGCGCTGTCGATGATCAACGCGGCGCACGCGCGGGTCCACGCGGACCTCGACGCGGCGGGGCGGCTCGACGAGCACGCGATCTTCCGGCGCCACGTGGTCCACGGCGAGCGCTACGAGTCGATCGCGGCCGAGCTCGGTGTGAGCCGCCAGGACTGCGCGAACGCGGTGCGCCGGGTCGCCGCACGGGTTCGCGACGCGCTGCGCGATGCGTTGGTCGACGACGGCGTGCCGCCGGCCGACGTCGAGGAGGCGGTGCTCGAGGTCATGCGCATCGTGCGCTCGGACTGAGCGAGCATGCAGGGCCGTCGCGCGGATCACTCGGGCGTGGGCACGACGATCGACCGGCCGGCGGCGCGACGCCTCGCGGGTGTGTGGGACGATGCCATCGCAGGGTGGCCCGAGGTCGCAGGGCCACGTCCGGTCGCCGAGGAACCGCCGTTCATGCGCCAGGCGTCCGGGGTCCGTTGGCCGAGAATCACAGGGATGGCGGCATTCCTCGCCGCTTCGGTGCTCGTCGCGTGGGGCGCGGGCAGGACGCTTCCGGGGCGCCCGGAGCATGGAGCGGTGATTCGCGGATCTCTCCCCAGGACGGGCGCCCTTGCCCGCCGTGATCCCACAGGAGACGTTCCGATGAAGTTCCAGGCAGCGACGGTGATCGCCGGTGCGGCGATGGCGGCGGGGGCGAACGCGCAGCAGGCGGTGCAGTGGCGCACGGAGGATGGGGGGAACGGGCATTGGTATGCGGTGAGAACCGCAGGCTTCCCCCGTACGTGGAACGACTGCCGCGTGACGGCGCTGCATGAAGGTGGGCATCTCGCATCGCTCACGAACGCGAGCGAACACGCGTTCGTGCTCGCTCAGGCACAGGCGACCGCCGGAGCGTGGAGCGGTGGGTTCGGACCCGTCCTCGGCGGGTTCCAACCGATTCCGAACGGCGGTCCGGCGGCCAACTGGACATGGGTCACCGGGGAGTCGTGGGCACTCGAGAAGTGGATCGACGGAGAACCGAACGACCACGCAGAGTGCGGGCCCGGCGGAGACGAGCGGTTCCTCGCGTTCCTCGTCGATGGATGGAACGACGTCCAGGATGTGCGAGAGTGCTTTGGCGCATGGCTCGTCCCGTCGTTCGTCATCGAATGGTCCGCCGACTGCAACAACGACGGCATCGTGGACTACGGCCAGTGCCGCGACGGGTCGCTTCCCGACTACGACGGCGACAACGTGCCGGATTGCTGCGAGCGGGGCGTTGCGTGCGAGGTGGGCGCCTATCCGGTCGAGTGGCGTGCGACCGAGGGAGGAAATGGCCACTGGTACCGGACGCTCCGGACGACAACGCGAACGAACTTTGATTTCAAGGTGGGTGCGGCGAGGTCCATCGGGGCGGAACTCGCCTCGATCGCCGACGGGAACGAGAATCAATTCGTGTTCACGATGGCAAGGGCTTCCGGCGTGTTCGCGGGGCGCGTGTGCATCGGCGGCAGGCGCTGCGACGGCTGCCCATGGGGATGGGTCGACGGGACGCCGTGGTCGTTCGAACCATGGGGACCGGGTGAGCCCGGGAATCCCGGGGACGTTCACGTCGAGATGTTCATTTCGATCGGAGCACCGGGCACATGGGCGGACGTGTGGGATTTCGACGGAAGCGAGCGCGCGTACGCAGTCGAGTGGTCCGCCGACTGCGACTCCGACGGCATCGTCGACTACGGCCAGATCCTCCGTGGCGAGCGGCCCGACGCCAACGCCAACGGCGTCCCCGACGGCTGCGAGTGCTTCGCCGACCTCAACTCCGACGGCTACGTCCAGGGCGCCGACCTCGGGCTCATGCTCTCCTCATGGGGCACCGCACCTGCCGGCACCGCCGCCGACGTCAACCGCGACGGCGCGGTCGACGGCAATGACCTCGGGTTGCTGCTCGCGACCTGGGGGCCGTGCGGGAACTGAGCGGGCTCCGTCGCGCCGTCGAGCCCAAGGCCATGGTGCCGGGGCGGTGCGCCGCTTCCGGGGCGCACCGCCCCGCTACCCTCGTGGCGTGCCAGTCGACCACTTCCCCACCACCCACGCCACCTGGATCGATGCGCAGCTGACCATCGCCGAGGATGGTGACCGCGCGGCGGGCGTGGGCGATTCGGCCGGCGCCGCGCGTGCATCGAACGCACGCGACGCGCTCCGCCGCCACGTGATGGGGCGGTACGCGACGGCCCTCACCGCCTATGTCAGCACCCCGCAGCTCAGGCGCATCGGCGAGCGCGACGACCTGGTGTCCGGGTTCTTCGCTCGAACGATGTCGGACCCATCGTTCTTCGTGCGCTGGCGCGCGAGCGGCATGCCGCTGCGGCGATGGCTCATGAACGCGATGGCGTTCCACTGCCGCGGCGTCATGCGCGACGCGCAGCGAGAGCGAGAGCGCGGCACCGAGTTCCCCGCCGACCTCGAGGCGATCGAAGGCGCGCTCGCCTCGGATGCCTACGCGCCGGCCGACGCGTTCGACCGTGCGTGGGCGCTCGCGCTCGCGAACGAGGCCTATGCGATGGTGCAAGCCGACCTCGTGGCACGTGACCAGGGCGACGACGACGCGGTCTTCCGGATGCACGTGGTCGACGGCATGACCTATGGCGAGGTCGCGCGCGCCACCGGGCGCACCGAGGCCGAGTGCCTGAACGCGGCGCGCCGGGTCGCGAACGCGCTTCGTGCGGCCGTGCGCGACCTGCTGCGCGA